>CAYUJP010000054.1:0-9161 GCA_964445055.1 uncultured Alistipes sp.
AAAGAGTGTAACGTATGGCAACAAAAAGTGCATATTCGTTTCGGGTGGAGCCACAGGAGGTTGACTTCACGCTTCGCATCACGTTGGGGGCATTGGGTGAGAATGTACTCAATGTGGCAGGTGTCGATGCACACAGCAAAGGGTTTGGCGTCGATGCGCTGAATCGCGACAACTACTCGTGGGTACTGTCGCGCATTGCCTTTGAGTTTGACAGTCGTCCGAGCGAATATACCGACTACCGGATTTTGACTTGGATTAGCGACTATGGGCGTGCTCTCTCAACGCGTAACTTCGAGTTGATTGACCGCGCGGGCGTGCGGTTTGGTAGGGTAGTCTCGCAGTGGTGTATGATTGATTTGACCGAACGTCGTGCCGTCGATCTACGCGCTGTGGCCGAACAACACAATGCTGCCATTGTCGATGAGGCATCGCCTGCCGAGAGGCCTTGCAAGGTGCCTGCTGCCGAGGGCGAACCTCAGTTGACGCATCGTGTTGCCTACTCCGATATCGATTTTAACCGACATGTCAACACCATGCGCTACATCGACCTGATGCTCGACGTATTGCCCATCGAGCGCTTTGCCGAAGACCGCCCGTTGCGTCTCGACCTCAATTTCATCAAGGAGTCGCGCTATGGCGACACCCTTGCCGTTGTGTTGCAGGAGTCTCCGGCGCGTTCGCTGATAGAGATTCGCACCACCGAGGGGACACCCATCTGTCGCGGTGTTTTCACGTGGCGCTGACCCACATCTGCGCTCCACACACGCTCGTCGCTGTGTTACCGACCGTCACAACCTTGTGGCTGTCGCGTTTTTTTGGTGTCTACAGCCGAAAGGTGTGTGGCAATCTCCTCAAAAAAGGTTATCTTTGTGCGTATGGAGCATTCGGCAAACATAGGACAACAGATGCGCGATACCCTCAAGCAATTTTGGGGGTACAACTCGTTCCGAAGCATTCAGGAGCAGATCATCACCGAGGTCTACAACAGTCGCGACACCTTAGCACTGATGCCGACAGGTGGTGGTAAGTCCATCACCTACCAAGTACCGACCATGATGCGCGACGGGTTGTGTATCGTGGTGACTCCGCTGATTGCCCTGATGAAAGACCAAGTGGACCATCTGCGTCAGCGTGGCATCAATGCCGTGGCCATTCATTCGGGGTTGACAAATCGACAGATTGACATTGCCCTCGACAATTGCGTCTATGGCGATGTGAAGTTTCTCTATGTGGCTCCCGAACGATTGGTAACCGACACCTTCCGCTATCGTGTGCAGAAGATGAACTGCTCGCTATTGGCCATCGACGAGGCGCACTGCATCTCACAATGGGGCTACGACTTCCGCCCCTCCTACCTGCGCATTGCCGAACTCCGCGAGCGACTGCCCGATGTGCCGGTGTTGGCGCTGACAGCCTCTGCTACACCGCAAGTGGCTGAGGACATCATGGAGAAGCTCCACTTCGCGAAGCCCAACCTCATCCGTAGCTCCTTTGCACGCGCCAACCTCTCCTATGCCGTGCGTCACGACGACGACAAGAACGGTCAACTCTTGCGCATCATCCAACGGGTAGAGGGGTGTGGCATCGTCTATGCGCGTACTCGCGAGGGGTGCGAGCAACTTTCCGATTTTCTAGGCAATGCGGGCATTACCGCCACCTACTATCACGGCGGTCTTCCCAATGCCGAGCGTGCCATCCGTCAAGAGGAGTGGATGTCGGGACGCAAACGCATCATCGTGGCAACCAATGCGTTTGGTATGGGTATCGACAAGGCCGATGTGCGGTTTGTCGTACACTACTCCATGCCCGATTCGTTGGAGGCCTACTATCAGGAGGCGGGACGTGCGGGACGCGATGGACGCCGAGCCTATGCCGTGCTGTTAGTAGCTACAGGCGACGAGAGTCGGGTTCGCAAACGTTTCGCACTGCAATATCCGCCTTTGGACGAGGTGCGCGACATCTACGAGAAGATTTGTTCCTACTTTCAGGTGGGGATAGGCGATGGCGCCCAAGCCTCGTTTATCTTCAACATCTACGACTTCTGCAGCAAGTTCCACCTGTTTCAAGGCAAGGTGACGGCGGTGTTGCATCTGTTGCAGCAGAATGGCTACATGACCCTCACCGAGGAGCTGAAGAATCCGGCACGCATCCTCTTCTGTATAAGTCGCGACGACCTCTATAAGTTGCGTGTCGTGCACAACGACCTCGACTATTTTCTACGTACCCTCTTGCGCATGTACGATGGGGTCTTCACCGACTTCCGAGCCATCGACGAGCTGGCCATCTGCTCCGCCACCGGCTACCGGATGGAGAAGGTACACGACCTCTTCAAACGTCTGTGGCAGATGCACGTGATACGCTACATCCCCTCGAATCAGTCGCCCCTGATTTTCTTCGACTGCGAGCGACTGCCCACCAAAGACCTCTACATCGCTCCCGAAACCTATCGCTACCGACTGGCACAGACCGAGGAGCGTTTTGCACAGATGGTTGCCTACGAATCCAACCGCACGGAGTGTCGTAGTGTCATGTTGGAGCGCTACTTTGGGGTGACCGATGCTGTGGCGTGTGGTGTGTGCGACTGTTGCATCGAACGTCGCAAGCAACAACGTCAGGGCACACCGACAAGCGACCTCCCTACACAAATTCTGAACCTGTTGCAGAGCGAGCCTCGTTCGATTAAAGAGTTGGTCGCTTCGTTGCGCGAAGACGATAAGCGCGTGTTGCGTTGTGTCGAGCAGTTGCAGGAGGATGGTAAAATTTCTGTAGACAAGCGTGGGAAACTCATAATAAATCGGTAACTTTGTCACTTCAGATAGCACAGTCATGGAGAAGACGATATTTCCAGCAACAATCAGCAACGAGCAGACGGCACTCTTGCCTGCAGCCCTCTTCGAAGGGCCTATCGTGGTGGTCGACCGCGAGGAGCAGATTGAGAAGGCTTGTGCCGAGTTGTCGGCATCGCCCATCATCGGGTTCGACACCGAGACACGTCCCTCGTTCATGGCGGGTGTAACCTACCGTGTGGCGCTGTTGCAACTCTCGACCTACCGTTGTTGCTATCTGTTTCGGCTGAATCGCATCCGTTTTGACAAGTTGCTTGTCAAACTGTTGGAGAACAAAGCCATCATCAAAGTTGGGGCCGATGTGGCGGGCGACATCCGTTCGTTGAGTGTGTTGCGTCACTTCCGACCCGGAGGGTTTGTCGATTTGCAACAACTTGCACCGATGTGGGGCATCGAGGAGAAGAGCCTGCGCAAGCTCTCGGCCATTGTGCTTGGTAAGCGTGTCTCGAAGGCACAACGGCTGAGCAATTGGGAGGCTTCGTCGCTCACCGAGAAACAGTTGCGCTATGCAGCTACCGATGCTTGGATTTGCCCCGAAATCTATCGGGTGTTGCAACAAACCCCTAAACCCTAAAGATTCAGAACAATGAATTATCCTCGTATCTATCTGCGCAAAGGCAAGGAGGAGTCGTTGCAACGGCGTCATCCTTGGATTTTTTCCGGTGCCATAGGACGTGTGGAGTGTAGTGGCTCCACCATTCGCGAAGGCGAAGTGGTCGATGTCTATACCGCTGCCGGCGACTTCATCGCACGCGGGCACTACCAGATAGGCTCCATCGCTGTGCGGGTGCTCACCTTCACACAGGAGCCGTTAGATGCGGCATGGTGGGCCGAGCGGTTGCGTTCGGCCTATGAGTTGCGTCGCAGCTTGGGGCTGATTGAGTGTGCCCACACCACTTGCTATCGTCTGATTCACGGCGAGGGCGACCTGTTGCCCGGACTGATTGTCGATATCTACGGTACAACAGCCGTCATGCAGTGCCACTCGGTGGGCATGTATCTGTCGCGAGCCGACATTGCCACCGCGTTGCGTGACTTGTATGGCAATCGGTTGCAAGCTATCTACGACAAGAGTTCGCAGACGGTGCCCTACAAAGCGGGGTTGCAGGCGGTCGACGGCTATCTCTATGGCCGTGTCGACAACCCATCGCAAGAGGTGTTGGAGAATGGACATCGGTTTTTGGTCAATTGGGAGGAGGGTCAGAAGACCGGTTTCTTCCTCGACCAACGTTGCAATCGCGAGTTGGTGGGGCGCTATGCACAGGGGCGCACGGTGCTCAACACCTTCTGCTACACCGGCGGGTTCTCGGTCTATGCCGCAGCGGGAGGGGCCAAGGAGGTCTGCTCGGTCGATGCCTCGGAACGTGCCGTGCAGTTGGCCGATGCCAACATGCGGCTGAACTTCGGCGACAGCGTTCCGCACACCACGTTGGCATGCGATGCAGTGGAGTATCTCAAGGAGATAGGTCCCCGCTACGACCTGATTATCCTCGACCCACCTGCATTTGCCAAGCATCACAAGGTGCTGGGAAATGCCATGCAGGGTTACAAACGACTCAATGCCCGCGCCATTTCACAGATTCGTCCGGGAGGAATTCTCTTCACCTTCTCGTGCTCGCAAGCGGTGTCGAAGGAGTTGTTTCGCACCACCGTATTCTCGGCTGCCGCCATTGCCGGTCGTCAGGTGCGCATCTTGCACCAACTGACACAGCCTGCCGACCATCCCATCAACATCTACCACCCCGAAGGGGAGTATCTCAAGGGATTGGTGCTCTATGTAGAGTAGCACGGCTTACACGTAACATTATTAATATATAGCGCGATGGATGTTCTCCATCGCGCTACGTGTGTAATATTAATCGTATCAACCGATTCGGCTGATTATCTACTGCTTCACTTCAAACAGAGCGATTGGCGTGCCAAGGCAGCAAATTTGTCGTGTGTGAAGGTCTCCACCGTGCAACGTCCGATGTCGGTAGGCATCACCACATGGATGTTGTTGCCATCGCTCTTCTTGTCTTTGGTGAGTGCTTTCAACAAATCCTCCAACGGAACAGGCGGTTGCACCTCGAATCCCATCTTCAGCAACAACGCGTGAATTCGGTCGAGTGCCGTCGAAGAGAGCATCCTGCGGTAGTGGGCAATCTGTGCGATGAGGTCGATTCCTACGGCTACCGCCTCACCGTGGTTCATCGCGTGGGTACACTTCTCAATGGCATGGGCAAAGGTGTGACCCAGATTCAACTTGCGTCGCTCGCCCGCCTCGCGCTCGTCGCGACTCACAATGTCGGCTTTCAGCTTCACCGAGTGCAACACAATCCGGCTCAGCAGCTCCTCATCGCGACACAAACTTTCGAAGGTGTGTTGTTCGATAAGTTCGAAGAGTGTTGCATCGCCGATGATGCCACTCTTGATGGCCTCGGCCAGCCCGGCACGCAACTCGCGCAGAGGGAGCGTAGCAAGAAGCGAGGTGTCGCAAATCACAAATTGAGGTTGTGCAAAGACGCCTATCATGTTTTTGTAACCGTCGAAATTGACACCGTTCTTCCCGCCAACGCTGGCATCGACGTTGCCCAATAGGGTAGTCGACACAAACCCGAAGGCGATACCGCGCATGTAGATTGAGGCGACAAATCCGGTGATGTCGGTGACAATACCTCCGCCCACACCCAACAGGAAGGTGCTCCGGTCGGCATTGCGGGTCACAAGTTCGCGACAAAGCATCTCGACACTCTGCAGGCTCTTGTGTTCCTCGCCCTGCTCCATGCAGATCACTTCGCGTCCGGCGAAGAGTTCGGGGTGAAGGGCTAAAATGGTGCGGTCGGTAAAGACGATGATACGTTTCTGTGGCAATAGGTTGGGGAGCTCTTCAGCAGCGCGTCCAACGACGACGCAGCTACGTCCGGCAACTTGCAATGAATAGTTCATAAGAGATGAAACTTTATAACAGTGAACAAAAGTAACACTTTTCTTAAGATTTTATTACCTTTGTCGCTGTAAAAATAGCGAATTGAAAATGCGAAAACTACGAAACATCGCCATAATTGCCCATGTCGACCATGGCAAGACAACTCTGGTAGATAAGATGATTCTGGCCGGCCACCTGTTGCGTGACAATGCAACGCAGAACGGCGAACTCATCATGGACAACAACGATTTGGAACGTGAGCGAGGCATCACCATCCTGTCGAAGAATGTGTCGGTCATCTACAAGGACTACAAAATCAACATCATCGATACCCCGGGACACGCCGACTTCGGTGGTGAGGTGGAGCGTGTGCTCAACATGTGCGATGGCGTGCTGTTGTTAGTCGATGCATTTGAGGGAACCATGCCTCAGACCCGTTTTGTGTTGCAGAAGGCTCTTGCGCTGGGAAAGAAACCCATCGTGGTCATCAACAAGGTCGACAAACCCAATTGCCGTCCCGATGTGGTCAACGAGCAGGTGTTCGACCTGATGTTTACGCTCAATGCCACCGAGGAACAGCTCGACTATAAAACCATCTACGGTTCGGCCAAGCAGGGGTGGATGTCGCACGTGTGGACCGAGCCTACCGACTCGATTGCTCCGTTGCTCGATGCCATCATCGACGAGATTCCCGAACCTGAGATTGTGGAGGGTACTCCGCAGTTGCTCATCACCTCGCTGGAGTATTCGCCCTATGTAGGTCGTATCGCCGTGGGTAAGGTGACACGAGGTTCGTTGCAGGCAGGGCAGAATGTCACCCTCGCCAAGCGCGACGGCACCACCATGGTCAAGACGCGCATTCGCGATTTGATGGTCTTCGACGGATTGGGCAAGAAGAAGGTCGACACCGTAGCGTGTGGCGAGATTTGTGCGATTGTAGGTATCGAAGGATTCGAAATCGGTGACACGATTTGCGACTATGAGTCGCCCGAACCGCTGCCCCCCATCCACATCGACGAGCCTACCATGTCGATGCTCTTTACCATCAACAACTCACCCTTCTTTGGCAAGGATGGCAAGTTTGTCACCTCGCGCCACCTGAAGGAGCGTCTTGACCGCGAGTTGGAGAAGAACCTTGCTCTGCGTGTCGAGCCCGGACAGAATGCCGACTCCTTTGTGGTCTTCGGACGTGGTGTGTTGCATCTGTCGGTGCTCATCGAGACCATGCGTCGCGAGGGATACGAGTTGCAGGTGGGACAGCCCAAGGTCATCGTCAAGGAGATTAATGGCACCAAGTGCGAGCCGATTGAGGAGATGACGGTCGATTGTCCCGACGAGTGCGCCGGTACGGTCATCGAGTTGGCCACCAAGCGCAAGGGTACGTTGGTCAATATGGAGTCGACTTCGGGTCGCACCCGACTGGAGTTCACCATTCCTTCGCGTGGTATCATCGGATTGCGTTCCAACATGCTGACCGCTACGGCAGGTGAGGCCATCATGACCCACCGTCTCAAGGATTTCGAGCCGTGGACCGGCGACATCGAGATGCGTACCAACGGTTCGTTGATTGCCTCGGAGACAGGTACAGCCTACGCCTACTCCATCGACAAGTTGCAAGACCGCGGACGATTCTTCATTGCCCCGATGGACCAGGTCTACGAGGGCCAGGTCATCGGCGAGAGTTCGCGTGCCGGCGACATCACGGTCAATGTCACCAAAGCCAAGCAGCTCACCAACATGCGTGCTTCGGGTTCCGACGACAAGGCCGTCATCACCCCGCCCAAAATCTTCTCGTTGGAGGAGGCTTTGGAGTACATCAAGGAGGATGAGTATGTGGAGGTGACCCCCCATGCCATGCGTCTGCGCAAGATTCTGTTGCACGAGGTCGACCGCAAGCGTGCTTCGAAATAACACCGCACGGCGGTGCTCCATTCGGTAGGACAACTGCTGTTTTGAGTCTATTCTCAACGGACAAAGAGCGAAAATTCTTTGTCCGTTTTTTCTACAGAGCGGTGCAACATCACCAAATAGTCACTATCTTTGTGCTACGATAAGTGTTTCACTTCAAAAAAACAGAGGTTCAAGTCATGGATAAGAAATTAGGTATAGCAAGCGACCACGCCGGCTATGAGATGAAGGAGTTCTTGACAGGCTACCTGTCAGCCAAGGGGTACGACATCTACGATTTTGGTACAAACTCCGAAGCTGCGGCCGATTATGCCGACTATGCCCATCCGCTGGCTGAGGCCATCGAGCGGGGTGAGTTGGAGCGTGGCATTGCGCTGTGCGGCTCGGGCGAGGGCATGGCCATCACGCTCAACAAACATGCAAAGATACGTGCCGGACTGGCATGGTGTAAGGAGATTGCCGAATTGGTGAAGAAGCACAACGATGCCAATGTGCTGGTGTTACCCGCTCGGTTCATCACCAACGACGAGGCGGTCGAGGCGGTGGAGACCTACCTCGCTACGCAGTTTGAGGGAGGCCGTCACGAACTTCGCATTGCCAAGATTCCGCTGAAGAACTGACGATTGCCGCCCCGTAGAGCCGATTCTCTGTCGGCCCAATGCGAGGGTAGCGTTAGAGTCGTTCGCTGTGTATAAACATCCCGTCGTATGGCGGGATGTAATTTTTTGCCTGCTCCGCACGTGCAAAGAGTCCAAACAGTGTGGAGCCACTGCCCGACATGGCCGCATAGAGAGCCCCTTGGTCCAACAAACTCTGCTTGAGTCGGGCCAGCACGGGATGTCCGGCAAAGATGTGGGGCTCGAAGTCATTGACGATGCTCTGTTGCCACTGTTCCACAGGCTGTTCGATGAGCTCGGACAGAGGTCGATGGGGTAGTGCGGGGTGAACACCTGCATAGGCCTCGCGAGTGGAGACCTTCTCGTCGGGCTTGATGAGGAGCAACGTCAGCCCCTCGATGTGGGGCGACACCGGTTGCATCACCTCCCCCCGACCGCTACACAGTTGGGGCGTGTTGCGCACAAAAAATGCCGTGTCGCTACCGATGGATGCGGCACACGCAATGAGCTCCGCCTCGCTCAGGTGCAACTCGTAGAGCGCATCGATGCCACACAACACAGCCGTAGCATCGGCTGAACCTCCACCCAGACCGGCTCCAAAGGGAACTCGTTTCTCCAAGTCGATGACAACGCCTCCCACCCCATAGCGGTCGTGCATCAGTTGCCACGCCTTGATGCAGATGTTCTCCTCAGCGGGACAGTCGATGTGCAATCCTCGCTCGATGAGGCGTGTTGCATCGCTTCGTTCGAGGGTAAGTTCGTCGTAGAGCTGTCGCACGGGAATCATCACCGTCGCAAGGTCGTGATATCCGTCAGCACGTCGGCGCAAGACATTGAGTCCGATGTTTATTTTGCAGTTTGCCCGAAGTTGCATGTTTGGCT
>CAYUJP010000055.1:0-2621 GCA_964445055.1 uncultured Alistipes sp.
GGATAGTGCAATTATCTGAAATATTTTATTATATTTGCGAATAGATTGGTTTATTGTTGATTTATTGTAAGATATGATTTCGACCTACTGTTTTGCTGCATTGATGATTCTGATTGCCTATCTGTTAGGCTCGGTGCCCAATGCTATCTGGATTGGTAAAAAATATTACGGAATAGATATTCGCGAACACGGAAGCCACAATGCCGGAACGACCAACATGCTGCGTGTGTTGGGACGTCGGGCTGCAGTGCCGGTGTTTGTACTCGATGTACTGAAAGGGTTTGTCGCTGTGGCGTTGCTCGGATTGCTGAAGCACTGCGACAACATCGATGATGTGTGGCTCATCAACCTGAAGATTGTGGCGGTGTTTGCCGCGGTGTTAGGTCACGTGTTCCCGATATTTGCGCAATTCAGAGGTGGCAAAGGGGTGGCTACGTTGGTCGGTGCCGTGTTGGGCATACACCCTACCGCCGTGTTGCTCTGCTTCAGCGTGTGGTGCGTGGTGCTGATTGTGTCGCACTACGTGTCGCTCGCCTCGATGATTGCAGGATGTTGCTTTCCCTTGTTTGTTTTGCTCTCTTCCAACAAATCGACTTCGCTCATTGTCTTTGCCTTCGTAGCTGCCGTGCTCTTGCTGTGGACCCACCGCAAGAACATCGGACGGTTGCGCAACGGCACCGAGTCGAAAATTTACATCTGGCAACCGGTCCGCTCGGACACCTCGGACGAGGAGGAGCGGTCGGAGACCGATAAAAACTAACCCCACACAACCCATTGCATCATGTTGCAAGAGAACCTAATCAAACTCTATGAGGCCAGTTTCCGCGAACATAGAGAGCTGCCGGCACTAAGTGACTACTTCAAAGGAGAGACCTTCTCCTACTACGAGATGGCAAAAGAGATTGCCAAAATTCATCTCTTCTTTCGCAAAGCGGACATCCATCGGGGTGACCGCGTGGCGCTGATCGGGCGCAACAACCCTCGTTGGTGCATCACCTACCTGGCAACCATCACCTATGGAGCGGTGATTGTGCCGATTCTGCAAGATTTCACGGCCAACGACATCGTCCACATCATCAACCACTCGGAGAGTCGGTTGCTGTTCATCGGCGACACCTACTGGGATTTGATTGAGCCCGACGAGATTCCGCACGTGAAGGCGGTGTTGTCGCTCACCGACTTTCATGTCATCTACGAGCAGAGCGGCAAGTCGTTGCGACTCTATGTGCAGGAGATTGTGAAGAACTACCGTGTCAAATACAAGCATGGATTCTCGAAAGACGACATCAAATATCCCGACATACCCAACGACCAAGTGGTGTTGCTGAACTACACCTCGGGGACAACCGGTTACTCGAAGGGGGTGATGCTGACGGTGAACAACCTCACGGGCAATGTGCTCATCGGACGCGATGCCATAAACCAGCAGAGCCACACCCACTACTTCACACGCGGAGGACGCACACTCTCGTTTCTGCCGTTGGCACACGCCTACGGCTGCGCCTTCGACTTCCTGACCCCATTGGCTGTGGGTGGACATGTGACGCTGTTGGGAAAGATTCCCTCGCCCAAGATACTGATTGAGGCGATGCAGACCGTGCGACCGACGGTGATTTGCTGTGTGCCGCTGATTTTGGAGAAGGTCTACCGCAAACAGGTGTTGCCTCTATTGGAGAAGGGTCCCATGTCGATTGCCATGAAGATTCCGTTGCTCAACACTGCCATACACTCGGTCATACGCAAGAAGATGATGAGTGCCTTCGGAGGCGAGGTGGTGATTTTCATCGTGGGCGGTGCTCCCATGAATCAGGAGACCGAGGCTTTCCTGATGAAGATAAAGTTCCCCATCACGGTGGGTTATGGCATGACGGAGTGTGCACCGTTGATTAGTTTCACCACCGACGACCGATTCAAGGCGGGTTCGTGCGGCAACTATGTGAAGTATCTGGAGCTACGCATCGACTCGCAAGAGCCCGAGACGCAGGCCGGCGAGATATTGGTGCGCGGAGAGCATGTGATGAAGGGCTACTACAAGAACGAGCGCGACACCCAAGCCGTACTCGACGAAGAGGGGTGGTTGCACACGGGCGACATCGGCACCGTGGAGCCGGATGGCACGCTCTACATACGCGGACGGTCGAAGACCATGATTCTGACCGGAAGCGGACAGAACATCTATCCCGAAGAGATTGAAGACCGGCTCAACAACATGTATCTGGTGCTGGAGTCGCTGGTGCTGGAGCACAACGGCAAGTTGCACGCACTGGTGGTGCCCGACTACGAATTGGCAGAGCTCGAAGGGGTGAGCAAGCAGGAGTTGCCTCAGATTATGGAGAACAACCTACACGAGTTGAACGCCATGCTCGCCGCCTACGAGCGTGTGACCGAGATTACGCTCTACCCTACGGAGTTTGAGAAGACCCCCAAGCGGAGCATCAAACGCTACCTCTACGACGTGTCGCTGCTCCAGAAACAGCAGCTGCGATGAAATATTACCGCAAACAGAAGATTGGCGAAAACCTGCTCTACGTGTTGGTGTGGCTGGCGATTCTGCTGGTGCCCATTCTCAACTCGAAGATGATGTCGGAGGAGCATGTCTACTTCTCGAACATACTGATTGC
>CAYUJP010000055.1:2721-6491 GCA_964445055.1 uncultured Alistipes sp.
TCAACTCGAAGATGATGTCGGAGGAGCATGTCTACTTCTCGAACATACTGATTGCCTGGCAGCAAATTGCTCCCTATCTGTTTGTCTTCATCGTACACAATGCCCTGCTCACGCCCTATGTGAAACAGCACCGGTATGTGAGGTATGCCGTCACGAACATCTGCTTCATCACGGTGGTATTTTACGGGGTCGACCTGTTGGACAACTACTTGGGAGCTGTGGGGGTTCCCGAACATGTCATCAGCCCGAAACACGCCTCCTTCACCGACCTGCCTCTCTACTGGAATATCGTGTTGGGGCTCTTCATGAACAGTGCCAACACCGCCATCAAGATGATGTATCAGTCGATACGCGACGAGCAGAAGATGGAGGAGTTGCAACGCCAGCATCTGCAAGCGGAGATGGACTATCTGAAGTATCAGATTAATCCCCACTTTCTGATGAACACGCTCAACAACATCCATGCACTCATCGACATAGACCCTTCGTCGGCCCAAGATGCAGTCATTGAGTTGTCGAAGATGATGCGCTACGTGCTCTACGAGTCGGGGCACACGTCGATTCCCTTAGCGAAAGATTTGCTCTTCATGGAGAACTACATACGGTTGATGCGACTGCGCTACACCGAGGATGTGGAGATTCGGTTTGACTACCCTAAGAAGTTGAGCGACCGCATAGCCATTCCGCCGTTGCTGCCCATTGTGTTTGTGGAGAACGCTTTCAAGCACGGCATCAGCTACTCGAAACGTTCGTTTATTCACATACGGGTACGCTACTACAACAATCAGGTACACTACTGTTTTATCAACAGTCTGCACACGACCGACCCCAACAAGAAGGGCAACGGCATCGGGTTGGAGAATGTACAACGCCGACTGCAGTTGATTTACGGGGAGCGCTACACGCTGGTCATCGACACGCGACGCCCCTCGATGTACAGAGTTAAACTTGTGATTCCCACTACGCATGATTAGATGTATAGCTATAGACGATGAACCGCTGGCGCTGAGAAAGATACGCACCTATGTGTCGCGTATCGATGAGCTGGAGCTCGTGGGTGAGTTTCGGAGCACACTGCCTGCTGCAAAATTGTTGCAAGAGCAGGAGGTGGAGTTGGTGTTCTGCGATATCAACATGCCCGATATGAGCGGCATTGAGTTTATCCGCAATCTGGAGAGTGAGCATCGGCCCTTAGTGGTCTTCACCACCGCCTACTCGGAGTATGCCGTCGAGGGTTTTCGGTTGGAGGCACTCGACTATCTGCTCAAGCCCTTCAGTTTCGACGACTTCAACCGCTCGGTGCAACGTGCAGCAACCCTGCTGTCGCTCAAACAGAACCAAGCCGCGGCGAAGAGCGAGGCCGAGGAGACCGCGCCTTCCGTAGAGAGCGACAACCGCAAAGTGCTGACGGTAAAGACCGACCACATGGTGTCGCTGGTGCAACTCGATGAGATTGTCTACTTGGAGAGCATGGGCGAATACATACGCATACATCTGGCCAACGGCAAGGTGCTGACAACCCTCTATCGCATGAAGAACATGGAGGTGGTGTTGCCGGCAGAGAGTTTCATGCGCGTACACAGGTCGTATATCGTCAATCTGAAACGCATGGCGGGCTACGCCAAAGGGCGCATCTTCTTTGCCAACGACGAGCAAGAGAGTGTACCGATTGGGGAGAACTACCGCGAAGCCTTCACAGCATATACCGAGAAGACCTACAACATGCTAAACGAAACAAAGTGATGGATACGACCGCAAACATCGACCTCTTTGCAACGTTGGGCGAAAGGCTTGTCGCGTTTGGTGCTACGGCACAGAGTCGCGAAGTGGTGGCTCGTGCCGTGGCGGAGAACAGTTGGTGGCAACACGACGAGGTGATTGGAGCGGTGGAGGCTATACGCACGCAATTTCTGCAACGCGAGGCACTCACCGCATGGATGGCGCACTATCGGCCCACCACACAACCGCGCGAAGTGCTGGTCATCGCAGCCGGAAACATCCCGCTGGTGGGGTTCTTCGATGTGTTGTGTGTGGTGATGAGCGGACACCGTTGTGTGGTGAAACCCTCGAGCAAAGATAGGGTGCTGATGCGCTACATCGTGGAACAGCTGCACGAGATAGCGCCTGAGGCGGCGTTGCGTCTTGCCACAGACGAGGAGCATCCCGATGCGGTGATTGCTACCGGAAGCAACAACACCAACCGCTACTTTCGCAACCGCTATGCCGACATTCCCGCACTCCTGCGTGGCAGCCGACAGTCGGTCGCCCTGCTCGATGGCACCGAGAGCGAGGCGGAGCTGCGCGGATTGGAGCGCGACATCTTCAGCTACTCGGGCTTGGGTTGTCGCAACGTGTCGTTGCTGTTTCTGCCTCGCGGCTATCGGCCAACCTTGCACTGCACGGCAACAAATCCGAAGTATCGCAACAACTACCGCCAATGTCGGGCACTGCTGGAGATGCGTCAACTTCGCTTCATCGACCTGCAAGGAGCGGTACTCTATGAATCGCGCAGTTTCCCCACGACATTGAGTCAAATCAACTACAGCTACTACGACACATTAGACGAGGTGAAGGCATGGCTTCGGGCAAATGCAACCGAATTGCAATGTGTGGTGGGACACGACTCGGCCCTGCAAGCCGAAGAGACAACCGACATCCGGTGCATCCCCTTTGGCAACGCACAATCGCCTACCCTATGGGACTATGCCGACCATCGCGACACCCTGCGATTTCTGGAAGAGGTGTAACTAACGGGGTAACGCTCGGATGTGGGCGCAACAAACCGATGGGTCGGTCCCTCGGAACACAACGAGTCCTGCAAAAGCTGCAGGACTCGTTGCACATAGGGCTATCTCACGAAGGCTAACGTACCACTTGGGTGAACTCGGGTGTGCCGCCCTGAGGGACAACGACATAGATGGTCGATGCGGTTTCGTTGCCATCGGGTGTCTGCGCCAGTACATCGAATTTGTAATCCTCAACGTCCTCATAGCTACGTTTTGCCACCGTCAGAGGTGTTCCAAGCGGAAACTGATAATTGCCGCAAGCGGCATCGAACAGCGCGATGTCGTCGGCAGTCACCGGTGTCGATGCGCCATACTCCGGAAGGGGTGCGATGTCGCCCTCGACATATCCATTCTCGATAAGGAAGCGTCGAAGTTCGGCCGGAGCCTTCGCGATTCGGGCATTGCGCACGCCGTAGCCCTTGATGACGGTTGCATCGGGCTGTGCCTTTGCAACGTCGGCTGTTGCCGAGTCGATGCCACCGCTACCGAAGGTGGCAAAGGTTACGACCGTCTTGCCTGCCAACGAATGGTCGGCAAGAAACGTCTGCACGGGCGATGCACACGTTCCACCCCAAACAGGGAAACAGAGAAAGAGGGTGTCGTAGGCATCGACATCGACGGTCAAGGGTTGAATGGCAACCTGAGCCCCTGCTTCGCGTTCCTGCTTCCACCGCGCCACCGTAGCGGCATAGTCGGTGTCGTAGGGGTCGACCGCCTCGATGCCGGCTATATCAGCGCCAAGTTGCTGTTGCAACTCCTCGGCCAGGGTCTTTGTCGCACCCGTCTGCGAGTAGTAGAGGACGAGTGTCTTTGTCTTCGGGGATGTTGAGCAACCGCACAACGTCATTCCCATAAATGCCGCAACGGCAAACGATGTTAGTTTCATGGATACGTTTCGTTTATTTTGGAAAATTAAGTGATTTCGTCGTCGACAAACCGCAATTCGGTTTGCTTAAGTGACCGTTACAAAGTTATGAATATTTT
>CAYUJP010000055.1:6591-9057 GCA_964445055.1 uncultured Alistipes sp.
AAACACACATCGAAAAAAAACGTGAGCACAGCGTAACAACCATACGCTTTTCGTACTATATTTGCACCGAAAGAAAGATTCTAGAAAATGTTAAAGATGGTAGCAAACACAACTTGGGGGGCAACAATGGGAGCATGTTGTTGTTGTCGTGTTGTGCGTGTCGCCATCGATCGTTGTGCGCCCTCGTTGGGGTGTTGATAACGTTTGTACATCGTATATTGTCATGGCGACATCCTCAAAAAGGTGTCGCCTTTGTTTTATCCTTAAATTTACCTAAACCATGAAAAAGATTGCAAAATCAATCGTGGAGCTTGTTGGAAAAACTCCATTAACTGAAATCAACCGCCTCACCGCTGAGGTAGGTGCCGTAGCCAAGATTGCCGCCAAGGTCGAATCGTTCAACCCTGCAGGGAGTGTCAAAGACCGTATTGCTGTGGCAATGATTGAAGATGCCGAGAAGCGTGGCGTGCTCCATGCAGGTGTCACCATCATTGAACCGACAAGTGGCAACACCGGTGTAGGATTGGCGTTTGCCTCGGCTGTGAAGGGCTATTCGCTGATTCTGACAATGCCCGAGACCATGAGTATCGAGCGACGTCGATTGGTCGCCGCCTACGGTGCACAGGTGGTGCTCACCCCCGGTAGCGAAGGAATGAAGGGCGCCATAGCCAAGGCCGAAGCGTTGCATCAGGAGATTGCCAACTCCATCATCCTGCAACAGTTTGAGAATGCGGCAAACCCCTTGCGCCACTACGAGACTACGGGCGAAGAGATTTGGCAAGATACCGAGGGCGAAGTCGATATCTTTGTAGCCGGTGTGGGCACCGGTGGTACGGTGAGCGGTACCGGTCGCAAACTCAAGGAGAAGAATCCCAACATCAAGGTGGTGGCTGTAGAGCCCGCATCGTCGCCCGTATTGAGCCAAGGTCATGCCGGCTCGCACAAGATACAGGGCATTGGCGCAGGATTTGTACCTAAGAACTACGATGCAGCGGTCATCGATGAGGTGATTGCTGTGTCGGATACCAATGCTGTGGCTACCGCACGTCAGTTGGCAGCAAAGGAGGGTCTGTTGGTCGGTATCTCGTCGGGAGCAGCTGCCTATGCGGCATTGAGTCTTGCACGGCGCGAGGAGAATCGTGGCAAACGAATCGTTGTGCTGTTGCCCGACACCGGTGAGCGCTACTTGTCGACCATCCTCTATGCCTTTGACGAGTATCCTGCACAAATCGAGTTTTAAGTTATGATTCAAGATGTTGTTTCTGCGCTCTCGGAGCCTAATGCATACATTCGCCACCCGGAGGTTGCCTGCATCGACACACACGCATTGGCGCACGCTGTAAAGTTGTTTCGTGCCGTGGTGTTCGACGGATATTTCAACTCCGACCCTGTGGAGACAAATCTTCGGCAACTGCACGAGCTACTCATGCACCTTGTCGGTCACACACAAACCTTCTTCTCGGAGAGGCACCCTGCGGAGCATACACTCGACAGTGAGGCGATTGCCACACAACTTGTGGAGATGCTCCCGGAGTTGCGTCGCCGATTGAGCACCGATGTAAAAGCTATCTTCGATGGCGACCCCGCAGCCCACAGCTACGACGAAGTGATACTCTGCTACCCTGCTGTCGTTGCGCTGGTACACTATCGACTTGCACACGAGTTGCAACTACGCGGCGTGCCCCTGCTTCCGCGCATGATTACCGAGATGGCACACTCACTCACCGGCATCGATATCCATCCGGCAGCTACCATCGGTGACTACTTCAGCATCGACCATGGCACCGGTGTGGTGATTGGCGAAACCACCCTCATCGGCGACCATGTGCGACTCTATCAGGGGGTTACACTTGGCGCACGCAGCTTCAAATATGATGCCGATGGCAAGATTCTGCAAGAGCCGCGTCACCCCATCATAGAGGATTATGTGGTGATTTATGCCTGTTCCTCTATCCTGGGACGTGTACACATAGGCCATCATGCCGTCATCGGTTGCAACCAGTGGATTACGGCTGATGTGCCTCCCTATTGGCATGCCTGTAAAGCGTCGAGACGCGCCACAGAGAGGGCATAGAGCACACATCAAAGAGTTGTTTAATGAGTTTTTTTGCATCGAAGGGAGTTACTACCATAGTAACTCCCTTTGATGTTGTTTGGAGGCAGGTCTCTCGGAAGGGAGGCTCTACCACAGACGGCCAACGAAGTAGTACATCACCGAGGTGTTCATGTCGAGCATACTCACCAGGAAGGCTGCAAACAGGCTCACCACCTTATCTATTTGCAACAACCGCTGCATGGAGCGGGAACGAGTGAAGCCCTGCTTGTCGCGCCTGTAGGCGTAGTAGAAGATGGATAGTTTCAGCAGGATAAACAGTGCGCCATGGCACGACCGGCTATCGATAGCGTAGATGTGTGCAAGGCAGCCATAGCCCGTTGCCACGTGTGCCAAGAGCAGACAAGCGGCAA
>CAYUJP010000056.1:0-8902 GCA_964445055.1 uncultured Alistipes sp.
TGGCCTCGCACAATTTGACCATGCGGCCGATTGTTGTTCCCGATACAAGTTCTATCCGTTTACGCGTTCGTGCTCGTCGGTCATCGGTTACCCTATCTATCGACAATACGGCCTACGAAATTGCAGACGGAACGGAGATAACGGTTACTTGTTCTGAAAAGAGAATCTTTCTGGCCCAGGTACACAATATATCATTTTACGACACGTTAAGAGACAAGATGATGTGGGGAATAGACATCCGCGATTGATGCTAACCAAAAAAAGTGGTACGATTAGGTGAAATCAGATTAAATTCCGTACATTTGTAGGTTATATGGACAAACAGAGACACATACCTCGTCATGTGGCAATCATCATGGATGGGAATGGTCGTTGGGCAAAGTTGCGCAATAAAGACCGTTCCTATGGACACATGCATGGAGTTGAGCCTATTCGTGCGGCGGTGCGTGCGGCGGTGCGCAATGGGGTAGAGTATCTTACACTCTATGCATTTTCCGTTGAAAATTGGAATCGGCCGACCAAGGAGGTAGATACTCTTATGGAACTTTTCTGCCAAAGTGTCGTCAGCGAGTCCGAAGAGTTACAACGTCAAGGAGTGAGGGTGTCAATGATTGGCAATCGGTACGCGTTCTCACGACAAGTGCAAGAGTCGTTGCATCGTATTGAGACAGAGACAGCATCGGGACAGCGCTTACATCTGATTCTTGCGCTGAATTACTCCTCTCGTGCCGAACTGGTTTACGCTATGCAATGTATCGCTCAGAAGGTTGCGGATGGAGCGTTAAAGGTCGCGCAAATTGATGAGCACACCATTAGTTCTGCTCTTTATACAGCGACCTATCCCGATCCCGACTTGATTATACGAACCAGCGGAGAGATGAGGTTAAGTAATTTCCTGCTATGGCAAGCCTCTTATGCCGAATTTTACTTCCCTGAGGTGCTGTGGCCCGACTTTACGGAAGCATCATTTGACGAGGCATTGGAGCAATATGCTTTACGAGATCGCCGTTTCGGTCGGGTGTCGAGCGATGAGCCCAAGGACGAAGGCCTCGATGCTTGAAGTTCTCGATAGAATTGTACAGAAGTTGAATAAAAGAGTTACAACAGATAGATGAATCATTTACGAAAGATATGCCCGACGATAGCCCTCTCTTTATTGGGTATCGGTAGCATAATCGCGCAAACCGTAGTGCAGAACCCTACGGATAGTGTCACTGTACGAAGCACAGCCACTCTTCAAGAAGAGACATCGGACGATGATGAGAATCCTCTTCCTCCCTTCAATGAGCAAGCACAGATTCTGAAAGGAACGCCAAAACGTTATTTTATACGGAAAATCAATCTTAGGGGTATTGAGTACCTTAATCAAAGCGTGGTCCAAGCCTCTACGGGACTTGTTCCGGGCGATTCCATCTATCTGCCAAGCGAGAATATGTCGGAGGTGATATCGAAACTGTGGAACCAACGATTGTTTGCCGATGTGAAGGTTGGCGCAACCATTGATGGGGATAGTGTCGATATGGAAATCTTTGTACGCGAACGTCCTCGTGTCTACCGTTGGCTATTTGAGGGTGAAGGTGTCGGCCGAGGACGTCAAAAGGACATTATCGAAAAGTTACAACTCAAGACGGGTGGCGAGTTGTCAGACTATGTTATTGACAAGAATACGAAATTAATTAAAAAATATTTCTCCGACAAGGCATTCCGTAATGTGGAGGTTACTACACGCATTGAGAACGATGCTGTCATTCAGAATGCAGTCAATGTGACCTTTGTCATCGACCGCAAGCAGAAAGTGAAAATCGGGAAGATTGACTTTGTAGGCAATGAACAGTTTGAAGACAAAAGGTTGCGTCGTACGCTGAAGAAAACGCATCAGAAGAGTGCGAATATCTTCAAGTCGTCCAAACTCAAGGAAGATGATTACGAGAGCGATAAGGAGAATCTTGTCGACTTCTATAATTCGAAGGGATACCGCAACTTTACAATTCTGAAGGACTCAATTTATCCCATCAACGAAAGACGATTGGGTATTCGCATTGATGTGTCCGAAGGAAACAAATACTACATCCGCAATATCGATTGGGTAGGTAACTCAGTCTATCCTACAGATCAGTTGCAGCGTATGTTCGGTGTGAATCCGGGCGATACCTACGACAAGAAGACAATCAACAAGAGATTGGGGTATGGTAAGGAGGATAATCCCGAAGATATGTCCATCAAGTCATTGTATCAGAACAACGGCTATCTGATGTCGCAGATTGACCCTGCCGAGATTATCATTGGTGCAGACTCTATCGACATGGAGATGAAGATATTTGAGGGTAAACAGTTTACCATCAATAATGTGGGTATATCGGGAAATATGCGTGTCGATGATGAAGTGATTCGGCGTGAACTTTATACTTTCCCGGGCGAACTCTACAATCGCGCATTGCTGATGCAGACCATTCGTCAGTTGGCGGGTATGGGCCATTTCGACCAAGAGAAAATCATGCCCGATATCAAACCCGTATCCAATGAGTTGGTCGATATCAATTGGCCTTTGGAGGAGCAGGCGAGCGATCAATTCAATATCGCCGGTGGTTGGGGATCGGGTACATTTGTTGGATCGGTGGGTATCACCTTGAACAACCTCTCGGTACGTAACTTCTTCAAGAAGGGAGCTTGGCGTCCTTATCCGATGGGTCAAAATCAGAAGTTTTCCATCTCTGCACAGACCAACGGTACCTATTACAAGGCTCTGGCAATGAGTTTTACCGACCCATGGTTGGGCGGTCACAAGCCCAACTCGTTTACCTTCTCAATGCACCTCTCCGAGCAGAACAACGCATACTACATCTGGCAGAGTGCTACACAGTATTTTCGTACGACGGGTGTGGCTGCCGGGTTAGGAAAACGTCTACGTTGGCCCGATACCAACTTTACCTTCTATGCGGAGGCCTCTTACGAACGCTATGCACTGAAGAATTGGAGTTACTTTGTGATGAGTGATGGCGCGGCCAATACTTTAGCATTAAAATTGGTTTTGTCTCGTAGTACGGTCAGCCAACCCATCTATCCTCGTAGCGGTTCCGAGTTTACGGTCTCCTTGCAGGTTACTCCTCCCTATTCTGCTTGGGATGGGAAGGATTATAGCGACAGTGAACTCTCAGACCAAGATCGCTACCGTTGGATTGAGTATCACAAGTGGCAGTTGAAGGGAAAGTGGTATTTCCCCTTGACCACCAATCAAAACTTGGTGTTGATGACAGCTGCCGAGATGGGATATCTGGGTCACTACAACAAGAACAAGGTATCACCGTTCGAACGTTTTGAAGTGGGTGGTGACGGTATGTCCGGATACAACATGTATGGTATCGACATCATTGCCATGCGTGGCTACGAGGATGGAGCCCTCGACCCATCGAGCAACTACTCGGTGGCGTACAACAAGTACACAATGGAGTTGCGTTATCCGGTCATCTTGAAGCCATCGTCGCAGATTTATGTATTGGGATTCTTAGAGGGTGGTAATGCTTTTGACTCGTGGAAGACCTTCTCTCCATTTAAGATTAAGCGTGCAGCCGGTTTCGGTGTACGTCTCTACTTGCCCGTTGTCGGTATGCTGGGTATTGACTGGGGCTATGGATTTGATGCTCCGGCAGGTTCCACCGGAAAGAGCGGTAGTCAGATACACTTCACCATGGGACAACAATTCTAAGCGTTATGGCAATATAATTGAAAGAATTTTGTTATATTTGTACAACATAGCCTAAAGAAGTGATTATGAAGCGTCTATTATTGTTCATTGTTTGTAGCTTGCTTGTCGGTGAGATTTATGCACAAAAATACATGGTCGTTGACAGCGAGAAGATTTTCAAATCGATTGATGCCTATAACAGTGCCCTCTCTCAACTCGATAAACTGGGCGAAGAGTATCAGAAGCAGGTAGATGCCAAGTTTGCAGAGGTGGAAACACTCTACAACAATTACCAGTCGCAGAAGGCCTCACTTTCGGCATCGTATCGCCAAACCATGGAGGATACGATTCTCAAGAAGGAACAGGAGGCTACTGAGTTTCAGGAGAGCCTTTTTGGGAAGGAGGGTACCCTGATGACTAAGCGCACAGAGTTGATACAACCCATACAGAAACGAGTCTTTGCCGCTATCGAGGCTTTCGCCAAGAGTCGTGGATACGACCTTGTGTTGGATGCAGCATCTAACCCTACGTTGCTCTATAGCTCCGCAACGCTCGACCAAACACAAGCGGTCATTGCTACCTTGAAATAGCAAACAACATGATTACAAATAATACATCTAAACTCTCATGAAAAAATTACTCAAGACCGTCCTAATGGTCGCTTTCGTTGCCGGTTCGACATCGGTATTTGCTCAGAAGCTCGGTCGTATCAATGTACAGGAACTCATCCTGTCGATGCCGGAGACTACCGAAATGAACAAAAACTTGGAGGCATACGGTAAAGAGTTGCAGGATCAACTCGAGACAATACAGGTGGAGTTCAACAACAAATTGAACGATTACACCAAGCAGGTGAACGATAAGACCACAACAATGTCTGATTCGGTTCGTCAACTCAAAGAGAAGGAACTGACCGACCTGAAGAATCGCTACGATGAATTCGTACAGGTGTCGCAACAAGACATGCAGAAGCGTCAGAATGAACTTCTGGAGCCTATTATTGTAAAAGCGCAAGATGCTATCAAGGAGGTATCCAAAGCAGGAGGCTATGCAGTAGTTTACGATACATCAGCAAGTTCATTGGCCTACTTTGATGAAGATGTTGTCATCGATTTGTTGCCTGCAGTGAAGACTAAGTTAGGTATCAAAGATACTCCGGCTACACCTGCAAAGTAGTACTCTGTAGAAACTACAATGACGGCGACAGGTCACTTATTCGACTTGTCGCCGTTTTACTTGCTTGTTTGACAATCTATTGTTACCTTTGAGAAAGAATTAACCTTCTACAACTGCATAATGACCAACTTCTTTTCCCGAACGGGGTTGCCCCGGCCCTTGGTGTGGGGTTTCTTGGGTGTACTTATCTTCATGATGGGGGATGGTATTGAGCAGACATGGCTCAGCAGCTACATCGCCTCACAAAATCTTAACCACGAACTACTGTTTACAGTCTATGGCATTGCCGTTGCACTCTCTTCGTGGTTCTCCGGTGTGATTGCCGAAACCATTGGTGTGCGACGCACTATGGGGTTGGGCTATCTTATCTACCTCGTTGGCATGGCGGGGTTTGCCGGCATCGGCATGGCGAGTCTTAACTACCCCATGTTGTTGCTTACCTATGCTATCAAAGGATTAGGCTATCCACTTTTTGCCTATACATTCATCGTGTGGATAGCCTATCGTGTGGAACAATGCAACCTGAGCTCGGCCCAAGGTTGGTTTTGGTTTGTCTTTACAGGAGGACTTAATGTGCTGGGGGCTTACTACGGTGCTTATGCCATCCAACAGATTGGCGTGCTCCCGACATTGTGGTCGTCGTTGGTGTTTGTGACCATCGGTGCACTACTCGCGTTGCAAGTCAATAAGTGCGGAGATAGCAACCTCTTTGCCGACAAACAAACTTCTACCGATACGGGTACTTCGCGATTGAAAGAGTTGTTGCATGGATTGACCATTCTGCGTCGCGAACCTAAAGTATTGATAGGAGGTATCATCCGAATCATAAACTCCACTTCGCAATTCGCTTTTGTGGTCTTCATGCCTCTCTATCTGAAAGACTACGGTATGAGCGATACCGAGTGGGCCTCCATCTGGGGTTCTGTCTTTTTGTTTAATATTATTTTTAATCTGGTCTTCGGTATCGTGGGTGACCGTATCGGCTGGGGTCACACCATTGCTTGGTTTGGAGGCGTGGGATGTGCCGTCACGGTGTTGCTCTTCTACTATTCACCCATGTTGTGCAACAACTTCTGGTTTATTCTTTTCTGTGGCTCATTGTGGTGTATTATGTTAGCGGGGTATGTGCCACTCAGTGCATTGGTGCCTTCGTTGGTGGAGAACGATAAAGGCGCTGCCGTGTCAGTGCTGAACCTTGGAGCAGGCCTTTCTGCGTTTGTGGGCCCATTGTTAGTATCGTTGTTGCGCAATGCTATTGGCTACACCGGTATCGTGTGGGTGTTGTCGGGGCTCTACATACTCAGTGCCGCTATGACCTATGCGATTGCACCTCGCCAACAGAGATAGCCGACAAAGCGCACCGAGAGAGTCTCCGCGTGTACCCAATGCAATCGGACAGATGGTGTAGGCTGACTATCCTACTGAGGGTTTGTGTACAACATAAATCCAATCGGAAGGTAACGCGTATTGTTGCCGCTGTGCTGCGGTGAAGGTGGCAGCATAATCGATTTGCTCCATCTCAAACCCTGCATCGTGGAGACGTGAGGCATAGTCACGTCCATAGCAACGTCGATGGTCATATTGTCCAAAGATTCGTGTGCGTTCTTTAGGATCGGTAATGGTGTCGTCCTCGAAGGTTGTGGCGCGTGTGCGGTCCACGGGCGAGAGTAAAATACCCCATCCTCCCGGGCGCAGAATGCGATAGAACTCTCGTAATGCTTGTCGGTCATCGGCAACATGTTCGAGCAGGTGATTGCAAATCAGTACATCGAAGGAGTTGTCAGCCAACGGTATCTGCTGTACATCGAAATGAAGTTCTGCCAAGGGGCTCTCCAAATCGGCAGTAGTGTAGTCGGCAATCTCTTTTCGCAATCGTTTCATCAGACATACTTCAGGCGCGATGTGTAGCACACGTTGTTGCTTCTGTAGAAGGTCGGTATGTTGCGTGAGATAGAGCCACAGCAACCGATGACGTTCCAACGACAAGCACGATGGACATAGGGCATCGGCCCGTGTGGTGACATACCCATAGGGAAGAAACCGTCGACATTGTGTTCCGCACACCGGACAAGTGCGCCCTCGTCCGATATAACATAGCCCAATGAGGGGCACAGCCCAACCGGCACAACGTTGCAACATGGGACGTGGCACGTGGTTCAGAATCCATCGAATCAACCGTCTCATCCCTCGGTAATCTCTTTTACATCGGCTTCGGCCTTACGCAGACGTTCGCGACAATAAGCAATCAACGTTGTTGCACGTCGCACCTCTGTGGCCAACTTATCCACCGACATCGTTTCGTTGCGAAAAGCTACCAAGATTCGTTCAATCTCTGCCATTGCCTTGTCGTAGGTGAGTTCTTGCTCTTCTGTTGCCATATATTTGAATAGATTATGCTTTGTTATCGTTTTGTGACCTTGGTGATTTGTGCATCGATTCGCCCATCGTTCAATTCAATCTCCAACGTCTCACCTTGCTGTACCTCATCTATAGAGTGGACCACCTGATTGCCACATCGTGCGATAGCGAAACCACGTTGTAGCACGTGCTCGATGGAGTAACTGAGTAGCAATTCCGTTGCCGTATCGATACGTTGCTGCTGTGTGCGAAGCAACTTTGCAGGGGCTGCGAGAAGTTGCTCTTCGGCATTCTGAAGCCGTGTCTGTTGTCTTGCTATCAGCGTGGCAACACTCGTGCCGATAGCAGCACTTCGTTGTTCGATGCGCAGGGTCTCCTTGTGTGTAATGACTGCAAGTTGATCGTGAAGCCGTGTCGTGGCATCTGAAAGCCATTGGTCGAGGAGGGCCATGCGTTCTACCAACCATGCGGCTACAGCCGTGGGAGTTTTGAATGCTTTGCGAGCCACCATGTCGACAATGCTTGTATCTTTATCGTGACCGATGCCTGTCAAAATAGGAAGCGGAAATTGTGCTACGTGGTTACTCAATCGGTAGGAGTTGAAACAATTCAAATCGTTGGCCGAACCTCCGCCTCGGATGATGGTTACCACATCGAATGACTCTTCGGCTGAGGCGATGCGTTCCAATGCCGTAACAATCGATGTCTCGGCAGTATCGCCCTGCACTGCGACCTCAAAGAGGGTTGTCTCAAATCGGTAGATGCTCTTTTGTAACTCCTTGCAGAAGTCTTGATAACCTGCGGCGCGACTGCTGGAGACGATGGCAATGTGCTGAATCAACTTGGGTAAGGGCTGTTGGTGATTCATCTCCCACACGCCTTCGGCTTGCAACCGATGGATGGTCAACTGGCGCTGGCGCTCCATGTCTCCTAAGGTGTAGGTCGAATCAATCTCCTGCACTTGTAGGGAGAGCCCATAGACGGCATGATATCCGACAATCACCTTGGCCAATATGCGAATGCCTGCTGATAGGGGTCGTCCTGTCTCAGCCTCAAAGGTGGTTGCTATTCTGCCGTATTGCGAACTCCATATCACACCGCGTGCCTGCGCCCGAGCCTTCGATTTCGTGTCATCCTCCTCCTTCTCCACAAGGTCGAGATAGCAGTGTCCCGAAAGGTTGACCTTCAGCTCCGATATCTCGGCACTGACCCACACCGGATAGGGAAAGCCTTTGCTGAGCGTCTCGTGTACGGCTTGTTGCAACTCGGAGAGTGTGATATATTGCGTTTGTGTCGACATGGTAAATCAGTGCAGGAACAAGTCCGCAAACCGCCGTGGCTGATGTGTGCTTCGCTTCGAGCGGATGTTCCTCTATTCCGGAGGGTAAAGATAGGACAAATGATGGTAAAACGGGGTGAAAAGTTATTTTTTTTGGAAAAATTTTGGAGTTTTCATTTTATGCATTACCTTTGCACCCACAAACCGAAAGGGTGGATTCATCTAAGGGTTAGGATACATGCCTCTCACGCATGACATAGGGGTTCGAATCCCCTATCCACTACCAAAGACCTGTCGAATTTTCGGCAGGTTTCTTTTATTCAGACTACACTCTGTCTGTGTCGGGCGAGGGTCGAACGCCATCAGTTTGTACGATTTTTTCAAATCGAGATTGATGGATGTTGGAA
>CAYUJP010000057.1:0-8885 GCA_964445055.1 uncultured Alistipes sp.
CTTGTATCTTTGATATCTTCACGCCCTGTCCCTGCACAATCTCGTAGAGTGTCACTGTGGGACCTGTAGTGGCCTTGATACGTTGGATGGGGATACCGAAATTTTTCAGTGTCTCCTCGATACGTACCTTGTTTTCGTAGATTTCCTCGTCGGTTACCTTACACTCGGGAGCGCGATTCTCCAACAAGTCAACCGAAGGACGACGATAGTTTTCCAAATCTTTCAGCGGGTCATAGGCTTCGGTCGAGATTTGCTGCTCTCCGACCATAGGGTCATCGTGTTCCTCGACAGTCACCACCAAGCCTTCGGGCGTTGCCGGATCCGACTCCACTACAAAGGGGTTGTCGTCTACCGGGTCGGTAGTGGGCTGCGAAACATCCGATACATCGTCCGATTCCGAGGGCGTGACAGGCTGAGGAGTGTCCGTTGTAGTCGCAGTGGGAGTTGCCGTCTCTTCCGAAACGGGAACCGTGAAGAAGTCATCACCATCGTCGTTAGGCACAGGATTGTGCGAGTAGCGGTCGTTGACAGTCTCTACCCTACCCCAAACAGGTGCTACCGGCTCTTCGGTGCGCACGGCAACTTCGCTCTGTGGAGATTCAACCGTTGAAATGGGTGCAATGGAGGGAGTCTGTGGCGATTCGTCCTCCGGTGTCTCCGGTTCAGGCTCTTCGTCCTCACCGGCAGAGGCAACATTGTTCCCACCGATTTGCGTTTTGATGACACCCTTTGCACCACTTGTCACACTATCGACCAAACGACCACTTCCATCGGCAATGACAGAACCTACGTGATTTACGGTTTTTATAAAGTTGCGATTGATGAATACTCCCGTAAAAATCCATCCTGCAACGAGTAGCAACAAACAACCCGCCATGCCAATAGCATCACGGAGTTGAGTGGCCATTTGCACACCGATAGCACCTCCCCAACCCGTATTGAACATGTCAGTTTTACCGAAGATAACGCCCAACGTCAGCGAACCCAGAATCAAAACAAGCATAGAACTGAGCATCGAGTGGTTGCAGAAGATAGCACGACGACGCAGGATACGCAACCCCATAGAGACGAATATGTAGGGGATGATGATGCCAAATGCTCCGAATGAACTTCCTACAAACCTCTCTGCAACCCATGCGCCCAGACGTCCGCATGGGTTATCGATACTATGGTCGGCAAGCGGATTTTCCGTATTAGCGTGAGTCAACTCGCTGTAATCGCCCTCCCAATAGAAGAAGTAGAAGAGTACGGCAACAAAGGCATAGCACCCCACGACCATGAGTGCTAACCCCATGGCCCAACGCAGAGGAGTTATCTCCGCAGGTGCGGAGTGTGATGTGGTTTTATGATTTTCAGCTGACGCCATGATTTCAATGTGTTATCGTGTTATGATGCACAAATTTAAGTATCCTTTTCCATTTATGCAACGGAGTCGGCAAAAGCTTTTCTTTTGAGCTTTGCACAGTAGGTCTCATCGGCAAAGGAGATAAATTCGTAGTGTGGCACATGCCCAGGTGTCGCCAACAATTCGCCCTGTCGCAATAGTTCGGCCGTGCGCCGCGCCACCGCAGGCGAGGGGTCGACAATGGCCACATCGCGTCCCGCTATGGCACGTTGTAACGCTCCCATCAAAAAGGGGTAGTGCGTGCACCCCAAGACAATTTGGTCGGCACCGCGACGCAACATCTCCGCCACCGCCTGTGATACACATCGGTCGGCTTCGGGAGTCTGCTCCAAATCGTTCTCCACCAATTCAACAAAGCCCTTGCCCGCCACAGCTATCACCTCGACATCGTGGCCGTAGCGTGCCGCCGTGCGTCGGAACAGGTCGCCCTCCAAACTTCGCTCCGTAGCCAACACACCTACTACCCCACTGCGCGTATGCAGACAAGCGGGTTTCACTGCCGGCTCCATGCCCACAATAGGCAAAGAGGCATAACAACGGCGCAAATCATCGATGGCAGCTGCTGTGGCGGTGTTACATGCAACCACCACCAATTTGCACCCTGCATCGACCAAACGCGCCACAGCCTCAGACGCATAGTGACGCACCTCGTCGCGCGACTTCGAACCGTAGGGGCAGTGTTTGCCATCGCCCAAATAGAGCAACGACTCCTCGGGCAACAGCCGACGTATCTCCCGCCACACGGTGAGTCCTCCCAGTCCGGAGTCAAATATGCCTATGGGTGCATCATTCATGGATATCTATCTGATTGACAATAATCTGTATGATTGCCTCATCGCTCAACGTGTCGCAGTCGATAATCTGCGTTGCTTGCGCGTAGTAAGGTTCGCGTTCGGCAATGGAACGCTGCATATATGCCAAGAGTTCCTCGTCGTTGAGCCCGCGCAACTTTGGACGCTTGGCTCGTCCATGTGGCGAAAGACGTGAAGCGATATTGGCTGCACTACGACGCAAATAGACGGTTCTGCCGACAGCGGCCATGCGTGCCATGTTATCGCGCCACACGGGCAGTCCACCCCCTGTGGCAACAATGAGCGATTCGTCGGTTGATGCTATCCGCTCGATGACCTGTCGCTCCATCTCGCGGAAATGATCTTCCCCCTCATAGTGGAAAATATCCGCAATGGATGCTCCCTCGATACGTTCGACCTCGGCATCGGTATCGACGACACGCCATCCCGTGCGTTGCGCTATCTTGCGTGACAGCGTGCTCTTGCCACACCCCATGTAACCTATTAAAAAATACTTCATCGCAACAAGATTTTAGAATAGGTCGAGTTGCTCGACATCCACCACATCGTCTTGGTCGCCACGCGGACGTTCGATGGTCAGTTCTACAGCCTCAGCCTCCTTGTCAACGGATTGCTGTGCGGGCGTTGGTTCAGTAGACTCCGCCTCATCGGGTTCCGCCTCTATCGGTTCGATGAAACGCAAAGTGTTGACCTCGTAGGTGGTGATGCGTTTGCCTTTGGCGCGATGACTCTTCACTCCGACAAAGCTGTCGACATCCATCTGCTCGGCGGGTCGCGAGGCTTGCGCTCCTGCATAGGTAATCTCCAGTTGTGCGCCAAGTCGTCCGGTGCGGCAGATAAATCGCGTTGTTCCCTCCTCGTCGAGGTAGGATTGCAGTCTGTCGCTCAACTCGATGTTGAAACGTTTGAGGTAGTAGTAGTGTTGTTCCTTGTCGTAGTAGCACACCGCATAGACACGCTCCGGCTGATAGCGTTCGACATAGAGCGTATCATCGGGGAAGTGTTGTTGCATGTCGTAACCGGTGACATAGTAGCAACGAGGCGTCCACACCAGCAGACGATCGTCGCCCTTGAATGCGCCCAACAGACGGCCACGGCCCTCGCTGTTGAGTCGATGTACATCCTCGTCGAACCACACCTGTTGACTGCCCAATGTGGAGGTACCGCGCTCCTTAAAGACAATCTTGTGAATGCCGTAGCGCGAGAAGAGGTTGCCCTGACTCTGACGACCCTTAATGGCAAGTTGCGAAAAATCGAGGTCGACGATGACCTTCTTCAGGCGCGGACGGGGCTTGAAGTAGACCTTCAGCACTTCGGCCTCACCGTTGGGATTTACGGACATGTAGAGAATCTCACTACGTGCCGTACCCTTAGTGATGTCATACTCCTTGTCGCGTGTGATGCCTTTGATGGCACAACGTTTCATCATGATGGGTCCACTCTTTCCGTCGCGATAGAGCACATTGTAGATGGTGCGCTCGTCGTTGCGTTTGAAGACCCCTATGTAGTAGATATTCTTATCGAAGAAGGCTTTGTCGCTCACCTTCGTGATGATGTAGCGTCCCTCCTTGGTGAAGAGAATCACATCGTCGATGTCGGAACAGTCGCAGACAAACTCGGCATCGCGCATCGACTTGCCGATGCCGAAGAAACCTTCGGCACGGTCGACATAGAGTTTGGCATTGGTCACTGCCACACGCGTTGAGTCGATGGCATCGAATTGACGTATCTCCGTACGTCGTTCGCGTCCCGCACCGTACTTTGCCTCGATACGCTCGTAGTAGGCGATGGTGTAGTCGACCAAATGGTCCAAATCGTAACGCACCTGTTGCGTCTCCTCCTCGATGGCACGAATTTCATTGTCGGCCTTCTCCTTATCGAAGCGCGAGATACGGATGAACTTCAGTTCGGTGAGTCGCTGCACATCCTCCAATGTCACCTCGCGACGAAGTAGTTTCTTGAAGGGATTCAAGCCCTCGTCGACAGCGGCATAGGCCTCCTCACGCGTCTTGCACCCCTCGATGAGTTGGTAGAGACGATTTTCAATGAAGATTCGTTCGAGCGATGCCGCATGCCATGCCTCGTTGAGTTCGTGCAATCGGATTTGCAACTCCCGTCCCAACAACTCCTTGGTGTGGTCTGCCGAGTGTTTCAGTATCTCGCTGACCCCCATAAAATGGGGCTTGTCGTTCCAAATAACACACGCATTGGGCGAGATGGAGACCTCGCATTCGGTGAAAGCATAGAGAGCATCGATGGTCTTGTCCGATGATTCGTCGGGTGACACCTGCACAACTATCTCAGCTCGTTCGGAGGTGATATCGTCGACCTTACGAATTTTGATTTTACCCTTTTCGTTGGCCTTGACGATGGAGTTCTTCACCGATTCGGTAGTGGTGGTGAAGGGTATCTCGGTGATGACTAAGGTTCGTTTATCGATTTTCGATATCTTGGCACGAATCTTCACCACACCACCGCGCAGACCGTCGTTGTAACGCGTCACATCGGCATAGCCTCCTGTGGGGAAGTCGGGATAGAGTTGAAACTCCTCCCCACGCAGATAGGCGATGGCGGCATGAATCAGTTCGTTGAAGTTGTGAGGCAGAATCTTCGATGCCAACCCCACGGCAATACCATCGGCACCCTGCGCCAGCAACAGCGGGAACTTCACCGGTAAAGTCACCGGTTCGTCTTTACGACCGTCGTAAGAGAGCATCCACTCGGTGGTCTTCTTGTTGAAGACCACCTCCAACGCGAAGCGCGAAAGACGCGCCTCGATGTAACGACCGGCCGCAGCCTCGTCGCCCGTGAGGATGTTGCCCCAGTTGCCTTGACAGTCGATGAGCAGGTCTTTCTGTCCCAATTGCACCAAAGCATCTTTGATGGAGGCATCACCGTGCGGATGATACTGCATGGTCTGTCCGACGATGTTTGCCACCTTGTTGTAGCGACCATCGTCGATGCTCTTCATGGCATGAAGAATGCGGCGTTGCACCGGTTTCAAACCATCGACTACGTGGGGCACAGCTCGCTCCAGAATTACATAGGAGGCATAGTCGAGAAACCAATTCTTGTACATGCCCGTCATCTTACGGACATCGCCCGCCTCGGTCGTCAACTTTGCATAGCGTCCTGCTGTCTGAGGTGAGTCGGGTGCTTCGGTCGACTCGTCGTCAAGTACTTCGTCCGTGGAGCTATTCTCCATATCGTTATCGGAAAATATATCTTCGCTCATAACTCATTTGCTTTTTGTTTGTGAGGGGCTATGCTTCGCCTATCTGTAGGTCGTTCTCTACCAAATCTTCTTCGATGCGCAGATTGTCGACAATGAAACCTTGTCGTTCGGGAGAGTTCTTGCCCATATAGAACTCCAACATATCGTGAATGGGGTCATCCTTCGTCAAACGCACCTTATCGAGCCGCATGCGCTCGCCTATGAACTCCTTAAACTCATCGGCCGATATCTCGCCCAAACCTTTGAATCGAGTGATTTCGGCTTGTGCGCCACACTCCTGAATGGCTCGCAACCGCTCCTCCTCGGAGTAGCAGTAGCGTGTCACACGTTTGTTGCGCACACGAAACAGCGGAGTCTGCAGGATGTAGAGATGTCCGCTACGAATCACCTCGGGGAAGAACTGCAAGAAGAAGGTCATCAACAACAAACGGATGTGCATACCATCGACATCGGCATCGGTGGCAATGATGATTTTGTTGTAGCGCAAATTCTCCATATCCTCCTCAATGTTGAGCGCTGCCTGCAAGAGGTTGAACTCCTCGTTCTCGTAGACTATCTTCTTGGTCAGTCCATAGCTATTCAGCGGTTTGCCTCGCAACGAGAAGACTGCCTGTGTGCGTGCATCGCGACTCGTAGTGATGGAACCTGATGCCGAGTTACCCTCGGTGATGAAGATCATCGACTGCTCGGCCAATTCGTTCTTGTCGGTGAAATGAATCTTGCAATCGCGCAACTTCTTGTTGTTGAGCGACACTTTTTTTGCGGTCTCGCGCGCCTTCTTCTGAATGCCCGATATTGCCTTGCGCTCCTTCTCGTTCTCCACAATTTTGCGCTGCAGTACCTGTGCTGTCTCGGGATGTTTGTGCAAGTAGTCGTCGAGATGCTTACCTACAAAATCGAGCACGAAGTTACGAATCGACACACCCGGTTCCATCTCCTTAGAGCCGAGACGAATCTTGGTTTGCGACTCGAATACAGGGTCTGTCACCCGCACCGATATGGCTGCGATGATGGAGGTTCGTATGTCTGACGGGTCGTAATCCTTGTGATAGAACTCCTTGATGGTCTTGGCAATAGCCTCGCGAAATGCCGCCTGATGTGTACCTCCCTGGGAGGTGTATTGTCCATTGGCAAAGGAGTAGTAGCTCTCGCCATAACCCGAACCGTGGGTGATGGCTATCTCGATGTCATCGCCGGAGAGATGGATGGGTTCATAGAGCGAAGCATCGGCAATCTTCTCGTTGAGCAGGTCGAGCAGACCGTTTTTCGAGACGTAGGTTTTGCCGTTGAACTTGAAGGTCAGACCTTGATTGAGGTAGGTGTAGTTCTTCACCAACTCCTCGACATACTCCATGTTGTAGGCATAGGGGCCAAAGACCTCTTCATCGACACGAAAGGTGATGGTCGTGCCGTTCTTCTCTGTGACACCACTCTCCCACTTGTCGCTCTGCTCCAAGCCCTTGGCGAAAGTCACGGTGTGGGCCTCGCCATCGCGCACCGAACGTGCCGTAAACTCCTGCGAAAGCATGTTGACCGCCTTCACACCGACACCGTTGAGACCAACGGTCTTCTTGAAGGCTTCGCTTCCGTCTTTGCCATATTTTCCACCGGTATTCATCTCACTGACCGCAGCAGCCAACGACCGCAACGGAATGCCTCGACCATAGTCTCGCACGGTGACCACATTGTCCTCGATGGTAAGTTCAATCTGACGTCCCACACCCATGATAAACTCATCGACCGAGTTGTCGACCGTCTCCTTGATGAGTACGTAGATGCCATCGTCGGGTTGTGAGCCATCGCCCAACTTACCGATGTACATACCCGGACGTAACCGCACATGCTCACGCGGAGTGAGATGCACAATATCGTCGTCGGTATAATTTGTCTTGGCGTTCGTGAGTAAATCTGCCATATCTCTTGTTTTTCGCTTCTTATCGTTCACTATTTTGTGGCACGGACCTCGGCAAGAGCCTTGCTCATAGACTCCTGTACCTCAGCAAGCAATTCGTGCGTCTCCATCGCCTTGATGCGTTCCACCGGAACCGGAGGCAACACACGCACCGTGATGCGGTTGTGCCAATTGAAGAGTCGGTTACGACGTATCAATGTGGTCGTGCCATCGAGCACTACCGGCAGAATCTCCACCTCGCACTCCTTGGCGAGGGTGAAAGCCCCTGTCTTGAAACGGTGTATCTCGCCATCCTTGGAGCGTGTGCCCTCAGGAAAGATGGCTATCGAGACACCCCTATCCAACCACATGCGACCCTGATGCAACAACTGCTCGAGTGCCTCGGCGCCACGGCTACGGTCGATGCAAATGTCGCCATGCAACATGAGCAACTGCCCGAAAAAGGGAATTCGAAAGACTTCGCGTTTCGACACCCATCGGAAATTAAGCGGCAAGTAGTAGAGCGCGGGAATATCCATCATTGCATTGTGGTTCATCACAATCACATAGCGTTTTTTGCTGTCGACATACGCACCTCCGATTACCCGCTGACGCCAACCGAGCGGCAAGCAGAAGAAGATGCGCACCAATATCCGCGACAACGAGTGCACCACCGTCCGACGCTTGTCGAAAGGGGCACAGATTACATACGCCACAGCCGACAGCGCCAAGAATAGTGTGCAAAGCACTGTCGAAAAGAGATAGTAAATACAACTCAGCATAATTCCCAAAGGTTCTTCATTTGGTACCTACCCCAACACATCACCACGTTTGTTTGCTACGTTTCTCAGAGGTGACATTTGGGCAAAGTCTTTGCAAATTTAGCAAAAATTCCTTGTTAAAGCAACCTTGCACGTCCCTCTTTTTTCTACAAATTGTGCGTTTCACACCGCCCTACCGCACTGTGTTTGGAGGAAACAAGAGGCCGATGTATTCAGTAAGTCGGGGCAAACGATGCTTTGTTGTGATAGAGACGAAATAAAATCGGAGAGTTGTTGTATGTCTGAATAATATGCGCTATATTTGTGTTGAAGATGCATTAGCGTTCTAAGTCTTGGACTGTAGCGTCTAAAGCATCTTCGCGCCTGAATGTCAGTCCGGCTCCATACCGGGAGTAGTTGCGCGGTTCAGGCGCTCTTTTGTTTTGTCGTTAAGATATTGGCACCCACCGGATGGGAAAGAGACTTAATTGTAAAATGGTATGATGAAACCGTTGCAATTTGGTAAACTTAAATCAATCGGCCTTTGCTGTACAATTCAGGAGCAATGACTGATTGATTTTTATGTATATGTATTACTTCGTAAGCTATTCAATTAGATTATTCTATGATATAAATGCTTACAAAACGTTTTACCATGTGATAATCTTATCAATGATAGCTTGTTGCTCCGTTGAAGTTCTACGCAAATAGATACGAGTGGTCTCAATACTTTCGTGTCCCATTAAGTCGGCAAGCAGAGCTATATCATTGAACTTTTCGA
>CAYUJP010000058.1:0-8717 GCA_964445055.1 uncultured Alistipes sp.
TTGCATGTGTTAAGCCTGCCGCTAGCGTTCATCCTGAGCCAGGATCAAACTCTCCATTGTAATGAATTAATGTATTGTTAGAGTCCTGACTATTTCTATTTCCGTTAAAGGAAATTGACAGATAAATACTACACTTTTTCTCAATTTTTACCAGTAAATCAAAGAACCATCTCTTGAAAACATCCTACTCATTTTTGAGTGGGAAAGTGGTGCAAAGGTAAATCGTTTTTTTTGAACCACCAAATTTTCGAAGAACTTTTTTTCGAAATTCTCAACTCGTTTCCGAGAGAGAAAGTGGTGCAAAGGTAAATTGTTTTTTCGAATCCACCAAGAGTTTTCACTCTTTTTTTTCGATACCCTCTCAGCTAGCGCTGAACTTAGATATCAACCATTACCTTCATCGAACCGTTTTCGTAAGAACTTTTGCCTCCGTGATAACACACGCTTGATAATTTGACTCATCGCAAGCACCGTGTTTTCTCGATTGCGGGTGCAAAGGTAACGACTATTTCCGAATTTGCAAACAATTCTTCATGTTTTTTATAAAACAATGCGATTTTACGCCATTTTATAAGGAATATTCCCCATCATACCCTATGTATAATGGGGAACATCGTGTTTTGTTGGATACTCATCAAAAAAGCTACAACCAACCACCTGTCGAATTGGTCTGAGCACGTACCGTCACGGTGAAAGACTGCGATACGATTGTACCATCATAGCCTTTTGCCGATACGGTTATCTTAGTTTGTCCCACCTTCTTGGGCAAAATCTTCAGCACCTTGTCACTTACGCTCACACGTACCACCGATTCATCGTTTGCTACAGCCGAATAGGCTGAAACCGCCGCATCGGTAAAGTAACCGGTCAGATCGATACTACTTGTCGGCGTGTCGCTTTTGAAAAGGCGATTGGCTATCTGTGCTGTAATCTCGGGAGGCGTACGTAGGCCATAGGCGATTTTGAGATTCTCCAACAGCAGATTCGCATCAATATAGCCCGATCCCATCTTATTCTTGTAGTTCGAGAGCTGAAGTGTAAGACCTGAGTAGATGTATTTGTTACCTGTCAAGTAGGTATCGATAGGTTGAACACTCTTGAGTAGAATCTCTTTAAACTCATCTACCGTCAGCTTCAAGCCTAACTCTTTCATGTAGGAAAGGCCTAAAGCAGCCACACCCGATACATGAGGGCAAGCCATTGATGTTCCCTGCATATATCCATAGGGACTATTCAAATCGCGGCCATCATAGTAAGTTACCGACGAATCGCTCAAAATAGTACTCAGCACTTCACCATTGTCGGTGTTACTACTTGAGTTGTATGCATCACCACCCGGAGCTGTGATATCGACCGTACTACCATAACAAGTGTAGTAAGCCGGTAGAAAATCAGATCCCATAGCCGCCACAGACACGACCTTATCGTAAGCTGCAGGATATTCGTCAAAATTACCAAAAAGGTCACCATCGTTACCCGCCGCAAAGATTACCAAACCTCCTTCAATGGGCGAATCAGTGTTCTTACCTGCATTAGCGATAAAATAGTCAATTGCCGTCTTCTCCGACGAACTCATGAACGCCTTCCGATAAGTTTCAGCCTCCTTAGACGTTCCTTCATCGTAGGTATATCCCCAACTACATTGACAAATTAAAGCTCCGTTGTCAGCAGCATAACGGAATGAATCTGACGTATCGTAACTCTTCTTGCTCGAATCGCCGAAAATCTGGCATGACATAATCTTTACGCCCCCTTTCGAGCCGTTACCTCCCGCAATACCGCAGACCCCCTTGCCATTGTTATTCACCGCAGCAATAGTTCCCGCAACGTGCGTACCATGGTCTGCATTGTAATAGTAAGTCTGTCCTTCATAGGTCTCCTTATCAACGTACGACCAATCAAGCGTTGCCGTGTTGTTGATAAAGTTGTATCCGTGTTGGTCGCCCTTCGTCGGAGAGGGATTCTGCCAAATATTTTGTGCTAAATCAGGATGTGTGTACTGAACTGCCTCATCAATCACCGCCACGACGATGCTTTCATCGCCGTAGGTCTTTTCCCAAGCATCGTAAAGATTGATATCCGAACCTTTTTTTGAGACACGCACCACCTGACCATCGTTATTGTAGTGCCACTGTTTTGACAGCAAGGGGTCGTTTGTAGGAGTTGAAGCTCGTGTCTGTTCCACCTCTCCACCAAGCAAAGGATGTACTACAAAACGCCCACGCAATTGCGGACGTCGCACGTACTGCAATACTTCGATACGATGGTCTGCACTCAACTGCTCCACCATCGTACGTACCGGCAGTTTCTCATCGAAGGTCACTACATACCATTGGTGCAAGCCAAAAGCTCGATGGCGCTCCTCATAGCGGGGGTCCGAACCAAACAAAGGGTAGATATTTTCCACACCTACCGCTTGTAGCAGAGCATCTGCCGATACTTGTTCCGAACGCGTTTCTGTTGCCACAAGAGCCTGTGCCAACGAGTCAGCGACCTCTTCACGGAATTTCACAATGAGTTCCCCGGCAACTGCGTCCTTTGCATCATACACTACCGTCACAGACGAAGGTTCAGTACCGCCCGGTTGCTCCAACTCATCCATGTTTTTCGTACAAGCGGCCAACAGAAACAAGATACCGCCCAACAGTATTGATTTCTTCATAGTAAGAGTTTATCAAACAAATAACATTAATGTTTCAAAGGTAATAAAAAACGCTGAAACAAAAACGCCTGAAAGCAAAATTCGGAATTTTTGTTACTTTTGTAGGAAATTAGTGTCGTTTCATCATGAAAAACAAACATATTCTATTACTCTTCCTGCTCCTTATCTTAGCTGATCAAGTGCTCAAGATTTGGGTGAAAACACACATGACATTGGATCAATCCATTATCATGATTCCTAATTGGTTCCAACTTCGTTTTGTCGAAAACAACGGAGCTGCATTCGGAATGCATATTGCCTCGGGTAACGGTTTTGATTGGGGAAAACTGCTACTCAGTCTCTTTCGTTTTATTCTTATCGGATTGTTAGGCTACTATACATTGTCTCTTCATCGGCGTAAAGCACCTATAGGCGTCACCATTGGTCTTACCCTCATTTTAGCAGGTGCGGTAGGGAACATGATAGACAGTTCTTTCTATGGGCTCATCTTTTCAGAATCAGGATTTCACAACGTAGCGCACTGGGGCAACGGATATGCCCCCTTTATGTTGGGACGCGTGGTCGATATGTTTTACTTTCCACTTTTTCAGTGGAACAGTGTTCCTCGATGTCTCTCGTTTCTGGTAGATAGTCACAACTACTTCTTTGGAGCAATTTTCAACTTAGCCGATGCGTACATCTCTGTAGCGGTTGTTTATTTGCTCATCTTTCAGTATAAGTTCTTTAAGTAGCCACAAGATATCGCGTCAGCAAAATACAAATTATACGCTCATTAAAAAAACTCTCCTAAAAAGAGAGTTTTTCCATTTTATTTGGTAACTTTGCTTTCAAATCATAACAAACTATTAAACTTTATCTAAAAGTTTTAAGCGATGTACGGGAAATTCAAAGGATATCTCCAGCAGGAACTCGCTGATATAAAGGAGGCGGGGCTCTACAAGACAGAGCGCATAATAGCCTCTCCTCAGCGAGCTGAAATCGCTGTTGCAGGACGGCAAGTACTCAATTTCTGTGCAAACAACTACTTAGGACTTTCCGATAACAAGCGTCTCATCGAGGCAGCAAAACAGGCAATGGACCTGCGTGGCTTCGGCATGTCATCGGTTCGTTTCATTTGTGGTTGCCAAGACATCCACAAGCAGCTCGAGCAGGCTATCTCAAATTTCTTTGGAACAGAGGATACTATCCTCTATGCAGCTTGTTTCGATGCCAACGGTGGTGTCTTTGAGCCGCTACTCACCGAGCAAGATGCCATCATCTCCGATGCTCTCAACCACGCCTCCATCATCGATGGCGTACGGCTTTCAAAAGCGGTACGCTACCGTTATGCCAACGCAGATATGGATGCACTTGAAGATTGTTTGAAACGCGCTCAAGCACAGCGCTTCCGCATCATCTGCACCGATGGGGTTTTCTCTATGGATGGTAATGCGGCACCTCTTGACAAGATTTGTGCATTGGCACAAAAATACGAAGCATTGGTAATGGTCGATGAGTGCCATTCAGCAGGTGTCTTGGGTGCCACAGGCCGTGGAATCACCGAACTTTACAACCTGCGAGGCGAAGTCGATATCCTTACCGGCACATTGGGCAAGGCTTTTGGTGGCGCTGTCGGTGGATTCACTACAGGACGTCGCGAGATTATCGAGATGCTTCGTCAACGTTCGCGTCCTTACCTCTTCTCCAACTCATTACCTCCCGCAGTAGTGGGTGCCGGCATTGAGATGTTCAAGATGATGTCTGAGGGCAACGAATTACACGACCGTTTGGTAGCTAACGTACAGCATTTCCGCCAAAGAATGATGGATGCTGGTTTCGACATTAAGCCTACCCAGTCGGCCATTTGCGCTGTTATGCTTTACGATGCAAAACTCTCCCAAACCTTTGCTTCAAAGCTTCAAGATGAGGGCGTATTTGTCACGGGATTTTATTATCCGGTTGTTCCTAAGGGACAGGCTCGCATTCGTGTGCAAGTATCCGCAGGACACACAGTCGAACAGTTAGACCGTTGCGTTGCCGCTTTCGTGAAAGTCGGCAAAGAACTCAATGTTTTACCATAATACATAACCCCTATGTCTCAAGTTGTTATCGACGCCATCGATCAAAAGATACTAAAGTATCTGATCACCAACGCACGTATGCCTTTTCTAGAGATTGCTCGTAAGTGCGGCATCTCGGGAGCTGCCATCCACCAACGCATCAAGAAACTCGATGATTTAGGAGTTATCTTGGGTAGCAGGCTGATTGTAGACCCCAAAATGTTAGGTTTCGATGTATGTGCCTATATCGGCATCCGCCTGCAAGATGTTTCTATTTTAATGCAGACAGTTGACCGACTCAAGCAAATACCGGAGATTGTAGAATGTCACTTTATCACAGGCACGTACAATCTTTTTGTCAAGATTTACTGTCTCGACAACGAACACTTGATGAATACCCTATGCGATAAAATTCTAGCCATTCCGGGTATCTCTACTACTCAGACCTACATATCACTGAACGAAGCTTTTCAACGACAAATATATGTAGATTGTCTGAAGGATTAACGAACTGTTTATAAACGAAATACTCAATTTAGTATATGCCTGATTCCTCCGTTGAAATCAGGCATATACCACACAATAAGGGTTGTTTCGGTGACTCTGCAACACAACTGATTATGGCAAAAATTAGATTAACAAAAGAGTTCTCCTTTGAGGCAGCACACCTACTCGATGACTATGACGGAGCGTGTCGAGAAATTCATGGCCACTCCTATCGACTTTTCGTAACTGTACGTGGCATTCCTGCCACCGATAGCAAAAATCCCAAATTGGGTATGGTACTCGACTTTGGTCTGCTTAAGCAAATCGTCAACGAGCAAGTCATCAATCGTCTCGACCACGCATTTGTTCTACGGCATACCGATAAGAATCAACATATAGTAGCCACGTTAGGAGACCGATTCAATCGTATCGTATTGGTAGACTACCAACCTACGTGCGAGAACATGCTTACCGACTTTGCCTCACGCATCGCCCCCCAATTGCCCGAAGGTGTTGAGTTGTATGCTCTCAAGCTCCACGAAACAGCAACTTCTTATGCAGAGTGGATTGCCGATGACAACCGCTAATTTTGCTCCTTTTATCCAAATTGTATATTGTTTCTATGAAGAGACTCTTTCTCGTCGATGCCTACGCGCTCATCTATAAATATTACTATGCCTACCTCTCCCGACCAATGCTCAACGGTGCGGGAATGAATACATCGGTAGTATTCGGTTTTATCAAATTTTTGCGTAGCATACTTCACAGAGAACAGCCCGACTTGCTGGGCGTTGCCTTCGATCCTAAAGGAGGTTGTTTCCGTCGCAACATTTTTCCCGAGTACAAAGCTAACCGCCCCGCTACGCCTGAAGACATCATACGTTCGGTCCCCTATATCAAACGCTATCTTGAGGCGATGCATATTCCGATACTTGAGGTGGCAGGATTCGAGGCAGACGATGTTATCGGCACCCTGTCACAGAAAGCCTGCAACGATGGCTATGAGGTATTCATGGTAACTCCGGACAAGGACTATGGGCAATTGGTACGTCCTCATTGCAAGCTTTACAAGCAAAAGGGTGACGACATCGAGATTGTCGACTGTGAGGCCATACGGAAACACTATGGATTTGATGACCCCATCCTCGTACGCGACATGCTGGCATTATGGGGCGATGCTTCCGATAACATTCCCGGAGTGCCGGGTATTGGAGAGAAGGGCGCTTGCAAGTTGGTCCAAACATGGGGCACAGTAGAGAACATTCTCGATAATGTGCACGCCATCAAAGGGCGACAAGGCGAGAATATTGCTACATCTGCGGACAAGTTACGCATGGCAAAAGTACTCACCACCATTCGTCTTGATGTCCCCATCTCCTTCAACCCATCTGAGTTAGAGCTATGTTCTCCCGACAATGAAAAGCTACGAGCGCTCTATACGGAGCTCAACTTTAACCTTTTCCTGCGCGAACTTCCCCCATCAAGCAGTTCTACACAGGAGAGTTGTGCACCACAGCCATCCACTACTTCTTCCATTTCGAAGGGTACGACACCCGCAATTACATCGACTTTGTCTGCAGATGGACAAGGAGATCTCTTTGCAACACTTAACACCGAGCAGATATCAGACATAACCGCTCCAGCCATAGAGACGAAGGCTGCATCCACCGCCGAGCCCACCCTCTTCGATAATCTGCCTCAATTAAGTGACCTGCAACACACCGTACATACTTACCACATTGTGACCTCCGATAAGCTGTTTGAACAAATGTTCAGCAAGCTATCTACGGCCACAGCACTCAGTTTCAGCACGGTTACAACAACAATGAGCGCGCTCAATGACCCCATCTTGGGTATTGCGCTCTGTGTTGCTCCCCACGAAGCATGGTACATTCCGTACAACCAACCCGGGACTGCACGTTATTTCAGTCTCCTGCAACCGCTCTTCGTCAATGAGCATATCGCCAAGATTGGGCAGAATCTCAAGTTTGATATACAGGTACTCCACCGCTTAGGCATCTTGCTTGCAGGACCTAAGTACGACACAATGATTCTACACTACCTGCTTGACCCTGAATCGCGACACAATCTCAATACACTTGCTTGCAACTACCTTCACTATACCCCTATAGAGATTGATTCACTTGTTGGGCGCATTGCACGACATCAGAGTTTCGATATACTCACCACAGAGCAGATTGCAGACTATGCCGCAGAGCGTGCTGACCTCATATTGCAACTCAAAGGGATACTCTATTCACAACTTGAAACGATGGGGATGCATTCGCTCTATCACAACATTGAGGAACCGTTGATTGCCGTACTTGCTGACATGGAGACAACAGGTGTGCAAATCGATAAACAAGCCCTCGCTGATTACGCAATAGAACTCAATGGTCATCTGAGCGAGCTTGAGACAGCCATTCGCAATGAGGCAAATGATGACACCCTCAACGTAAACTCAGCAAAACAACTTGGCGAAGTACTATTTGTCAAGATGAAAATTGCCGATAAACCCAAGTTGACTCGCACCCATCAGTACTGCACAGATGAAGAGTACCTTCTCTCCTTCTCGCACAAACATCGCATTATCGACCTGATACTTGAATATAGAGGAATCAAGAAGTTACTCTCAACGTATGTAGAGGCTCTTCCCTTGCTCATCAATCGTCGTACCGGTCACATACACACCTCCTACAACCAAGCAGTCACTGCAACCGGACGGCTCTCATCGACAAACCCTAATCTTCAGAATATTCCTATTCGTGACGAATTAGGGAAGCGAATACGTCGCGCCTTCATCTCCTCATCTTCTGATAGGGTGCTATTATCAGCAGACTATAGTCAAGTGGAGTTGCGCCTCATGGCACACCTCAGTGGCGACCAAGCCCTCATTACGGCTTTTGAACAAGGGGAGGATGTACATGCTGCCACCGCCGCCCACATCTTCAATAAGCCCATCGAACAAGTTACGGCCGATGAGCGACGCAAAGCAAAGACCGCCAATTTTGGTATCATTTATGGTATCTCGGCCTTTGGCCTGAGTCAGCGTCTCGATATCGCACGCGGTGAAGCAAAGGAGCTTATTGATGGATACTTCAGCTCCTATCCAGGAGTAAAAAAATACATGGAACAAGCTATTGCACAAGCTCGAGAAAAGGGATATGTTACCACTCTCTTTGGTCGCAGACGCTACCTCAACGACATCAATTCGCGCAATGCCGTATCACGAGGCCTGTCTGAGCGGAATGCGATTAATGCCCCCATACAAGGGAGTGCTGCTGATATCATGAAACTGGCCATGATACGCATTGCCGACCGCTTTCGTGAGGAGGGCATCCAATCAAAGATGATTCTTCAGGTGCATGATGAGGTAGTCATCGATACACTTTGTAGTGAATTGGAACAAGTGCGTAACATTGTTCGACAAGCAATGGAAGAGGTTGTTACGCTCAAGGTGCCGCTAATCGCAGAGTGCGGCGTGGGTTCCAATTGGCTTGATGCCCATTGATTCGCAACATTACATTCCA
>CAYUJP010000059.1:0-8502 GCA_964445055.1 uncultured Alistipes sp.
CTTGCTTTTTGTTTTCTGGGAACCCACCTCAGAACGGAAGCTCGGAAGGTTTTTGACTATCGTCCGAACTGACGGTATCCTCCTCCCAATAATAGTTGTCATCTCCATCGGTATCGTCGTAGACCAATGCGGGTTTTGGACAGAAGGATGAGTTGGTTGAGAAGTCAGGGTAGTCGTTCATCTGAAAGTTGATGTTGATGTCGCAGGAGCGATTCACAACGTTGTAGATGCGTACCTCGTTGTAGTTGATGTTGCGGTCGGCAACAATCATCTGTCCCATCAACTTTGCGAACTCGTGCTTTTGCGCCGGGGAGAGTTTGCTAATCTCGGCCAGTGCGAGAAGAGAATTTTGCTGTTCTACCTCTTGCTGAACTTGAGAATCGAGTCCTAACTGTTCGACTGTCTTCTCGTAGAAGTTTTGCTCTCGCGTATCGACCTTGTTGTCCGCCAAAATGATGTCGCGCAGAATGCGCAATATAGCGATACGTTGTTTATATGATAGCTCTTTCATGTTGCTTAATGATTTACGGTAACACAATTCCAGGACCATTCATCCTTCTTCTTGTTGTAAGTGTAGGCGATGGTTGCTTCGATTTGTCCTTTATCTTTGAGTTGATGCCGCTGTACGAGTGCCGGGTTGACAAAGATGGAGATATCTTGAGCCTTGATGAAGGCAAAATCTTTGTCGGGACGCTTTGCAACAACACCTCGAATCACCCGAATGTACGAACAATCGACAAGACTCGATTTGTCAGCTACTGCCGTACTTACGATGTTGATGCGCTGATTGTCTGTAGCGATGTAGTGAATTTTGAGCAACATCCCTTCGGTAACCGATGTGCGCAGTTGCGACCACTTGACCATAGCTTGCAACTTGGTTCCATAGACAATGACGGCCCGTTTACTCTGCGTATCGACGTAGGTCACTGTGGCAAGTGCAACCTGGCTTCCTTGTGCGAGGATGTTGTCGGTGATAGGTTTGTAGTCGATACCGTCGCTCGCATCGGAAACCGTGTTGTTGACCCACGCCTCGTGTGTGTAGCGCTCAAGTTCCGAAGGCATTCTCCAGCCGTTGCTCAAATAACATTTTGTGGCTCGGTCGAGGTGATATTTGGCACGTGAATACTCTTCGCGCGACAGGTAGAGCGAAATCAGATGTGTGTGTCTTACATAGAAACATCTCTTTTGCCGACGGGGTATGTGATGCACGCAGGTAGCATGCCAATTGTGTGTCGGGGTCGTTGTAAAACTCTGCCAAGAATGCCCAAACCCAAAAATCGTTCTGCTTCTTACGAATGAATGGCAGAACCGTCGTTACGGTTTGCTGTGAACCATTGCCTATGGCAAGGAGTAATTTTGCATAGTAGTAGTTTGCGTAGTACATGGTAGGATGAGCCTCTGCTAGTGTGCCGATTTTAGGAATGAATGTCTCTATCCTCGTCGTATCGTTGAGAGCTAAAATCGCCTTAGCATAGCGGATGTAGGCCATCTCTGCCAGTGACGAGAAATGTCTATCGTCCTTACCTTTGGTCTCCTGATAATCTTCGGAGAGTAAGTTGTCGAGTCCCCACCACTCGATGAAGGAGACTACATAGTCATGGACCTGAAGCTTCAGGCCTTGATTCAATAGCCACGAATAACCCTTGCAAGGGGCAAATGTATAACGTTGGAGATGTAGCATCAGTGCGTGGGCAGCTACCATGTCGTTCTCCTTGAGAATGAGCGTATAGAGTATGTTCCCCAATGCACTTAAAAAGCAACTGATGACCATCTCGTTGTCACGAACGTTGAGCATGTTGAGCTGTTGAAACTCGTCGATGAATCGATAGGTGTCGTCGAAGTTGCGTTGTTGCGACACACTCTTTGCACTGTAGTAGAGTGTCCACGCCATGCTAATCTGTGCCCATTTGTTGTCGGGAGTTTGTGGAAGATCATTCTTGGCGATTTCGTAGGCTCGTTGAATTTCGCCATCGCGACATAGCGCGAGAATCTCTTTGGTTGTAGACATAGCTATTTTAGGTGATTATGTAACTCTTCGATAAGCAGATTTAATTCGTGGTCCTCGCGGCCTAACATCGACATGGGTTTGGCATAGGTGATGAAACCCGATTTATCGATGTAGATTTTGATATAGGAGTAGGTGCCGGAGGTGCGCATATAGAAAATTGTGCTGTACTCCTCAGGGTGTTCGACGACATTGGTGAGTTGAATGACACAACTGTCACATGCACTCCGTATCAGGTTGAAGAGATTCTCGTGTAGCTTGTCGGTGGGATGGTAGTCGAAGCATAGGGGCATGTCACCTTCGTTGTTGAGCATCTGGCACACCATTGCCGTGTGACGAGAGTTGCACTGTGGAGTGGCGGGTAGGAAGATGCCTCCCTTTTTGTAGTGTAGGTCGTAGCGCTCTATGCCATCGGGAGTCGCTATCTGATAAATCTCTAGGTAGGGCTTGCTGATGATTTGCGCAATATGATAGGGGGTACCCTCCATCTGACAACTTATGCACATCTGCTTGGCATGCAGGTATCGCGGGTCGGTCGGCTTGTGAAAGGGCGACAATGCAACCTCCCCGATGATGCGACACTCCTCATTGACCTGTGCGCATCGCTCGACAGCATCAATGCGAAACTTCGAAAAGGGAGTTATGTGTGGTAGATTGGTTACATAGAGACACTTGTGTGCACGTGTGGTGGCGGTGTAGGCCCATCGCAGACAGTCGTCATCCAAACCAGTGCGTTGGGTGTAGTCGACAAAGACATAGTCCCACTCTCCACCTTGACATTTGTGCCCGGTCACGGCATAGCCATATTTGGCCTTCAGTGAGTTGTAGTAGGGGTCGCTCTTGAGAGCTTCGGTAAACTCAGGGGTGTTTTGCTTCAAATTGCTATGCATGATGCAAAAATTGATGAAGAGCGCCCGATGTTCGTCGTTGGTCAGTGCTGGTCGGTTACTCTCGAGCAGATTGAGCAACAGCAGACAGGAACAGGGTTCCTGCCGATAGTCTAAAGTCTTGATGTGCAAAAATTTCAACGTGATGATTTTGCGTTGTTTGGTGCTACCTTGCTCCACGTAGACGGGTACCTCACGTTGTACCGACTCTCCAATACTCAATACGGGTATCAGCTCACCATTCATCACATGTAGTAGGTAGTTGTTTTGTACCACCATGAGAACATCCTGGGTAGAGAGCGCGATGTCGGGTGCTCCATAGAGCATCTGTCGAATGCGCTTGTTGTATTCGTGAGTACTTTTGTTTGTGAAGCAGATGGCTACACAGTTGTTCACGCCAGAGGCTTTGCGTAGGTCGACGTACCGATCTAAAAAGTGTTCGGGGGCAATGTACTCTACATCTCCGCTATGTTCTGTGAATTGTAGACTGTTGCGGTGTGTACTATGTAGCAGGTCGCGAATCATCATGGCATTCTGCAAGATAGCACTTTCGCGATTCTGTCGCAACACCTCGGTGAGTTCGGTACTCATTACTTGCATTCCTCGTTCTTGAAAGAAACACTCGGAGAGTGCATTTGATTCGGATTCGCCTACGGGAGGTAGCTGCGCAGGATCACCTACGAAGATGATTTTTCCGCAGAAGGAGGTGCGTATGTAACTCAAAAGGTCGTTCATGAGGTTGTCGGTACCGAATACAAAAATTTCATGCTCCATCTTGCGTGAGCAGAGCATCGATGCCTCGTCGACAATGGCCACAATTTTATCGTTGGCTGATGCCAATGGAAACAGAATTTTGAACTGCGTGTCGGCAATATCTGAGGCGCAATTTGTACGCACACCATAGGACGAGTAGATTTGTCGGTGTATGGTGGAGGCTTCGCGACCGCTTTTTTTCTTCAGAACTGTAGCGGCACGTCCGGTGGGTGCCATGAGTAGAGGGATGTGACCTACTTGCTCGACATAATCGGCAATCTGCTGGATGAGTGTGGTCTTGCCTGTTCCGGCATACCCCTTGAGAATGAATACTGGAACATCGCTCTGCATGAATTGTTCGATGGCATGCATCGCTTGCTGCTGCTGTGCGGTCAGTTGCATGATGATATGTTTATCGAGGTAAGAACAAAATTAGCAATAGCTGATTTTGACGAACCCAAGTGGAAGAATAACCTCTCCATCGTAACCGATTCGTCGGCTCTTGATATAGGGGTATTCGCTATAACGGTCGTTTCTGTCGTGGCGAACCTCTTTGAGCAACATCTGCCACGAGTTGGGATTGTCAGCCAATTGGCGACGTGCCCAAGCTCCGGTTAGGAAGCTCCACCCACCGCCGTAGCCGATGCGCAGAATGGCTGTAGCTTGGCTGTTGCTACTCCTGTTGGTCTTGTCGCAGTCGTTGCATGCGCTAATCTGCTCTTCGATTTGAGCGATGTAGTCGTCGACACAATCATCGATAGGAAAGTCGTCATCGAGTTCCCCTGCTTTGTAGCTCTCCCAGAAGGAGCGTTCCTCGTTGAGAAGACTCATTGTGTGACGATTCAACAGTTGCAGAAGCTCCTGCGGGTTGTGTAGCGCGGTGGACAAAGGCTCGGCCAACCGAGGCATTTCGCGTGCGGATTGGCTGAAGAGGTCGCTCGAAGGGTCGATTAGGTCGAGGGTAAAGGAGGCGGCATCGTCGGCATAGATGCACTCGATATATTGCGACGCCTTCGCGTCGATGAGCGAGTCATTTGTTTTGCGGATGTTGAGGTTCTGACAGTGGAGGGCAATGGTCGGTATAGCATCGAAACAGGCATCGCCCACTCTCAGAAAGCGTAGCAGGGAGTTCTGAGGCCTTCCGTTGGAGAAGAACTGCCCAATATCGTATCGCGGTCTCTTGTCGTAAGCCCACTGCCCAGGTCGGATGCCAGAGGCGAGTAGCGCGGTGACAATGGCCCCTTTGATGGAGCTTCCGGGAATGCAGGGGGCACCTCCTGAGAAAAGTTGCTCGGAGAGCTCCTTCACTCCGCTGCTTTGGCAGTAGAGAGCCATGGTGCGGAGACTGATGTCGCTGAGCCGGAGCTTGGGGTTGCGTCCGCGACAGAGGTCGAAGATGCTCTTCGACTGGGTACCCTGTTGCTCGATGAGGTTGCACCATGCATCCATCCCTTTGTCGGTGAGTATGTTGTAGACCTTGCGAGGATCGATGATACCTAATTCGTCGTCTCGAACGATGAAGTCTTGATTGCGTATGAAGATATTGCCTGACCCTACGTGACAAGGGGTCAGGGTGGCAAGTGTGAGGTGGAAACGTCTCATCGCAGCTTGTCCTTTCGGCTTTGAATTATACTCCATGGTGTCGATAGTTAAAGGGTAGAGAGAGGGGACGACCACTACGCCAAGCAGGGTGTGGAAATCCCTCGGGACGCAGGTCTATGAGTGTGCCTTGAGGAGTTGGCCCGACGATGATGGAGCCGGCATCGATGCTCCACACCTGGCGTTTGGTCAGGTGACGCAACGAAGGGTCGGAAGCTCCGGCAAGGTAGCCTCCTCGAAGCAACATCTGGTAGCAACTGCGAGTGTCGATGCCTCGTTGCAACTCTTCGGCAGAGGGAATCCACAGCGAGAGGAGTTGCGATGCTTCGGCTTGGGGCGTGTCGATGTCGACCTCGGTGAAGGTGGGGATAAATTGTCCGTTGCCGGAGGTCTTGCCGGTGCCGATACCTGTCTCACCCAGTAGGGTCATCGTAGCACGAAAACGCGCCTCATCGTCGGTGCAATAGAGGATGCACAGCTCTACATCAGGGTCGAGAAACAACCGGTCGAAGTAGTAGGGGGTGGCATCCCCGTCGTGGTGCCCTACGCTGACTTTAGGTTCGAGCATGCGGTGTTGCAATACCATAGTGTCGGCATTGGTGCATGCAAGGGCTGTACCACAACGGCTTATCATCGAGTCGGTTACTTCGAGTGACCCTTCTCGGGCAAGTTGCTCCCACAGGGGGCGTTCAATCCATTGCAATTTTTTCAGCTGTTTGAGCATGGGGTCGTTGCCACGCACGTGCAACATGCGTTTGTCGGGGGGCAGTGGCAGGAAGAGCCGCCCTTGGTAGCGGGGCATCGACGAGCTGACCCGAAAGCTCTCCGAGAAACTCCGCAGGTCGGTATCGCCCAATGTGGCTCGTATGCTACACAAGGCTGCCGCAAGGGTGTCGGAGTGGAGCTGTGTGGCGCTACGGTCGTACTCCTCGCCTTCGCCTATGCCCAGATGAAAGCCCGAGGTGAATCGTAGTGCCGCTATGTGAAAGGTGGTGACCATAGGCTAATAGTTTGTCACCGGTTTCTCTTCGGCGGTGAGATTGTTGAAGCGGATGTGTCCGTAGCCTCGTGAACCGTTGCCTCCGAGGTAGTCGTCCTCGAGGAGGTGCAGAGCCTTCTCGAAGTCGTGCCTCAGGGTAGCCTCATCGTCGGTAGCGAAGATGTCGAGAATAGCCTCGAAGCGGAAGTGTACGCCTTTGGGTATCCGTTCGTTGGTGCGCGGATTGGCTTTGGCGGTGAGTCGGTCAATGGAGACCTCGGTCTTCGACTCGGTGAGGTAGAGGTCGGTGTACTGTAACTTATCGCTATCGGTCGTCATCAGTGCATCGCGCACAATCACGCGCGAAGGTTGCGAGTTCTCGCCCATGGCAGCCGTGCCAAAGAGGTGGCCGCAATGTTTGTTTGGGTTGCTACAGGGCGAAGCCTGTCCGTTGCGCGACTCGTACTCGCCCAAAGCAAGTTCCAACAACGACCGCATCTTACCCTTGAGGGAGCTGCCTGGAATGTAGGGCTGTTGGTCGATGGGGTTGCGTACCACAAACTTGTCGGGACCACCGATGGCCATGGCTGTGTTGGTGCCTCCGATGTGCAGACCGCTGAGCAACTCAATGTCGGCGGTGTATTTGATTTTCTTGATTAACTTTTCCATAGTAAAAGCGTTTTAGGTGGGTTGTTATTTGCCTTCGGCTGCCTTGTGAAAGGCGATGATAGCCTCAAAGAAGTTGACTAAATTTTTGAAGGTGTGGTCATCGTGAACCGATTGAGCAGCCTTCTCGTAGAGGTCTCTGAAGAGACTGATGTCCACTCGTGCATCGCGCTCTTTGGCACGGGCTGTGGCATATGCCACCTTGGCACGCAACAGGTAGAAGTCGGGACGGCTTTGATTGAATCCCTTTGTCTCGATGCGTTTGAGCTCGCCGAAGATGTTGCGCACGTAGGAGGAGGTCATTCCCCGCTCCTTGAGGTATTGGGCAACAAGGTTGCAAAACTCGACTCCATCGGCATCGATCTCTTTTTCAATCCATCGTGTCTGAAACTTCTTGAGAATTTCGGATGTCTCCGCAGCGGAGGAAGGATGGTTGTAAGGATAGTTGTTGGGCATGATATTATCTGTTTGATGTTCGTAATCTTAACTCTGCAATGCGCGCTGCCACGGTGAGCAACTGAAGTGCGTGATAGGGGGTGTCGATATACTTCCCCTCCAGTGTGCTTCCGGTGGTGATGTCGCTGATATATTGTCGAATGAGAGGCTCTTGTCGCTTGTTGCGCCCTATCAGACGGCTCAGGTCGTAGCCTATGAGCCAGATGAGTCGCACAGGAGTGAGGTGTTGTCCCTCGAAGTGAGCATTGGCGTAGTAGCGTTGCAACCGCCCGATGATGGAGCGGTCGACCGCACCTGCATCGATGCTATCGACCAACTGCTCGCTACAGTGCCACACCGCACGAAACTCGACATCCCAACGCATGGGGATGCCGAAGAGCGAGAGGGCATTTTTGCGTGCTGCACCGTGGACGAAGCGCTTCGACAGCTCCTCCTCTGCGGCACTCAGTTCGGCGGACCGTATGATGGGGTATTTGGCAGTTACCAGTGCCACACCACCCGACAGCCCAAGCGTGGTGTCGCGGAAGGCCTCTGTAAAGTGGCTGTGAATGGCCACTGCAAATGCCAAGGTCTGTGTCCACTCGCCCACAATGAAGAGATCGTCGCCACCGCTGTAGATGATGACAGCACTCCTGCTGTAGTGTTGCATGTAGAGCTCGTTGAGCTCCTGCTTGAAGAAGAGGTCGAGTCGTCGGCTCATGGTTGCCGTGCGACGCAACGCATCGTCGCCACTGGAGAGGGTGCGAAACAGCAGTCCAAGGTTATCGACATCCATGCGGAGCACGCCAAGTCGCTTGAAGTCGGCATCGTCGTCGATAAGCTCCTCGAACGACTGTATGGGAGCACCACATCCCGCTACATAGTCGCAACGGGTGGGTAGCGAGGGGACGGGGAGGTCGTGGGTGTTGAAGCACACCAGCGAAGAACCCTCCTGGGCGAAACGGCTCACCTCGCGCAGGGACATGGGGTAGAAGTAGATGCCCAGTCCTCCCGGGTTGACACCTTCGATGGGACCGAGGGGCTGTCGACTCACGACCATGCAATCAGCCTGAAGCAGCGTGCCACCCAACTTGATGAAGCGTGCCGAGGAGTAGGATGTGGGAGTGGCGGCACGGAAGAGTTGCTGGCACTGCTCGGTGGTGAAGCCCTGCAAGGGG
>CAYUJP010000060.1:0-8131 GCA_964445055.1 uncultured Alistipes sp.
CACCAACACCCCATAGACCACCCACGAAATCGAGATGTTGAAGAGAAAGACCGACTTGTAGTCGCACGCCGACGGTTGTGCACGCCGAATGAGCATCTGAGAAAAACCACTATCGACCACAACCAAGGCCAAGGAGGAGAAGAAGGTCATAAGTGCCATGGCGCCCATCTCCTCGGGTAGCAACTGACGCGCCACCACAATGCTGACTACCATCTGTAGTAGCACGGTACCTATCTTCTCGCCAAAACTCCAAGCTACGCCTCGAGCAACTTTGTCGCGTAACATCTCCCCTTGCATGGGTCAAAACCTTTTATTGCGGTTGGTGGTATGCTATTGACGGCTACGCTCCTCGTTGCGATGACGGATGTCCCCAATCGTAGCTATCTCGATGTAGGAGGCTCCTCGCACAGGGCCAAAGCTACCCCCCAAGGTCACCACCATATCCTCGTCCTTGAGCTCGCGGTAGTGGAGATTGACAAACTCCATGGCATCGGTCAGGAAATGTTGGGAATCCTCCTCTTTCTGACTCCGCAAGATAGGGGTCACGCCATAGGAGAGTCCCAACAGACGTTGGGCTTGCAACGTGTAGCAGACAGCAATCACAGTGGTTGTCGGACGGAAAGCGGCAATGTAACGACCGGTTCTGCCGCTGAGTGTATCCAACAAGATGGCACGTATCGGGAGATTGGAGGACGCACGCACAGCCGAGCGGGCAATCTGTGCGGTAATCTCGTGATTGACCGAAACCATGTGTATGTCGATGAAGGGAGCAGAGGAGGCCTCATCGCGTTCGATGGCCTTGGCAATCCGCGCCATGGTCTCCACAGCCTCCACCGGATAGGCACCCGATGCCGTCTCGTCACTCAGCATCACAGCATCGACGCGCTCGTAGATGGCACTTGCCACATCGCTCACCTCGGCACGTGTCGGGCGAGGAACAGCCACCATAGAGTAGAGCATCTGCGTAGCGATAATCACAGGACGCTTGGCTGCAATACACTTGTCGACAATCATTCGTTGTGCTATCGGAATCTCCTCGGCAGGAAGTTCCACACCGAGGTCACCTCGAGCGACCATGATACCATAGGAGGACTCGATAATCTCATCGATGTTGTCGATACCCTCCTGGTTCTCAATCTTCGAGATGATGCGAATGCCACTCTGACGGCTATCGAGAATCTCCTGCACTGCAGCCACATCGCGAGCACTGCGCACAAACGAATGGGCGATGAAGTCGACATCGTTGTCGATGGCCCACTCAATATATTTGCGGTCCTTCTCCGTCACCGAAGGTAGGTCGATGGAGACATTGGGCACATTGACACTCTTGCGCGAAAAGAGCGTACAGGCTCGTGCAACACGGCAGGTGAGTTCCTGCTCACTCTTGGACTCTACATGCAACTCCACCTCCCCATCGGCGATGAGGATGGTCGCCCCAACAGGGATGTCGCGCACGATGTGTTCGACATTCATATAGATGACCTCGTGCGTCGAGGGAATATCGGTTTGCAACCCGGTACCCCGCACTACCACACGGTCATCTGCTGCGAAACGAATGCCATCGGGATAGGCATCGTCGACACGCGTCACCCGAATCTCAGGTCCCTTGGTGTCGAGCATCACAGGGATGGAGTTTGAAACGCTACGCACGGTACGCACAATGTAGGCGGCATTCTCTAACGAAGCATGTGCCGAATTGATGCGCACGATGTTCATACCCGCCTTGAAGAGGCTGCGCACCAACTCTTCGGTGCAACGTTGCGCCGATAAGGTCGCAACTATCTTTGTTCGCTTAATCATGGCTATTTGTTGTTTTTTAAGAGTAATGCTTCGACCCCCAAACGATAGGAGTCTAAGCCGAACCCCATGATAGAACCCTGAACCACCGGAGCGAGCAACGAGATGTGACGGAACTCCTCGCGTGCCAATATAGACGAGATATGCACCTCAACCACGGGCAACGACACGGCCGCCACCGCATCGCGCAACGCCACAGAGGTGTGCGTGTAGCCTCCGGCATTGAGCACAACCCCATCGAGCTGACTCTCTCCGCGGTGCAGTGCATCGATAAGTTCGCCCTCGATATTAGATTGGAAATAGGAGAACTCCACCTGCGGATAGGCAGCACGCAATTGGGAAAGATAGGCATCAAAAGAGGTTGTCCCGTAGACTTGTACATCACGTCGGCCCTGTAAGTTGAGATTGGGGCCATTCAGAATCAATATCTTCATATTCGGTTATTCGATTTTGGTACAAAGATAGTGTACATCGCGCGCAAAACCAAACATGTAGCGAAAAGGCGCACTCTCTTGTCGCTATGGCACACCCTTGATGCAGCCGTTCTGGTCATACCCTATCGAATCGATGCAATCAGCACGGTCGATTGCACTGTTTTTGAGGAGAATTTTGTATCTTCGTCACATCAGGAGGCTACACCTTCTGCAAAGCATACAAAAAGAGCCGTTATGAAACCACTTCTTTCATCAGATTCTCTCGTTGCACGCAACGGAGAGACCATTAACTTCACGTTCTACCGACATGCCTCATTGGCGATAGCCGTTGGGGAGAAGCAAATCTACTTGGACCCACTCACACAGTACATCGATTGTGCAACACAAGCAAAAGCAGACCTGATATTGGTCTCGCACTCCCACTACGACCACTTGGACCCACTCGCTATCCGTGCCTTGTCAACAGCCGACACGCAGTGCCTGTGCGACGAGACCTCGGCACAACAGATAGAGGGGAGGTGCCATATCATGCGCCCCGGCGCACATTATCAGGTCGGAGAGATTGAGGTGGAGGCTGTGGCTGCATACAACACCTCGGCAGACCGGTTGCAATTTCACCCGAAATCACGCAAAGATTGTGGCTATGTGCTGACCCTCGGAGGAACACGCATTTACCTGTCGGGAGATGGGGAGCCCACACCGGAGATGTTGGCACTACGCGATATCGATGTTGCGTTTCTTGCCGTCAATCAACCCTACACCATGACCATCGAACAGGTGGTGTCGGTGTTGCAAGTGATGCGTCCCACCCACTTCTATCCCTATCACTATGGAGAGGTGGAGCAACCCACCGACTTGGAGGAGTTGACACGGCGTGCAACGCCACTGACCGACATTCGGCTGACCACCTTGGCATAAAGCAAAGAGGACCAACCTGAAACGGGTTGGTCCTCTTTGTTAAGAATAGGCAGCCTCTATGTTGTCTACTACTTTTTCAATGTCGCCTTCTTGCAACAAGCACCTCCGCAACAGCCGGCCTTACTTTCGCAACTCTTCTGCGGACAGGTTGCATCCTCGTCGCACACAGCAGTGGCATTGACCCGAATCTTCGAGAAGCTCTTTACCAATCCTTCGACGTTGTTCTTCGAGGCATCGTAGACAACGGTAACCCGCTTGGTCGGAACATCGACAATCACATCTTTCACCCCTTTTTCAAAGGGAATGGCATTCATGATTTTCTGTTTGCAGTGGTCGCACGTGATGTCGGTTGCAAAGAGTTGTGTTTGGAGCGTGGTGCTCTTTTTCTTAGTCGGCTCGGTTTGCACGGTAGCCCAACAGAGGTTCATTCCCAACACTGCCACGAGGCAGCAACTTAAGATTTTTTTCATGGTCGTAACTTATTATTTGGTTTTCGAGTTATCAATACATTGTCCAGCGTAACCCTGCATAGAACTTCCGTCCCATGAGGGGTCCCCACACCACCGAGGAGTTGAAGGCCGAAGAGTAAGGGTCGGTAGCACTCAGTATCGGCGTATGTTGTTTGTAGTTGCCGATGTTCTCACACCCCACGTAGAGGTCTACACATTTGAACTTACGGCTCACCTGCGCAAAGAAGATGGGATAGCGTGGCGAATACGTTGCAAGCGTAGGGTCGCCGGCTTGGTTGGGTAGTCGCATCGGCCCATTGAGTTGCGCCGTGGCATCGAAGGTCCAACGGCGAAAACGTGTGGCATATTGGAGGTTCAGCAGCGCCTTGTAACGGCTCACCAACGGACGCTCTACCACTACATCGTCACCGGCTTCGCGACGAAGTGTCATCGAAGAGTCGGTGTAGCGATAGGTGACAAAGATGTCGAGTCGCTCACGAGGGGTCCAGTTGAAATCGACCTGATAGGTGTTGGTCGAGGAGGCTCCCTCGGTGTTGTAGAGCGTGATGGCTGTAGCGGAATACTCCTGATCAGCCACTACCTGATTGTAGAAAGAGGTGCGGAAAAAGTCGAAACTCAGTGTTGCATCCTCTGCTTGTAGCAAGCCAAAACGTTGTGTGAGGCTACCTCCCCACGTAAGGGCCTTCTCCATGCGATTGAATTGCGAGGAGAACGGCTCTTGCGACAACTCGTTCTCCAGGAAAAGGATGTGCCGTCCGGTAGCCAACGTTCCGAGGTTGTCGGTAATCGGGTTGGCTGAGCGATAGCCCAAACCTGCCGATGCACGGAGCGTCAGCAGTGAAGTGAGGTCCCACTTGATGTGTCCACGCGGAGTGAAGTAGCACTTGTTGTAGAAATCGTTGTAGTCGCCACGTGCCCCCACCACCAACGAAAATCGGTCGCGCAAGGTGTAGGTGTATTCGGCATAGAGGCCTACCTCCTGTTCGTTGCGGTCGAAACGATAGTCGCGTTGTACGTGTGCGCCCTGCTCAATATAGCCGTTGATGAGCTTCTCGTTGAGATAGCGCAGATATGACGATAGTCCCACGATGAAGGAAGAGCGAGGCGTAAAGTAGTGGTTGTACATGGCATTGATGGAGACGGCATTCTCACGTCCGCTGTAGTCGTTGAGTCCGAAGTAGGAAGAGGAGTTGAAGTGGTCGAAATCGACAATCATCGCCACATTGGAGCGCAACTCCTCCTGCTCTGTAGCATCGTAGACCGAGGCCCCTACCGGCATACCCAACTTTATGTAGCCATTGAACTCGCGATTGCGAATCATCGAGCCATAGAGTGTACCCCTATTAAGAGCCTGTTGTACAAGTTCTTCGCGCAGACAATCTTTGTATCCCATCGAACCACCCAATCGGTTTTCGGCAGTGACCTTCACGCCCCAACGCAATTGCAACCCATTGTCGGCTGTGTAGAGCCAACGATTGGCAAGATGTAGGGTACGTGCATCGGGTAGGTCGCGGAAACCGTCCATGTTGTGGTCGTAAGATTGGGTATTGATAGAGCCGTGCGCCAACAGCACCGTCGAAAGACGCTTGTCGGAGGTAACGGGCAGAGCGGTAGAGAGATTCAATTCGGGCTTCAATTCATCGTCGAAATAGAGATTGACAAAGAGCCGTTCGTTGTCGGTGGGTTTCCGATGTTCTAAGTTAATCTGTCCGGTGATAGCTTCATGGCCCGCAGTAACAGAGGCTACCCCTTTGGAGACCTGTATGGAGTTGAGCCACATGCCCGGTGTATAGCCAAGGCCATAGGCCGAAGAGAGCCCCCGCATGATGGGACGATTCTCATCGAGCAATTGGGTGTAGGTACCTGCCAACCCCAACATTTTGATTTGTCGTGCTCCGGAGATTGCATCGCTATAGCCCACTGTGACCGCTGCAGAGTTTTCGAAAGACTCTGCCAAGTTGCAACATGCCATTTTACAAAGGCCTGCAAAGGAGATAGTCTCTCCTTTGAGGATGCCTTCGCGCTTGATGTAGTTGCCCCCCAAATTGCCCTCGACAACCACCGCATCGATGCCGACTTGTTCGGCCTGTAAGCGAAAATTCTGCACATCGACCCCACTCTCTACACGAATGGTGTCGTTGATGTAGCCCAGATAAGAGGCAACCAACAGAGGGTATCCCTTGACACGGTGCAACAAGTAGTCGCCCGTTGCCGATGTTCCTGCACCCACTTGTGTCTCTGCCCAATAGACCGAAGCGCCCACCAACGGTTGACCTGCAACATTGGTGACCACACCCCGCAACTCCTGAGCCACTGCCGGGAGAATGCAACACACCGACAGCAGAGATATGATTTTCTTTATATTTTGCATAAGAACTCCTGTTTCGTAATTTCTGGTATTCTACCTTGTCGCAAAACAGCTTGCGACAAGTGCCATCATAATACCATTACAGGAGGGGCACGGAGACCTTTACACAAGAGCAATGGCCCCACACGTATCGGAATGTCGCGAGCAACGAGCGAAGGCAACACCGATGTAGTGGGCGGAGCAAGCCGTGTAAAATTAAGATTGTGGTGCAACGCTTGATACAGCAGTAGCACCAACCGACGCGATGACTCCACACGCACACTCGGCAAAATCACCTGCGTAGGTTTGGCCTCGTCGCAACATGCACAATGAGGCAACACCCGTGGAGAGGTTGCCACACCGGACTCGGAGCAACACATCTCACAACACGAAGCCGAGCAACGTGGGGCGAAGAGATTCTCACATACACTTATCCCCACCAAGCAGAGGTAGCTAAGAAGCAATACCGCGCAGAGAAATGTATGGAGATGCCGTCGCATGGGTCTATAATCTTCTTGTTTTATCTGTTGAATCAGAGCAATTCGCACTCCTTGAGTCTATCGACCCAAGCGGTTGCATCGCGCAACGCTACATCGGAGCTGATTTTATAGTGATCGGCCAACAGACGTGCCACATCAGAGGTTTCAAACTCCTTATCTTTTAACTCATTCCACAAAAACAGAGCGCTCTCGTTCAATGAAATGATTTTTGTCATGTCAACTCCCAGCCGTCCCTGCATAATTACGACATGCTCACCGGCCATATCTCGTACTTTATACTCTTCGCGAATCTTCATAGCGTGAACCAATACTTAGCCAGCGTAAAAAACAATAGCTAATTTGGTGCAAAGGTAAGCAATTTTTCCTTATCCTTATTCATACGTATCTCTATCTGAAATAAATTTATACAAATGATATGATTCGGCAAAAAAATTGTATCTTTGCATTTGACCGTGAAAAGGAGTGTTTACATAGTCTTTCTTTCGTTGTCGGTACTGATGATTTTGTCAGCACCCCTTGTGCATCATCACCACCACAACGGAATGTGGTGCGCCGTTGAGCACTGCGACGATGCGACCACAACAGGTGACAAAGCACCGATACACAACGATGAAACACTCTGTGTCGAGAATAGCAAGTTCCTGACTTCTAAGTCTGATGTCGATATTCACCTCCATCATGTCGCGCTATCCTCTACACTTCTGTTTTTTGATTTTATTCACATACTTGCAGAGAACTGCAATCGGAGTATCGAGGTGTTGTACGACCTCTATAGCGTATCGCAATACACCTCTATCATTCTAACCTCCTCGGGGTTTCGGGCTCCCCCCTTGTCTGCGCTTCGCTAACAAGTAAGTAGCGTATTTTCCTGCTTTCGTAATCAATCGGTATATAGGTTGCAGTCCCTATCGAATGGGGCCATTGCAACACGATGCGCGAGCCGTTTAGTAGGTCAGTCGGACGTTTTCGAATGAGACCTCCGCACGCATGACGAACAACCGTTGAAGAACGTTGCTCAAGAGTCGATACGATTGAATCGATGAAGCATAAAGAGAGCCCACAAAAAAAAGGAGGGGCACATAACCCCGCACAAGAAACAATTGAAAATCAGTATTAATCAACTAAAACCATGAACATACGAATTTATCTAACTGTTTTTGGCTTGTCTGCACTCTTCATGGTAGGATGCAGCAAGAGTTCCCATTCGCATGACTCCTCAGCAGCACACACAGAGGAGGAACATCACCACCATGACGATGACGACGATGATGATGACGAGCATGAACATGAACACGCACACGAGCATGAGGGACACAATCCCAATGAAATCTCGTTTCACAAAGAGCAGGCCGAGGCTGTAGGCCTACAGACCGAAGAGGTGCGACGTGGCGCATTTCGTGCAGTGATGAAGAGTAGCGGAGAGATTCAATCGTCGCAAGGCGATGAGCAAACCGTCGTTGCCACATCAACCGGTATCGTCACCTTCGCCAATCGGTCGATTACCGAAGGAACTGCCGTACGCGCCGGACAGACGTTGGTGACAATCTCTGCCAAAAATTTACAAGAGGGCGACCCGGTGGCAAAGGCCAAGGTAGCTTTCGAGGTGGCAGAAAAAGAGTATCAGCGTGCTGAGCGACTTGTCGCCGACAAAATCATCTCGGCCAA
>CAYUJP010000061.1:0-2173 GCA_964445055.1 uncultured Alistipes sp.
TGCGCACTGTACTTGGAGAAGTTTATCCACGAAGAATAGCTAATTTTTGCCAAAATCTCGTTATCTTTGTCAAGATATATTGATTAATCGTTCACTACATGAAATCATTCAATCGCTGGGACAATATCGTGGGATGGGTGGTCTTTGCCATTGCAGCAATGACATACATCGCAACGACAGAGCCTTCGGCAAGTCTTTGGGACTGTTCGGAATTTATCGCCACATCGTATAAGTTGGAGGTAGGACACCCCCCCGGGGCGCCCCTCTTCATGTTGATGGCTCGCATCGCCACTCTATTTGCTCCTTCACCGGCCTATGTTCCGTTGGCAGTCAACATCATGAACTGTCTCGCCAGTGCATTCTGCATCCTCTTTATGTTTTGGACCATTACGCACTTGGCACGACGTATTTTGGTGGCGCAGGGACGTGAACTCACCCAAGCCAACCTCTGTGCGATATTGGGTGCCGGTGTGGTAGGAGCCTTGGCATACACCTTTACCGACACTTTCTGGTTCTCAGCCGTCGAGGGCGAGGTCTATGCGCTCTCATCGATGTTCACCGCATTGGTGGTATGGCTCATGCTCAAGTGGGAGGACCAGGCCGATGAACCTCATGCATCGCGCTGGCTCATTCTGATTGCCTACCTCATGGGGCTCTCTATCGGCATTCATATTCTCAACTTGCTGACCATTCCCGCATTGGTCTACATCTACTACTTCCGCAAGAGCGATACGGTTACCTTCAAAGGATTCTGCATTGCATCAATCATCGCTTTGCTGATTCTTTATTTCATCAACGGACTGATTATCCCCTACACCGTCTACATCGGTGCTATGGTCGACGTCTTCTTTGTCAATGTACTGTCGTTACCTGTCAACAGTGGTATTGCACTCTTCTCGTTGGCTCTATTGGGAGCTTTAGCGTGGGGCGTATGGTACACTCATCGTAGTGGACATCCTGTGTGGAACCTTGCCTTGTTGGCTACAGCGATGATTCTATTCGGATATAGCTCCTATGCTACCGTTACCATTCGAGCTGTGGCAAATCCGCCCATGAACAGCAATGACCCCTCGAATCCGCATGCGCTCTTCTCCGTGCTCAATCGCGACCAATATGGCGGTCGACCGTTGCTCTATGGAGCCTACTACTCTGCACCCGTGGAGCAGATGATTGCCGAGAAGCGTTACTACCTCGATGACGATGGGCACTATGTGTCGGCAGAATACCCCACCGGTTACACACACCCTGCACAGTTTATGCACCTTTTTCCGCGCATGTGGAACTACGCGCGCAGTGCCGATGACTACAAACAGTGGGCAGCCTACCGCACCAAAGATGAGGTTCTGCGCAACGAGAAAGGAGAGATTCTGCGTGATGAGCATGGACAACCCATCCGCAACAAGGTGCTCGACTATGGCGTGCAACGTCTCTACGACGACGGAGTGTCGGATCCTCGCACGGTGGTGGAGCCTACCTTCATGGAGAACTTGAACTACTTCTTCTCCTATCAGCTCAACTACATGTATTGGCGCTACTTCCTTTGGAACTTTGTCGGACGACAGAGCGACATACAACCCACCTACTCGACCATCACCGATGGCAATTGGCTTTCAGGTATCAACTTCATCGACAATCTTTACTTAGGGTCACAGAAGAACCTGCCTCGTGAAGTAGCTGAGAACAAAGGACGCAACACCTATTTCTTCTTACCCTTCATCTTGGGACTGATTGGACTTATCTATCAGTTGAACCGCGACCCGAAGAACTTTCTGATTGTGCTGGCGCTCTTTGTGATGATGGGCATTGCACTGGTAGTGTACTTCAATATCTCGCCCAATGAGCCCCGTGAGCGCGACTACGTCTATGCCGGTTCGTTCTATGCTTTTGCCATCTGGATTGGATTTGGCGTGTTGGCTCTTAAGGATTTATTAGTGAGGATTACACATCGCGATAACCGCACTACGGCTGTAGTAGCAACTCTTGTAGCGTTGGTTGTTCCCGGAATTCTCTGTGCCGAGAACTGGGATGACCACGACCGTTCGGGACGCACCTACGCACACGATATCGGCTGGAATTACCTGCAATCGACCCTGCCCAACTCCATCATTCTCAACTATGGCGACAACGACACCTTTCCGTTGTGGCTCAATCAAGAGGTGGATGGATTACGCAC
>CAYUJP010000061.1:2273-3956 GCA_964445055.1 uncultured Alistipes sp.
CTGTTGTTGCCTGTGAATAAGGAGAACGCACTGAAATCGGGTATTGTAGCGGAGAAAGATGCCGCACTTATAGTCGATACGGTACGACTAAAGTTGTCGGGCGACTACCTAACGAAGAACGAGTTGATGGTAATCGACATGCTCTCCAACTACGATTGGTCGCGTCCCATCTACTTAACACAACCCTACATCTTCCAGAAGTTTGGATTGGTAGACTATCTGCAATTTGATGGGTATGCCTACCGTTTTGTGCCTATCCGTACCCCTTATCAGCAAGTGGGCGAAGTAGGACGCATCGACCCGGAGTATGCTGCGCCCTTGTTGCTTGGTGTATTCCGCTATGGAAATCTCGACAATCCGAAGGTGTACTCCGATTTCTTCACACAGTACAACTTATCAGCAGCACGTGCTCGCGAAGCATTTGCACGTGTAGCACGCGAGTTGCTGAAACATCCCGGAGCAACGCCTGCCCTACCGGACTCGTTGCAAGGACGGTTTGCCACAAATCGCGACCTCGCCATACATTTGTTGGATGAGGGCTTGCGCCGTATGCCCCCTTCGCAGGTGCGCTACACTGCGGGGAACACCCTGCCTTTCATAGAGGCGTACTATGCGGCTGAAGCTTACGACAAGGCCGATGCGTTGCTATTGGACTATGCAAAGAACTTGACTGAGTATATCTCCTACTACTTTGGTCTCGACGATTTGCACTACGAGATGGTGGGCGAAGCACTCGATGACAAACTTGATATATTGGGTAGTCTCTACTCTACTGCCACCTACCTCAAGCGCACGGAAGTCGTTCGCTTCCTCAACGATTTCTACCATTCGATGGGCGTCAGCGATGAGGAACTTACAGAATTAGATACGACACCCAAGACAGCAGAGGTTGTCGGCACAACAGAGAATCTGTAAAATCGAAGTGTGTCAACTCGATAATGAGGGGGATTCGCCATTAAGGTGAATCCCCCATCGTGTTACAAGAGCGCTTCTGCACAATACGTATACACCGAAAAAGGGCCCATCCTAAGGATGAGCCCTTGATTTTTGTGGGATTCAACGATTACTTCTTGAAGTAGCGGTTGTAAAGGCCCTGGAATCCGGCACCATGACGTGCCTCGTCCTTTGCCATCTCGTGCACGGTGTCATGCACAGCGTCCAAATTCTCCTGCTTAGCCAAACGTGCCAAACGCATTTTGTCCTCGCAAGCGCCAGCCTCAGCATTCATGCGCTTTGTCAGGTTGGTCTTGGTATCCCATACAACCTCTCCGATAAGTTCAGCAAACTTCGCAGCGTGCTCAGCCTCCTCAAATGCATAACGCTTGAAAGCCTCAGCAATCTCCGGATAGCCCTCGCGGTCGGCCTGACGGCTCATTGCAAGATACATACCTACCTCACTGCACTCGCCTGCGAAGTGATTCTGCAGACCTTCCCAGAGTTCAGCCGATGCACCCTTGCCATCACCGATGACATGCTCGGTCACAAACGAGAGATCACCCTCCTGCTCCTCAACTTCAACAAACTTATCCTTACCTACTTTGCACAACGGGCACTGCTCGGGTGCCTCGGGACCTTCGTGGATATATCCACAAACGGTACAACGCCATTTCTTTGCCATAACTAATTTTTTCTTTTTATTCTGTTAAGTGTGTATTTCTACGATGTAAAAGTACAAAGGATTCT
>CAYUJP010000061.1:4056-6606 GCA_964445055.1 uncultured Alistipes sp.
CACACGCATCACCCCACGATCAATGAGGTCGCTCAACTGAGCCGAGGCGCAAATGGCTTCACGCACCTGCTTGCACATGTGACAACCCGGGTTATTCAAGAAGATAAGCGTATATTGCGCCTGCAAACTGTACATGCGATGTGTAGTTCCGTCGGCTGTCGTGTAACTGAAGTCGTTGGCAGGTTGTCCAATCCGATTTTGCATTGCCTGATGCAAGTCGTGTTCAGGAGCGAGACGTTCCCACTTGTCGAGCCAGGGGCTCTGCGTCAGCACCTCAAGTACCGGAATATAGAGTTCATCGTTGCGTGCAGGCGAATTAGGGTCGTGCAACACCCGCTCCGCCAACATTGCAAAATAGTCGGTCATGGGTTTTGAAGTCGCAGCACGCTCCATCAAACGTCCCATAGATTGTGGTGTAGATGGATTCACAAAACGGGTGTAGGCATAGAAAGCCCGTACCATCTCCGTAGTGTCGAGTTGTGACAGTTGTGTAGTGTCGCGAAAATCAAAATTATCCCAATAGTGCTCTGTCAAGTAGTCGTTCAACTCCTCCGGCAATACCGTCGAAGGAACCGTCACCGGACGAAACCCCACCGTTGCTGACTCTGTGGCAACAGCGTGTTGTCCTCCTCGACATGCCACCACACTGAGGAGCAACAGTGTACTCCCCAGCAAGTGACCCATTCGTAAAGCACTCATCGATGGCTGAAATTATTCTATTTCCCAATCGCAACCATCCTTGCGATCTTTGATGCGAATACCAATCGCGGTCAAGCGGTCGCGAATTTCATCAGATGTAGCCCAGTCCTTCGCCTGCTTGGCTTTCATACGCATCTCGAGCAGCATCTCCACCAGCGGAGTCACACGGTCGGGACCTGTAGCTGTGGTGCTCTTCTCATTGCGCAACCCAAGGATGTCGAAGACATAGCTTTGCACGGTCTGCTTCAGCAACTCCAAATCACTCTGCGTAATGCGTTGCTGTCCCTCCACCAGTTGGTTGATGATACGCACCCAATCGAAGAGTGCAGAGATGACCATCGGCGAATTCAGGTCGTCGTCCATTGCCTCACGACAACGACGCGCCAACTCATCGGGATGAACGGTAGAATCGGCCGACGGACGCACCTTCGCCAATGCTTCAACCCCTTTCATCAGACGGTCTAACCCCTTCTCGGCACCCTGCAACGCCTCATTTGAGAAGTCGAGCGTTGAGCGATAGTGTGCCTGCAACACGAAGAAACGGATGGTCATAGGGCTATAGGCCTGCGCCAGCAGTTCGTGCTTGCCCTCAAAGAGCTGTTCAAGCGTGATGAAGTTGCCCAACGATTTACCCATCTTCTTGCCGTTGATGGTAATCATGTTGTTGTGTACCCAATATTTTGCAGAATCATGGCCCAAAGCAGCTGTCGACTGGGCAATTTCACACTCGTGATGAGGGAACATCAGGTCCATACCTCCTCCGTGTATATCGAAACGTTCGCCGAGATATTTGGTACTCATGGCCGAGCACTCCATGTGCCAACCGGGGAAACCTTCACTCCAAGGCGAAGGCCACCGCATGATATGCTCGGGAGCTGCTTTCTTCCATAGTGCAAAGTCGTAGCTATGACGTTTGTCGCCCTGTCCATCGAGTTCGCGAGTATTGGTCTTGATATCCTCCAGATTACGTCCCGAAAGAATACCATAGTGATAGTTACTATTGTATTTCTCTACATCGAAATAGATGGAGCCATTCGACTCATAGGCATAACCGGCATCGAGAATGCGTTGTACAAAGGCCTCCTGCTCAATGATGTGTCCCGAAGCAAAAGGCTCGATAGAGGGGCTGAGCACTCCCAGTGCCTCCATGGCCTGGTGATAACGCTCGGTGTAGTAGTGTGCCACCTCCATCGGTTCAAGTTGTTCGAGGCGGGCCTTCTTCGTGATTTTGTCCTCGCCTTCATCGGCATCGTGCTCGAGGTGTCCCACATCGGTGATGTTGCGTACGTAGCGCACCTTGTAGCCCAAGTAGCGCAAATAGCGGAAGAGCAGGTCGAAAGTGACTGCCGGACGTGCATGACCCAAATGGGGATCACCATAGACCGTCGGACCACACACATACATCCCTACTTGTGGGGCATTGATGGGAACAAACTCCTCCTTGCGGCGGGAGAGGGTATTGTATAAAACGAGCTTCGATTCCATAGCCTTAAAAATTTTAAGCAAATGTAGAAAATTTAATCCACATTTTTGTTCTTTCGTGCAAACAAACTTAATGCCTCGGTTGATTCCACAACCGAAGAGGGAGACACCCGCAAAAAAAGAATTCCCAACGTGTGCTACACCTCGGGAATTCGCCTATCTGGGAAAATGCGCTACAACGCCTTGGCTGTAGCGTGGGGGTTACAAACCAAACTCCTGCTTGAGAAGCTCCACAGCATCGAGCTTCTCCCAGCCGAAGAACTCAATCTCCTGCTCTACTTGTCGGCCATCACGCCACAACGTCTCCACCTTGCGATAGGGACGATTGCCAAAGTGGCCATAAGATGCCGTAGCTTCGAAGATGGGGTT
>CAYUJP010000061.1:6706-7790 GCA_964445055.1 uncultured Alistipes sp.
GAGACAACAATGGTGTGAACACGCAACGGACGATCGGTCTGCTCATCGTATTCGATGGTAACCTGAGATTTCGAATCGGGACGCAGATAGGTCATCACCTCACCCTCGCGACGAATCACAGCTAACTCCTTTAGAATGACATGCGAGAGGATAAGTGTTGCCGGCATATATTCGCGTGTCTCGTTGCAAGCATAGCCAAACATGATGCCTTGGTCACCGGCACCCTGCTCCTCTTCGGTTTGACGGACAACACCTTGGTTGATGTCGCCCGACTGCTCGTGAATGGCCGAAACCACACCACACGAATTGCCATCGAAACGATACTCACTCTTGGTATAACCAATGCGATTGATGACTCGGCGAGCCACCTCCTGCACATCGACGTATGCTTCGGAACGCACCTCACCGGCAACCACAACCAATCCTGTGGTACAAAGTGTCTCGCAAGCTACCTTTGCTTGGTCGTCGTGACGCAAAAATTCATCGAGAACAGCGTCGGAAATCTGGTCGGAAATTTTATCGGGATGTCCCTCCGAAACCGACTCGGATGTAAATAAGTAACCCATTTTCAATACTATTTAACGTGAGTCCGGCAAGATTCATCAATTGTCAAGGGTTTCGACCGCAGACTTGCCGGACTCACTTCCTGATTTGTGCAGACACGAGGCAAGCACAAATCGGTCCTAAAGCCGAATCACCCTGTCGAATCCCCCACTACGTAAGCAGGAGAGTTTCGCGGTTAAATGTATTGAAACGAGAAAAATTGGCTGAAGAATAAAAAACGGGCTGTTTTAGCGATTTTTTATTGTGGTTTGCAATCAGTCAAATCTTTCCACATTTCACATGTTCACTTTCGCCATAAGCGGAAAGCGCCACAAAGTTAAGAAAGAATCTGTTGAATCGCAACTTTTGACTCCGTTTTTTACAGTTTACTACGCTTGACATTTCGCCCATGAAGAGGAAAGATAACGCTAAAGAGTTGCAGAAACGAATAAAAATTTCTAATTTTGCACTGCATTTGCGTTGAGCAGTTGCTCGGATGGTGGAATAGGTAGACACGCCGGACTTAAAATCCTGTGACCAG
>CAYUJP010000062.1:0-7398 GCA_964445055.1 uncultured Alistipes sp.
CTACGGACGACTGTCCGGCGATTGATGTACCCACAGCCGATGCAATACCGGCCAAACCTACCATCAGGGCAACACCCACGTAGGCCATAACTAATGCTGTTGTTTCCATAGTTTTTTATCTTTTTAAGTTATTCTTCTATTTTTCGTATCGGTTCAAATGAGCGATTGGTCATCTCGAAACCTGCATTCTTATAAAACTCCACAAAGGTCAGACGCATCGGGTGGACAAACGATGAGATGGTCGACATAAAGAGATTGATGCCGTGTCCCACAAGAAGGATAAGAAACACCACCAATTCGTGCACCACCGGTATATCGGGACTCAATCCTGTAGCCAACGAATTGAACACCTGTGCCAACACACCCCCCGACAAACCTATGGCAAACAGACGGATGTAAGAGAGTACGTCGGAGAGTATGCCTGTGATGTTGTTGTAGAGGTTCCACAACCCCGAACCCACATTGACAAAAGGATTCTTGCCCGGTGAGTTAAAGAAGAGCATCAACAGCAATCCAACCCCCACCATTGCATAGAATGCCGGCGATGAGCCACTGAATCCGGGAATTGTCCACGCCTCGTTGAGCATAGGCAGGCCCAAAGCGAGACTTCCGGCCAAAATCACCAACAACCATCCCAACGTAGCAAGGGCGTAACGTATGCCTATCGTACAAGTGACGGTCACAACACAGAGCAACAGTCCGAAGAGAATTTGCAACACGCCTATTGCCAAAGCCCACGCAAAGAACTGCCCTTGAAAGTCGAAGAAGGGGATGGCAGGGAAGTAGCTTTTCAGCGACAAGCCAAAAAACGAGCCACAGACAAGACCCACCACTACCGTTGACGTTGCACACATCGTAGCAAACCACGCGGCTTGGTGCATCATTCCCTCACGATATTTGCGTAGCATCCACAATCCCATTGCCAGTAGCACCAGACCGTAGCCGGCATCGTTGAGACAGATGCCAAAGAAGAGCATGTAGAAAGGTGCAAAGAAGGGAGTCAAATCTAATGTTCCGTAGCGCGGTCGTGCATAGAGATCGCCCACCAACTCGAAGATACGAGCAAAGCGGTTGTTCTTCAACTTCACAGGAGTGTTATCCTCCGGTGTCGGGTCGCTCTTAAGGTAGACCACCTCCGGACACTCATCAAGCAGTGCATCCACTTGTGCCGAACTCTCCTTTTCGGCCCATCCTTCCAACAGGAGCAATCGACCCTCCGCCACCGCAGTCGCAGTGGTGGTCACCTTAGCTCCCTGCAACGCTTCGCGCAACCGGTTGCGATGTTGTGCCAGCAATTCCATCGACTCCGCTACACGAGACAACTCGACATCTGTTGCCGCAAGTTGCGTACGAAGTTCAGCTACACGCTCCTCGGCCTCCTGAGCCGATAGCGTCGGCATCTTTACCTCTTGTGCATCGAGAGTCAACTCGGTAGCCTCGCGTTGTACCGTCACAAACCACACCGACGACTTGTCCTCGGCTATGGGTTCAATCACTGCTTGCTCGCTCCACGCCTCGGCAGAGGCATCGTAGACCGCACGCTGAGCTACAAAGAAACGTAATGTGACCCCCTGTTCTGCAAGTCGTTGCAGGTCGGACACCGCAAAGTCGCCCCAAGGACGAGCCTCCTCTATTCCTTTTTGCAACTGCTCAATCTCTGCTTGCAATGCTGCACGCTTCTGTGCCACTGTTCGGTAGGCATCAAATGCCTCCTCACCCGTAGCGTAGGGGACTTGCTTGGTAGCCCGATAGGCATCGCTTGTCACAAAACGTTTCAGCACATCAATAGCCTTGCTATGTTCCTCGATGGCACTCAGCAATTGGCGCTCCTCGTCGGTAGGTTCCCAATTGTTGCAGGTGATATCTACCAATCCTATTTGGCGCAACCGTTCCAGCAGATCACGACAACGGTCGGCATGGAGCACAATTTCATATTTTGACATGCGAGCAATCATACGCCTTGCCCCTCCGCGGCCCGTTGTTGTTTGGTCTTCACGATTTTCTGTGCTGCTTTCGTGAGGTTCTCCTCATCCTCCAAAGCACGTTTGATTTTGCGGATTGCATCCTCATAGCCGGGTATCTGCACCTTCTCATAGAGGTTGACCTTCTGCGTGGTCTTGCGTCGTGCAAAGTCCAGTAGCTCCACCTTACGATTGTAGAGTGCATACTCTATTCCCAAGCGAGACATGCGCTTGAGCAGGTCAACTCCCGCAGCATACCACATCGGTGACGAGAAGAGGTCGTAGGGCTTCTCCTCGTAGTGTATCTCTTGGAGTAACGGTGTACGCACACCGGCAATCTTCTGAACCTTTAGATCTATGTCCACGATACGCAATAGGTCACAATCAAACTCGCCCCACAGTGCCACCATATAGTCGTACTCCGACTGCAACCGTTGTAGTTGCGTGTGGTACTCTTGTGCTGCATCCTTCGCCTTCTTGACCTCCGAACGCAACGCCGACTCTTTGTTTTTTATCGTAGGCAATGCCTTCTGCCTCATCTTGAGTTGTTTCCCCAAGTCGCCGAGCGAAGTCTTGTTATATTGAAATTTGATTGCCATAGGCAGTTACTCCTTCCAGTATTTTTGGATCAGTTGCTCCTTGATGGAGACTTCGGTCTTAGTGAAATAGGTTGCAAAGAGGCGCCATGCCGTGTCGAGCATCTCGTCGATGTTGACGTTCACATCGATGGCAAGTAGTTTCTCCGAATAGTCGTGTGCAAATTTCAGAGCACGCTCATCGTAGTCCGACAAATCGAAACCATTCTCCAGCTTGGTCTTGGCATTGGCTGCATCGGCATAGAGGCGTACGCAAGCATTCATCACTTGAGGATGGTCCTCGCGGGTCTTCTTGCCAATGACGAGTTGTTTGAGTCGCGACAGCGAACGGAAGGGGTCGACAATCACCTTACCCGTCTCGGCATCGTTACGCAGGTACAACTGTCCCTCGGTGATGTAACCTGTATTGTCAGGGACAGCATGTGTAATGTCACCTCCTGAAAGGGTGGTCACAGCGATGATGGTAATCGAACCGCCATTGGGCAGTTGCACCGCCTTCTCGTAAATCTTTGCCAAGTCAGAATAGAGTGAACCCGGCATGGAATCTTTCGATGGAATCTGGTCCATACGGTTCGACACGATGGCCAGTGCATCGGCATAGAGGGTCATATCGGTCAGCAATACCAATACCTTCTCGCCCTTATCTACGGCAAAATATTCGGCTGCCGTCAGAGCCATGTCGGGGACCAACAGACGCTCTACGGGTGGATTTTCTGTGGTGTTGACAAACGACACAATGCGATCCAATGCTCCGGCATTCTCAAATACCTGCTTGAAATAGAGAAAATCGTCGTTTGTCAGACCCATACCGCCTAAGATAATCTTGTCGGCCTTAGCTCGCAACGCCACATTCGCCATAACGGCATTGTAGGGCTGATCGGGGTCGGCAAAGAAGGGAATCTTCTGGCCTGTAACGATGGTGTTGTTCAAGTCGATGCCGGCAATACCCGTAGCAATCAGCTCTGAGGGTTGCTTGCGTCGAAACGGATTCACCGTAGGTCCGCCAATCTCGCGTGCCTCGCCTTCGATAGGCTCGCCTCCCTCCAGGGGTTCACCGTAAGCATTGAAGAAACGTCCCGCCAGGTTGTCTGATACACGGAGCTTAGGCGGTTCGCCGTGAAACACCACCTCGGAGTTGGTTGCCAACCCCTCTGTGCCGGCAAAGACCTGCAAAGTCACCTCCTCGCCCATGATCTTCACCACCTGTGCCAACTTGCCACCCACGGTAGCCAATTCGTCATTACCCACACCTGTGGCGTGCAATGTCACCGTAGCTTTGGTGATATTATCTATCTTGGTATATACCTTTTGAAATGCACGTGTTGTCATAGCTTCTCATTATTTATTGAGCTGTTCGTTTACCAACGTCTCCACTTGTACGCGATAATCGTTGAACTTCTCCGACTTCCACTCCGCGTAGTTCATCTGACGGAAGAGGTTGATGAGTGTCTTGAAGAACTTCGAACATGCCTCAAAATCGGCAAAATCGAACTCCTTGCGACAGATATCGAGCACCAATTCATACATCATCTTCTGACGCTCCAACGGACAGTTGGCATCGATTTCGTCGAAAGCATCTTGTTGCAGAATAACAAAATCGATTAGTTCGGACTTCCAGAAACGTTCGTGATACTCCACAGGTACACCGTCATCGCCCAAGATGTTGATTTGGTCGTTGGCCTCCTTGCCTCGTTGTACGAGGGTCTTGCCGGCATAGACCTCCTCCACCCAGCCCTTGCCGATATGCTCGTCGAGGTATTCGCGAATCTCGGGATACTCGAGATATTTTGAGTAGGAGTCGAGCGGGTCGATAGCAGGATAACGTTTTGAGTCGGCACGCGACTGTGCCAATGCATAGAAGCATCGTGCCGCCTTCTTGGTCGACTCCGTTACCGGTTCCTTGAGGTTACCACCGGCAGGCGATACCGTACCGAGGAAGGTCACCGAACCGGTCTCTCCATTGTTCAGGCGCACCAAACCGGCACGTGCATAGAAGTTCGAGATAATGGCCGACAGGTCCATCGGGAAGGCATCCTGACCCGGCAACTCCTCCAAACGATTCGACATCTCGCGCAAGGCCTGTGCCCAACGCGATGTCGAGTCTGCCATCACCAACACCTTCAGTCCCATCGCACGGTAGTACTCACCAATGGTCATGCCGGTGTAGACCGATGCCTCACGAGCTGCAACAGGCATATTCGAAGTATTGCAGATGATGATGGTACGCTCCATCAGCGGGTGCCCCGTGTGGGGGTCGATTAACTCGGGGAACTCCTTGAAAATCTCCACCACCTCATTGGCTCGTTCTCCACACGCGATGATGATAATCACATCGGCATCGGCTTGCTTCGATATAGCGTGCTGTAGCACCGTCTTTCCGGCGCCAAAGGGCCCGGGGATGAATCCCGTACCTCCTTCGGCCAGTGGATTGAACGTATCGATGGCTCGTACACCCGTCTCCAGAATTCGGTCGGGACGCGGTTTCTCCGTGTAGCAACGTATCGCTCGCTTCACGGGCCAACGTTGCACCATGGTGATGTCGTGTTCTTCGCCCGCAGCATCTACCACTGTAGCAATTTTGTCGATCACCTTATATGACCCTGCAGGGGCTATCCACTTCACGGTATAGCGCTCCGTCATGGTGAAAGGTACCATGATTTTGTGCGACACCCATTGCTCCTTCACCTCGCCCAGCCACGCTGCGGCAGTCACTTTGTCGCCCACCGCAGACAGGGGTTTGAACTCCCACTGCTGCTCAAAATCGATAGGGTCTGTTATGGAGCCACGCTCGATGAAGAGGCTCTGCATCTTCTCCAAGTCGTTCTGCAAACCATCGTAGTTGCGCGACAGCAGACCCGGTGCCAAAGTTGCCTCGAGCATGTGTCCGGCAAACTCGACCTTATCGCCAATCTTCAGACCACGCGTGCTGTCGAACACCTGTACATAGGCATCCTCACCTATGACCTTGATGACCTCGGCCATCATCTTGGTATCCTTCGTCCACACATAACAAATCTCGTTTTGGGCAACAGGTCCGTCGGCCTTCACGATGACAATGTTGGAGATGATACCATGTACATGTCCTGTAGTTTTCATATCTCGCATTTATTTATTTTCCATCTGTTCCTTGCCATCGAGCTCACGCAACAGTTGTTGCAACATCTCGCGACCATGCTGTTCGTCGAGATTCACCCAACGTGCCACCAAATTGACACGCACCAGATAGCTCAAAATAGCATTGATGTTGAAGTAGTCATTCTCGGCAAGTTCCACCGCTTGTTGCCACCGTATGCGGTCGAGACGTGCCTCTTTCTCCAGCAAGTTCTCTTCCTCATTCACAGCAGCCGTCACCTGCTCCAAGTAGGGCAATTCGCCTCGCAAGCCAAAGTCGACAGCCGACGAGCGACGCAACTGTTCGCTGATGTCGTCGTTACCCACCAAAGCATTCTCTACCGAACGACCTGTACGTCGCGCTACAAGTGCCGCAGTGACGTTGCGCAAGGTACGGTCGAAGTCGCTCCATGCACGCAGAAAACGGCTTGACGAGGCGGCACACAACCTGTAGTAGGCATCAAAAAGCGCATGCTCAAATTTGCGCGACACATCGACGGTCTCGGCCTCCTCCCCCTCGGGATGCGCGTAGGCCCGCACCACCCGGCGCAACGGCTGTGGCAATGCCTCCCCCTCGGCCAATGCTTGTGGAAGCTCCTCCTGCGACAGGTTTCCCAACGAATGATATCGCTTTGCACCGGTATGTGCCTGCACCAAATTCAGACAATCGTAGTAACCATAGAGTTCTTCCACCGCCTGCTTGTCGCGCGAGGTCAGTTCAGCAAGGACCTCCTCGCGAATCTGCTTTGGGTCGAACCCTTTGGAGGTACCATCGAGTGTGTACTCGCGCAGACCGGCTACCAGTGCGTAGTAATTGGTCTCAAACATGGTTGTTGTGTTAAGCTTTGAAGAGCAACTCCGACACTTTTCCGCGCAGATACTCCTTCAGCAACGCCTCGAAATCATCGTCCGAGAAAGAGATGTAGTAGCTACCGCCTTTGGCACCCACCTTAAACCCTGTACGTACCTCCTTGGAGTAACCAACCTCCACACCTGCCTCGAGCAACTCCTTGGTTGCTGCGGCAAAGGCCGCATCGAACCGCTCGCGCTCTGTCTCCGGTAGCAACGCCTGCAAATCGACCTTTCCGGATGTGGCACCATTCCAATTGTGAGCCACGCTCAACAACATCGCCTTCACAAAATCGGGGTCGAGATTGGCCGCCTTCACTGCACCTGAGGTAGCATTTTCGATGAGCAGGGTTGAAAGCTCCTCTTTGATGTGCGCCACAGCCTGCTTGCCTGCCAAGCGAACCTCCGTCAGTGAGTTCTTGGCTGTATCTGCCGCCTTTGCCTCCGCAGCTTTCACAATAGCAGCAGCCTCTTCCTGAGCCGTAGCCACAATCTTTGCAGCCTCGCTCTTTGCCTCCGAAATCAATCGTTCCGCATCACTACGGCCCTTCTCCAACCCTTCGTCGTAGAGCTTCCGGGTCAACTGTTGCAGTTTGTTCTCCATCATGTTATGCTTGTCTTTTTTTATTATTTATCTGCTTCCTTCCATCTCAACAAAGATAGACAAATTTTCTCGATTCCGGCAATTATCAAGCCCCGTTCTTTGTGGTTCCGAACAATTTTCACCACGTTTGTACTCTTTTCACATCGGCTACGACACAACTTCAAAAGATGTGTATATAAAATATGCATACAAAAAGAGACCTGTTTTCATTGCAGGCCTCCATAAAAACATCGTAAATCAAAAATGTGAACCTTCCACGTTCAGGTCAATAAGTCAT
>CAYUJP010000063.1:0-7312 GCA_964445055.1 uncultured Alistipes sp.
TGCGGTTTATTTTTGCGGAAGTAGCTCAGTTGATAGAGCATTAGCCTTCCAAGCTAAGGGTCGCGAGTTTGAGCCTCGTCTTCCGCTCCAGTCAGAAAAACGGGCGATGTAGCCGATGGGCGTGCGTCGCGCCGTTGTTCTGTAAAAAAGAGTTGAATATTATTGAAATTTTTTAAATTCTAATACATTACAACTATGGCAAAAGAGAAATTTGACCGTTCGAAACCGCATGTGAACATCGGTACCATCGGACACGTTGACCACGGTAAGACGACTTTGACAGCCGCCATTACTACTGTTTTGGCTAAGGCTGGTCTCTCGGAGCTTCGTTCGTTTGATTCGATCGATAATGCACCTGAGGAGAAGGAGCGTGGTATTACGATTAACACCGCTCACGTAGAGTATCAGACTGCAAATCGTCACTACGCACACGTAGACTGCCCGGGACACGCCGACTATGTGAAGAACATGGTTACCGGTGCTGCTCAGATGGATGGTGCTATCTTGGTGGTTGCTGCAACGGATGGTCCTATGCCTCAGACGAACGAGCACGTGCTGTTGGCTCGTCAGGTGAATGTGCCGAAGATCGTTGTTTTCTTGAATAAGTGCGATATGGTTGACGATCCCGAGATGCTCGACTTGGTTGAGATGGAGGTTCGTGACCTGTTGAACAAATACGACTACGATGGCGATAACGCTCCTGTAATTCGCGGTTCTGCATTGGGTGGTCTGAATGGCGATCCTCAGTGGGAGGCTAAGATTATGGAGTTGATGGATGCGGTTGATGAGTACATTCCGCTACCTCCTCGTGAGAACGAGAAGCCGTTCCTGATGCCGGTTGAGGATGTATTCTCGATTACGGGTCGTGGTACCGTGCTTACAGGTCGTATCGAGACCGGTGTCATCAAGGTAGGTGATCCTGTCGAGATTATCGGTTTGGAAGAGAACGTTCTGACTTCGACATGTACCGGTGTGGAGATGTTCCGCAAGTTGCTCGATGAGGGTGAGGCCGGTGATAACGTAGGTTTGCTGATGCGTGGTGTAGACAAGAAGGATGTAAAGCGTGGTATGGTTGTTGCTAAGCCGGGTTCGATTACTCCTCACACCAAGTTCCAGGCTGAGGTTTACATCTTGAAGAAGGAAGAAGGTGGTCGTCACACTCCGTTCCATAACAAGTACCGTCCTCAGTTCTATCTGCGTACCATGGACGTTACCGGTGAGATTGCTCTGCCGGAGGGCGTTGATATGGTGATGCCGGGTGACCACGTTACCATCACTGTAACGCTGATTTACCCTGTAGCATTGAACGAGGGTCTGCGTTTCGCAATCCGCGAGGGTGGACGTACGGTCGGTGCAGGTCAGATCCTGAAGATTCTCGAGTAATTCGACAATAGGTGCGAAAGCGAAACCTTTCGCACCCTTTTTAGGAGCATAGTTCAAGGGTAGAATAGCGGTCTCCAAAACCGTTGATGGGAGTTCGAATCTCTCTGCTCCTGCTCAAATAAAAGTTTGCGATATGCTGAACTATATTAAAGCATCCTATAAGGAACTCGTTGAGAAGACTACGTGGCCCTCGTTTGCTGAGTTGCAGAGTTCGACGATTGTCGTTATGGTGGCATCGTTGATTTTTGCACTTGTTGTGTTGGTCATGGATGTCTCGTTCGAGAGCATCATGAAAGGCATATACAGTTTTCTCGGTAACATCGGTCGTTAATTAGTTCTTAAAAAAAGGATTGAGGCGATTATGAGCGAGGTGACGAAACAATGGTATGTGATCCGTGCTGTAGGTGGTAAGGAGAATAAGGTGAAAGAGTACATCGAATCCGAAATTCGCCACAATCACCTGGAGGATTACATTTCGCAGATACTGATTCCCACTGAAAAAGTCTATACCATTCGCAATGGTAAGAAGATTTCAAAGGAAAAAGTGTCCTATCCGGGCTATGTCCTTATTGAGGCAGCCTTCGTAGGACAAATACCGATTATTATTCGCAATGCTCCCAATGTGCTGGGCTTCTTGGGCGATACCCGAGAGGAGAGCCGACAGATGATTGCAACTCCACTCCGTCCACAGGAGGTGAGTCGTATATTAGGTCGAGTCGATGAGCTCAGTGAGAAGGAGGAGGAGAACGAAGTTCCATTCTTTGTCGGCGAGACGGTCAAGGTTACAGACGGTCCTTTCTCAAGCTTCCAAGGTACTATTGAGACTGTCGACAACGAACGTAAGAAACTTTCGGTTTCAGTGAAGATTTTCGGACGCAAGACTCCTATGGAGTTGAGCTTTACACAAGTAGAAAAAGAAAATTAACCAAGGAAAATTATGGCAAAAGAGGTTGCTGCATTTATCAAATTGCAGATTAAAGGTGGTGCTGCCAATCCTTCGCCCCCAGTAGGTCCTGCGTTGGGTTCTAAGGGAGTCAATATCATGGACTTCTGCAAGCAATTCAATGCACGTACACAGGATAAGGCGGGTAAGGTTCTTCCAGTCATCATCACGGTTTATAGCGATAAGTCGTTTGACTTTGTTGTAAAACAGCCGCCCGTAGCCATCCAGTTGAAGGAAGCCGCGAAGGTCAAGAGTGGTTCTGCACAGCCTAACCGCGATAAGGTAGGTGAGGTTACGTGGGATCAAATCGAGGCAATTGCAAAAGACAAGATGCCTGACTTGAACTGTTTCACCATCGAAGCCGCTATGCGTATGGTTGCCGGTACTGCTCGCAGTATGGGTCTCAACGTAAAGGGTGAATTTCCTAAAAAGTAACGTAGCATGAGTAAGTTAACGAAAAATCAGAAAATTGCCTACGCGAAGGTCGAGCCGAACAAGGCGTACAAGCTCGCTGAGGCCGCAGCTCTTCTGAAGGAAATCACCTTTACGAAATTTGATGCTTCGGTCGATATCGATGTCCGTTTGGGCGTTGATCCGCGTAAGGCTAATCAGATGGTGCGTGGCGTGGTAACATTACCTCACGGTACGGGAAAAACGGTACGTGTGTTGGTTCTTTGTACTCCTGAGAAGGAGGCTGAGGCAAAAGCAGCAGGTGCCGATTTCGTAGGTTTGGACGAATATGTCGAGAAGATCAAGGGTGGTTGGACCGACGTTGATGTCATCATTACTACCCCGAATGTCATGGGTAAGGTGGGTGCTCTGGGTCGTATCCTCGGTCCGCGCGGTTTGATGCCTAACCCTAAGACAGGTACTGTAACGATGGATGTTGCGAAAGCTGTAAGTGAAGTAAAAGCCGGTAAAATCGACTTCAAGGTCGACAAGTTCGGTATTGTTCATACATCGATCGGTAAGGTCTCTTTCTCGGCAGAGCAGATTGTTGACAATGCCAACGAGTTCTTGTCGATGATTATGAAGTTGAAACCTGCTGCAGCGAAGGGTTCGTATGTCAAGAGCGTATTCCTCTCGACCACGATGAGCCCCGGTGTACAGGTCGACCAGAAATCAATCGAAACCAAATAAATTAGGAGGATTTTAAGAGATGACTAAGGAAGAAAAAGCGGTTGTCATTAACAACCTTACTCAGCAACTCAATGAGTATCCTCACTTTTATTTGACTGATATTGAGACACTCAACGCTGAGCAGACTGCACAGTTGCGTCGTAAGTGCTTCGAGAACGAAATTAAGTTAGTTGTCGTAAAGAATACACTTTTCGGCAAGGCTTTGGAATCTGTTCAGAAGGCTGATGCTGAGTTGCTTGGTGTATTGGAGGGTTCCACTTCGGTGATGTTTGCAAAGACCGCCAAGGCTCCGGCAGTTGTCATCAAGGATTTTCGTAAGCAAAACGAGAAGCCGGTGTTGAAAGCTGCTTATGTCGAGGAGTGTGTCTATGTGGGCGACAACCAATTGGATACCTTGTGCAACATCAAAAGTCGCGAGGAACTTATCGGAGAGATCGTTTCGCTCCTCCAGTCTCCTGCGAAGAACGTTATCTCTGCACTGCAGTCTAATGCAGGACAGAAGATTGCGGGTCTCGTGAAGACGCTCGAAGAAAGAAACAACTAAAAGAACAAAAAATTAAAATTTAATACACAATTACAACTATGGCAGATGTAAAGAAACTGGCAGAAGAATTGGTAAATTTGACTGTTAAGGAAGTAAACGAATTGGCTACTGTGCTCAAAGAGGAGTATGGTATTGAACCCGCTGCTGCCGCTGTCGCAGTTGCTGCTCCCGCAGCCGCCGGCGAGGCTGCTCCTGCAGAGAAGACCTCGTTTGACGTAGTTCTGAAGGCCGCTGGTCAGCAGAAGTTGAACGTAATCAAGGCTGTGAAGGATATCGCAGGTTTGTCGCTCGGCGATGCTAAGGCATTGGTTGATGGTGCTCCTAAGAACGTTAAGGAAGGCGTTTCGAAAGAGGAGGCTGAGGCAATCAAGAGCCAGCTCGAAGAGGTCGGTGCTGAAGTTGAAGTTAAGTAGTCTTGTTGCTACAGACTGTAGTTTAAGGCAACTCAGGTGTAGAGTTTACCCATCGTAAACTCTATACCTTTTTATCGTCTAAAAAAGGGGAGTGCCGTTGAGCTGTGCCCTTTTTGCGGATTTTGGAATGCTCTCTGTGTTTTTATTTACGCTGAGGGCATTGCTACAGGTGGTGTTCAAGCCTGATTATAAGGAGGTACCCGATTGAAAGAATATACTTCAACAAAATTTGGAATTACCGATGCCCACAAATACAACACAACAAAGAATTAGCTTCTCGACGGTGAAAAACAGGGTCCCTTACCCTGACCTGCTCGAGGTTCAGCTTAAATCATTCCGGGACTTTTTCCAGATGGATACGACAGCCGAGAATCGTAAAAACGAGGGGCTGTACAAAGTGTTCCAGGAAAACTTTCCCATTACGGATACCCGAAATAATTTCGTTCTCGAATTTATCGACTACTATATCGACCCGCCCCGTTACACCATTGAGGAGTGTTTGGAGCGTGGTTTGACCTATAGTGTGCCTTTGAAGGCAAAACTGAAGCTCTATTGCACAGACACCGAGCATGAGGATTTCGGTGTGCCGGTGCAGGATGTCTATTTCGGAACGATACCTTATATGACCGAACGGGGCACGTTCGTCATCAATGGTGCGGAGCGAGTAATCGTGTCGCAATTGCATCGTTCGCCGGGTGTATTCTTCGGCCAGAGTATGCATACCAACGGCACCAAACTTTACTCGGCGCGTATTATACCTTTCAAGGGCTCGTGGATTGAGTTTGCCACAGACATCAACAATGTGATGTATGCCTACATCGACCGTAAGAAAAAATTACCCGTTACGACCTTGTTGCGTGCCATCGGATTCGAGGCTGACCAGCAGATTCTCGAAATTTTCGATTTGGCCGATGAGGTGAAGGTGACGAAAGCCAATTTGAAGAAGGCTGTCGGTCGTATGTTGGCTGCTCGTGTGCTCTCCACTTGGGTCGAAGATTTTGTGGATGAGGATACGGGCGAGGTGGTCTCGATTGAGCGTAACAATGTGATTGTCGATCGCGAGACTATTTTGCAGGAAGAACACATCGACCAGATTATCGATAGCGGTGCCAAGACCATTCTACTACACAAAGAGAATCCGTCGGGTATCGACTTCTCTATCATATATAACACTTTGCAGAAGGACCCCTGCAACTCCGAAAAGGAGTCTGTGGTCTATATCTATCGTCAGTTGCGTGCCTCGGAGCCACCCGATGAGGCTACGGCTCGCGATGTCATCGAGAAGTTGTTCTTCTCCGACAAACGTTACGATTTGGGCGATGTGGGTCGTTTCCGCATCAACAAGAAGTTGGGCTTGGACATTGACCCGTCGATTCGTACCTTGACCCGCGAGGATATCATTGCCATCATCAAGTATTTGATTCAGCTCATCAACTCGCGTGCTGAAGTCGACGATATCGACCACTTGTCGAACCGTCGTGTGCGTACCGTGGGCGAGCAGTTGTCGAATCAGTTCTCTGTGGGCTTTGCTCGTATGGCACGTACCATCCGTGAGCGTATGAATGTTCGCGATAACGAAGTCTTTACTCCGACCGACCTGATCAACGCAAAGACTTTATCGAGCGTCATCAGCACCTTCTTCGGAACCAGCCAGTTGTCGCAGTTCATGGACCAAATCAACCCGTTGGCTGAGATTACCCACAAGCGTCGTCTTTCGGCATTGGGTCCCGGTGGTCTGTCTCGTGATCGTGCCGGATTCGAGGTGCGAGATGTGCACTACACACACTACGGCCGTCTTTGCCCGATTGAGTCGCCTGAAGGCCCGAACATCGGTCTGATTTCGTCGTTGTGCGTCTATGCACGTATCTCCGACATGGGTTTCATTGAGACCCCTTATCGTGAGGTGAAAGATGGCGTTATCGACATGGATAACAGCCATATCAAATATTATTCGGCCGAAGAGGAGGAGGGTAAAGTCGTTGCTCAGTCGAACATTCCGATTGACGACGAAGGCCACTTCCTGCAACCGAATCGTATCAAGGCGCGTCAAGGTGCCGATTTCCCCGTTGTGACGGACAAGGAGGTCGACCTTATGGACGTTGCACCGAACCAAATTGCATCGGTTGCAGCCAGCTTGATTCCTTTCTTGGAGCACGACGATGCTAACCGTGCATTGATGGGTTCGAACATGATGCGTCAGGCAGTACCTCTGATTACCTGCGAAGCGCCGATTGTCGGTACAGGTATCGAGCGTGCTATGATTTCCGATAGCCGCATTCAAATTGTTGCCGAAGGTGACGGTGAGGTGGTATTTGCCGATGCTACACAGATTCAAATCAAGTACGAGCGTACACCTGAGCAGATTGTTACATCGTTTGCCCCGGAGGTAACAACCTACATGTTGCCTCGTTATCGCCGTACGAACCAGAATACCTCCGTAACGTTGAAGCCTGTCGTGCTGACCGGTGCTCATGTGGTGAAAGGCCAGATTTTGACAGAGGGTTACTCAACACAAGATGGTGAGTTGGCTTTGGGTCGTAACCTGAAGGTGGCATACATGCCGTGGAAGGGTTACAACTTCGAGGATGCTATCGTTATTTCGGAGCGTATCTTGCGCGAGGATATTTTCACTTCGGTACATGTCGATGAGTACTCTACCGAGGTGCGCGAGACCAAGCGTGGTAACGAGGAGTTGACATCCGATATCCCGAATGTGAGCGAGGATGCCACCAAGGATTTGGATGCCAATGGTATCATTCGCATCGGTGCCAACATCCACCCGGGAGACATCATGATTGGTAAGATTACTCCGAAAGGAGAGAGTGACCCGTCGCCTGAGGAGAAACTGTTGCGTGCCATCTTCGGTGACAAGGCCGGTGATGTGAAGGA
>CAYUJP010000064.1:0-7179 GCA_964445055.1 uncultured Alistipes sp.
GAGCTATGTCGCTTGTTAAATGGATTGCATTGCCGAATAAATCTAATACGATTTCACAAAATTCCGGAATCACCCTACTACTCACCCTCTTTGTCTGCTATGGAACAGTTTCGCGATGCATTGACGGCCAAAGGATTCCAAACGACTATCCGCATGTCGCGTGGTGAGGATATTCAGGCGGCTTGTGGGTTACTCAGCACCTTGAAGATGATATCGCACACGCCCAACGTTTGATAACTACAGATATGTCAGATATGTGCTATCGAGAGATATAGATTACTTTTTTTGTCTCAAAGAACTCTTCGCTGAAGAACTCTCGAATATGAAACTCTCGCCAAGGCCGATGAACACGTGATAGTTCCTCCTGTAAATCGCCCCCCTTCAAGTAAAGAATACCATTGTCAAGTGTCCCACAAGAACCTTTGTCGATGATTGGCCATACCCACTTTACAAAGGTCGACATCTCTGTTACAGCACGTGATACGACGTAGTCAAAATGTTCGTGCAATTGTTCTACCCGCATATTTAGTGCCTCGATGTTCTGAATGTTGCTTTCTTCAGCTACAGCACGTACTACAGTGATTTTTTTCCCGATAGAGTCCACTGCGGTGAAATGTACGTCAGGAAAGAGTATAGCCAAAGGAATAGATGGAAATCCTCCACCACATCCAACATCTAAGACACGTGCTCCGGAAGCAAAGGTACAAACTCGTGCAATAGCCAATGAATGGAGTACATGACGTAGATAGAGCTGGTCGAGGTCTTTACGCGATATCACATTAATGCGTGCGTTCCATTCGGCATAGCAAGTAGCGAGCGATTCAAACTGATTGCGCTGTTGTTCCGTTAAGTTGGGAAAGTATTTGAGTAGAGTTAGCATAGTGAGTTCTCGTCGTAAATTACTTATTGATCATTTTCAACAATGAGACGGCACATACGTTCGCGGGCACGATGAATTTGTGTCTTGACGGTGCCTAACGGAAGCGACATCTTGTCTGCAATCTCTTCGTAGGAGTATTCATAGAAAAAACGCAAACGTATCAATGTGCGGTAATTTTCAGGAAGACGTGCCATACAGGACTCGATTTGTATGAGTTGCTGGGCATTGATACAACTCTCCTCCGGTGTGGGTGAGGTCGATGGATGCGAGGAAAATCGTTCATCAATAGGGATATCCTCTTGGCGTTTGCGCATGTAGTCAAAAAACGTGTTTCGTGCAATGGTAAAAATCCACTGACCGAAGGTGTAGTCATGACTATAACGGTGTAGATTGACATAAGCCTTGATGAAAGTCTCTTGTAAGAGGTCATTAGCATCTTCCTCGTTTCCGGAACGCTGTACAAAAAGTCGATGGATGGCGTTGCGATATCGTTCGAAAAGATACTCGAAAGCTGTGCGGTCGCCCGCAAGTACCAATCGAACCAACTGAGAGTCCTCCGCTACGATGTAATCGCCTATCTCCATGCTCGGGTGTCGCTACGAATACACAATATCCGCAGACAGATATTGTAGAGAGGACCGAAAAGGTCATAGAGGAAATAGATGAATCGCAGACCTTTTTCTCCCAATCGTTTGGTGATTCGCCAAATGGTAAAGAATACGACCAAATAACGTATCAACATCAACCCAATAACCGTCCATTTGTACTCTATGGGCATTACGGCAAGTGCGGTAATGGCTGTTAAAAAGAGAAGCAATCGACTACCTGATTCCCAATCGGCAGACACCTTGGCCGATGATGGATAGAATTTGCGCGTACTGTTGTAAAGGCGTCGTTGACTAATCCACCAACCGAGTCCACCCCAAGTGTTTTGTTCTACAGAGGCACGAGGTGAGAGTACGACGCTTAGATTATCGTTCGTTAGAATGTGCTGGACGAAAAGGTCGTCTTCACCGATGTTCATTTTTAAATGGTTGAACCCTTTTACTTTAAAATAGAGTGATTTTGTAAATCCAAAGTTGTGTCGGATTCCCCGGTAGGGATGTTTTGCTATGGCACTAGATAGCCACTCTACGGATTCCATCATGCGGTCAAGCCGCATCCAGCGGTTTGCAAAGCCCGCTTCGTGTTTCAATCCGCAATAGCCAACCACAATGTCGCCACGAGTGAATCCCTTTGCCATCAGTGCCAACCATCGATTGCTTAATGGATAGGCTTCTGTTGTGGAAAATACAAGATGCTCATAGTGTGCGGCTTTAATACCGACATTGAGTGCTGCCTTTGTAGAAATAGGTAATCGAAGGTTTTGTTCAATCTTTGTCACGATGAAACGTGGATAGAATTTGCTAAGGCTTTGCAAATCTTCAAAGAAGTCTTTGTCACAACCCACATACACCACAATTACCTCGAAAGTGTGATATTCCTGACTCAATATCAGGGGTATCAATTGTTCTTCGACAAAGGTCGTATTTTCAGAGAACATGGGAATGATAACCGATAGTGGCGGGTCCGATTGCAAAATAGGCTTTCGTAAATTGTTTTTGTAGCCGGGTATGCGACCGTATGCAAACAAGTAATAGTAGAGTTGCACACACCAAAGTATCAGCAGAATTGCAGATAGTGCAATGCCCTGCCACCCATAATGAATCAAAAGACTCTCCCCAACAGCCATCATCGGTATTTCCTCTGCAAAGTCGATGCTCCACGGACACTTCCTTATCCGGTAGCTCTTCCATTCGTTTTTACATGGAAGTTTGGACAAAGATACAAAAACAATTGCTTTAGCGATACATCGGTAGAAGATTTCTTTTTGTGAAAAGAGAAAACCCCATAAAAATTCATACCTTTGCGCAATATGATGAAATTTACGCTACAGCATACCGATAGCTCCACTCACGCACGAGTGGGGGAGATTACGACGGATCATGGTACGATACGTACTCCGATTTTTATGCCTGTCGGAACGGCCGCTGCGGTGAAGGGAATTTTTCATCGCGATGTACGGGAAGAGGCGAAGGCGCAGATTATTTTAGCAAATACCTACCACCTTTATATGCGTCCTGGAATGCAAATTATCGAGGAGGCTGGTGGAGTCCATCGTTTCTCGACATGGGATGGCCCGATGTTGACCGATTCGGGAGGGTTTCAGGTATTCTCGTTAGCCGATTGCCGAAAATTAAAGGAGGAGGGGTGTCATTTTCGCTCGCATATCGATGGGTCAAAGCACCTTTTTACTCCCGAGAGTGTGATTGATACCGAGCGAACCATTGGTGCCGACATCATGATGGCTTTTGATGAGTGCCCTCCGGGTGATGCTCCTCGTGATTATGCAGCACGTTCCTTGGAGTTGACGGAACGTTGGCTGGAGCGATGTTTTAATCGTTACAGTCAGACAGCGCCGAAGTATGGACATTATCAAGCATTGTTTCCCATTGTGCAAGGATGTACTTATCCGGATTTGCGTGCACATGCAGCTGAAAATGTGCAACGTTATCACGCTGATGGCTATGCAATCGGAGGATTGGCGGTTGGCGAACCCACGGAGACCATGTACGAAATGATAGATGTGGTCAACGCTATTTTACCGACAGATAGGCCTCGTTATCTGATGGGAGTGGGAACTCCTATCAATATTTTGGAAGGTATTGCTCGTGGTGTCGATATGTTCGACTGCGTGATGCCGACTCGCAACGGTCGCAATGGACAACTGTTCACATGGGATGGAACCATCAATATCCGTAACAAGAAGTGGGAAGATGATTTCTCTCCGATTGACCCAGAGGGGACTACTTTCGACAGGTGTTACACAAAAGCGTATCTGCATCATCTTGTTGTATGTGGAGAGATGATGGCAGCTCAGATTGCTTCACTTCATAACATCGCATTTTATCTGCGTTTGGTGACAGCTGCGCGTGAACACATCTTGGCGGGCGATTTTAAACAGTGGAAAGAGTGTGCTGTGGCAAAACTTGGAAGAAGATTGTAGTAACTTATGAAGATACGCTGGCCCGGCATAAAGATTCTTGACCGATATATCATTGGGAAGTTTTTGGGGACATATTTGTTCTCTATCGCCATGATTATTGTGGTCGTTGTGCTGTTCGATTATGTGGAGAAAATTGATGATTTCACCGAGTTGAAAGCTCCGGTTAAGGAGATCATCTTTGGCTATTACTTGAATTTCGTTCCCTTTTTTATCAATCAGTTTAGTGGGCTCTTTACGTTCATTTCATGTATCTTTTTTACCTCGAAGATGGCTTACCAAACGGAGATTGTAGCTATGCTTTCGGGGGGGATGAGTTTCCGCCGTCTGATGTGGCCCTACTTTATTGGGGCATTCCTCATAGCTTCACTCTCGTTATCGATGAATCTTTGGCTAATTCCGGTTACACAGCGCACTTCGGTTGCTTTTGAAATGAAGTATGTGAAAAAACGAGTGCGACAGTATGCCTCAGTGAATCGTCATATTTATCGACAGGTTGAACCGGGAACGTTTGCTTATATAAGAGGCTATTCGGCAGCAGCACAGCAGGTCTCTTTCTTGGCGTTGGAACATTTCGAGGGCAATGAGATGACCTCTTCATTGGAGGCATCCGACATCAAGATTGACCCTACAACAAAGCGTTGGCGAGCCAATCGCTACAATCTTCGCCAATTTGATTCATTGGGTATGGAGCATTTCGAACAACATCGCAATTTAGATACCTTGATAAATCTGGATGTGAGCGAGTTGGGACGTATCAATGAGTTGATACAAACCATGAATATCTCGCAACTTAATCGGTTCATTGAGCAACAGCGAGCCAAGGGTTCCGATTCGATTCGTATCATAGAGGTCGAACGCCACTCTCGTTTTGTCTATCCGATATCTACCTTCATTTTAACATTGATAGGAGTGTCTCTCTCTTCGCGTAAAGTCAGAGGAGGTACGGGCTTGCATATTGGGTTAGGTGTAGGGCTCTGTTTCTCTTATATTTTGCTCATGCGGTTCTTCGAAGAGTTTGCCAAAAGCGGTACACTCTCCGCGGGATTATCGATGTGGATTCCCAACATCCTCTACTGCATTGTAGCTTGTTATCTGTATAAAAAAGCTCCCAAATGATCTCTACAACAGTAAATCAAATTGCCGAGAAGGTACGTGCAGCAACGCGTATCAGCGAAAAAGAGGCCTTGCTATTGTGGCAAGAGGCGCCCTTGTGGCTATTGGGTGAGTTGGCTGATGGACGCAAGCGAGCCGTGAGCGGTGATAAAGTCTTTTATAATCGTAATTTCCACATCGAACCGACAAATCGATGCGTCTTCAACTGCCGTTTTTGTTCTTATCGTCGTCCAAAAGAGAGTCCTGAAGCATGGGACTATACCTTAGAGCAAATCGAGCAGATTGCTCGTGACCACGCATCTTCCGGTGCTACCGAGGTGCACATTGTTGGGGGGGTGCATCCCGACCACGACCTCTGTTACTATTTGGAGATGATTCGTCGTGTGAAGGCGATACTTCCAAATGTAACCATCAAAGCATTTACAGCTATCGAGCTCGCCTACATGATTCATCGGGTAGGGCTTACCATTGAGGAAGGGTTGCAACTTCTTCGTGATGCGGGTATGGAGTCGATTCCTGGTGGAGGAGCTGAAATCTTTGATGAAGAGATAAGGCATCGAATTTGTCCGGAGAAAGGGTCGACAGCCGAGTGGCTGGAAGTGCATGAAAAGGCGCATAAGTTAGGTATTAAAACCAATGCAACCATTCTCTACGGCCATATCGAAACGTTGGAGCATCGCATCGACCATCTTAGCAGACTACGGCAGTTACAAGATCGCACGATGGGATTCAATGCTTTCATCCCATTGAAATATCGCAACTATGGCAACATGATGTCTGAGGTGGGAGAGGTGTCCGTTATAGAGGATTTGCGCATGTTGGCAATGAGTCGAATATTTCTGGATAATATTCCACATATCAAGTCTTATTGGGTGATGTATGGCAAAGATACCACTGAGTTGGCATTACTCTTTGGTGCGGATGATATCGATGGAACCATCGAGGATACGACGCGAATTTACTCCATGGCAGGGGCCAGTGACCGAACGCCCCGTATGACTATCGAACAGATGCAGCGATTGGTGAGCCATGTAGGTTTACGTGCTGTGGAACGTGATACTTTGTATAATGAACTTTGAAAATATGAGTTATCTATCAAAATATCGACAATTTGAACAGCAACATCCACTATGCGGACAGTTGTGTCGTATAACGGCATTTATTATTGCCTTGTTGCTTGTGGCACACTTTGCTATGCAATTGGGTACACGTCATGGGCGCTATCAGATAGTGTCAAACTTTGCAGGTCTCTCTATAGATGAGGCTACACGACAGGCTCGTAAGAATCATTTGAATTTGCAAGTGAATGACTCGTTGTATGTCCCTATTTATGCAGGGGGCGTAGTGCTCGATCAATTGCCTCATGCAGGAACGAAGGTCAAGGGGGGTAGAACGGTCTATGTGACAATCAATTCGTTTGCACAAAAGAAAGCAGCGGTCCCCTATGTGGCAGGGCGTTCGTTGCGGCAGGCAAAAAATATGCTCGAGGTGGCCGGTTTTGGTATCGAACGGCTCATCTATCAATCCGACATGGCGACCAATTATGTATTGGAGGAGCGTGTGGGAACACAACGTGTGGAGCAAGGCTCAAAGTTGCAACGTGAGATTGGCTCCGGTGTGACGCTTTATGTCGGTGTGGCTGATGGTGAGCAGACAACTATTGTCCCGAAAGTGGTAGGTATGTCACTACAACGAGCAAGAAGTCGATTATGGGAACAAGGCCTTAACATTGGCTCTATTCGTTTTGACGAGGGGGTCGATCTGCTGACACAAAAAGATGCCAAGGTCTATGTGCAACAACCTGCACAAGGGTATGCCACAACGTTGGGCACAGAGGTGGCGTTGTTGCTAACTCTTGATAAAGATAAGGTGGAACGCGAAAGTTCTCTTTCTGACCGTCAGGCAAGGGAACAAGCTGCAGAGCAGGCACGTCGCATGCAGGAGATGGCTGATTCATTGGCTGATGTAGAGGTACGTAAGCATGTTGAGGAGTTGCAACAAGAGTCGGTGACAACCGATGCTACCGAAGAGAATTTCTTTTAGTTGCCAATATTAATTTCCACAACAATGGATGAGGAACTTGATTTGAGACTTACCTCCGATGGGGATGAAGCAGAAGAGGGCGATGAACTCTTTGAAC
>CAYUJP010000065.1:0-7097 GCA_964445055.1 uncultured Alistipes sp.
CCTTCTTGTAGATGGTGACATAACCTGTGATGTCGCCCGTAGCCGATGCCTTGATGGACTTGCCCGAGAATCCGGCAGCAGCCTTCTGCACATAGACGGTGAGGCTGGTGTCTCCTACCGTGAAGGTGTGGTTTCCGGCAGCGGTGCTGGTGGTCCACTCGGCAGTTGTGGCGGGAGCTACGGCATTCTTGATGGTGACAACTTGTCCCAGATAGTCGCTGAGATTGTCTACCGATGTCAATTCAATCGGGGTGATGGTTGAGGTTCCCAACTTCTCGTAGGTGAGCCAAGTGGCATTGTTGGAGCTTTCGCAGGTCAACTCCGTAGCACCGCTGGTCTCATAGGTGTAGATTTGTGCTTGGTTGCTTGTCAGCGTGAAACGCACCTTGTCGCCCGATTTAAATGGGAACTCATCATTGGCGGGATTGGTATAAGCACTGCTACTGTAGAGCATAATGCCGTTCTTGGAGGTGGTTGCCCCTTCGGTCATTACCCACAGTGTGTTGGTGGTGGTGTTACCCCCATCCTTGTCAATCGTAACCACAGCATCCAATGTGCGGTTTGCCGAGGCATCGACCACCTGTTTGGTCGTGGTGGCCATTGTCAGCAACTCGGCAATCGTGATAGGTGTAGTCTCGGCGGGTGTAACTTCGGTAGTACCCTCGTCCAACTCAATCTCCGTACCACTCTCGCTGGTCTCGCTCAGGGTGATATCATCGATGGCAAATACCGATGTGTCATCGGCAGAGAATCGAATGTATAGCTTCTCCACAGCATTCTTCAAGGTGAAGGTGGTGGAGGCCAACACCCAATAGTCGTCGGCTTTTGTGGTGGTGTAGCTTACCTCGGTCCACGACGAGCCGTTGGCACTCAGTGCCACATGGAATTGGTCGCTATAGAAGGTATTGTCATAGGTGCCGCTGTTGCTCTTTGAGTAAGCGCCACCAAAGGTCAGTTGCATCGATTTGACACTACCGGGCGTAATCTTGTTGATGTAGAGTACCGGACTGTTGGTGCCGAAGAAGGCCTTGTTGCTACCCGATGCTCCGGTGTACCCTGCACTGAGCTTACCGCTGGCACGTACCGATACATTACCATCGCAGGTGTAGGTGACATCGCTGATGCCCGAACCGCTGGTCTCAAAACCGGTGTAGCTCGATACCAAAGGATAGGGACTCGATACGGTGGTGGTACCGAAGGTCTCGTTGTAGATACTGTTACCTGTAGGTGTTGTAGGTTCGGTGGGGTCGGTTGTGCCACCTTCCGAGCCACACAACTCGGCAACATCGTCCTTGTTGGTCGGTATCAACTGCGGATTCTCGCGATAGGTCTCTGCCACACCATAGATGGCACCGGTCACGTCACCGATGTAGAGGTCGGCAAATCCGGTTGCGTAGGACGATTTGTTCATGTAGACGGTCAGCGTGTTGCCGCTCAGGTCGCTCAGCGTCACCGATTGTGCATCGCTTGCCGTCCAACTCTTGCCTACCCACGAAGCATCGGGAGTTACGTTGCTAATCTTTACATACTCTGCCTGATAGTCGCCTGTGTTGAACTTCTCAACCGATACGGTCGGAACCACCAAATCGACACTCTCGTCGCTTACGGTAACCGTAACACCGGTCAATTGACGTACATTGTTGAAAGCATAGTACTGTGCATTCTCCAAATTCAAGGTTACTTTGCGTCCGACAGGGTAGTTGGTCGCAGGGTCATTGGCCATAGCAAAGTTGGCATCGTAGAGCACAATGGCCGACTTCGACAAACCGTTGTTATCACCTACATAGAGCTTGCGGTTGTTGTTGCCCGCAGCATCGTTGGCCAAGATGACAGCCTCGATGGTGCTCTCGCTATACCCCAAGCTAACCGCACTCGATGAGCCGGTGGCACTGCTGAATTTGCTCTCCGAGAGAATCCACTCTACCAACGTGCCCACGGCACCTACCGTAGGAGGTGTATAGTCTCCTTGTGTAATGGTCAAGTACTTGCGATAGAGTTCACCGTAGGTGTTGCTCAGTGTGAACACCAAGCGTCCCATACGGCCTTCGGTCGACTCTCCAACGGTAATCTTCACCGTACCGTTGCCGTTGTAGACACCCGGCGACACCTCTTCACCGGTGACGCGGTAGTACATCCATTCGGTTTGTGTCTCGGCGTCCTCGTAAGCTACGCTCCATTGACGGTTGCTCTGAACACTGATCGTTGCATCTTCGGTAGAGTTACCGCTGAATGCAATGGTTGTGTCCGACAACTCCAAGGTGGGAGCCTGCTTGTCGGCGTCGTCATCTACGCACGCTGTCAGCAGCGTCAAAGTGACTGCCGACAACAGATAGACTGCTCGTTTGCATGAGGTAGAGAACTTCATAATAGAATAATTTAGATTTGAAAAGTAGTTTGTGTATTTCTCTTAGGTATATGGTATGCCCATCTAACTTACAAAAATACGATTTTTTTCTATAAATGAATATGAAATCATGTAAAAAATAGGAGACAGTGTTAAAATCATAAGACAATATCCTCCGTATCGGACAAAAAAATAGCTCGTCACCTTGTGCGACGAGCTATAAAACGGGGCTACACCCACTTACTGAAGGGGTTGAACCTCGCTATCGAATGCGATTGAGCGATTGAATCAGATACTCATCTTTCAGAATAGCTCTCAGTGCCAACCAAGTAAGAATCATCGACAGCAGTGGCAACACCACCGGCAGATGATACCGTTCGGCTACAAAGTCGAAATCGGCGAAGATGTGCGTGCAGCGATAAGCATAACATCCCTCCATGATGAGGGCTCCCAATTGTAGCACCAATTCGATACCGCACAGGCGCACCTGTACCATACGATGCTTGTAGAGAAAAATCGCGCAGAGCGACACGACTCCGGCTACAAGCAACAGCACGCCCAACCACAGTGTCGACTGTATCTGCTCCCCGGCACTGCCTGTCAGATAAAATGCGCCGAGCGAATACTCCTGTTCGCCGGTCGAAATCGTGGCAAGCGGAAAGTAGGCGGTGCAGGCGGTGAATCCGGTAATAAGCAACAGATAGAGGGTTTGAATACGTTGTATCATGTTTTGTAAGGTGTTTAACGAATGGTCTTATCAATCAAATAACGGTTGCGGTCAGCGGCATTGCGGTCGATGAGTTCGCCGAGAAATCCTGCCAAGAAGAATTGTACGCCCAAAATCACCAACAAGATAGAGATGAAAAAGAGCGGCTGCTCCGTCACGGGACGCAACGGTAGATGGTGTAACTGCTTGTAGAGTTTCGTGGCGATAATCCACACGGTGGAGCATCCACCCAAGAGAAACATGGCACTCCCCACACCTCCGAAAAAGTACATGGGCGAGCGTCCGAATTTCGAGAGGAACGACACCGTAATCAAATCCAAATAGCCCTTTATCATGCGCTCCATGCCGAATTTCGAGTGACCGTATTTGCGGGCTTGGTGTTGTACCACCTTCTCACCGATACGTCGGTATCCCGCCTCTTTTGCCAAGATAGGGATGTATCGGTGCATCTCGCCGTAGACCTCTATCGATTTGATTACCTGTCGCCGGTAGGCCTTCAGTCCGCAATTGAAGTCGTGCAATCGGATGCCCGACACCACGCGTGCCGTGAGGTTGAAGAACTTGCTGGGCCATCGCTTGCCGATGGGGTCATGTCGCTGTTGCTTCCATCCCGACACCATGTCGTAGTGTTGCTCCAAAATCATGCGTCGTAGAGCGGGTATCTCATCGGGCGAATCTTGCAGGTCGGCATCCATCGTGATGACCACTTCGCCCTGTGCCGCCTCAAATCCACAGTAGAGAGCTGCCGATTTCCCATAGTTGCGGGCAAATTTCAAGGCACGAAGTGTGGGGTAGTGCGTCTGCAACGTCTCAATGACTTGCCACGAACCGTCGCTTGAGCCGTCATCGACCAAGATGGTCTCATAGGAGAGTCGATTCTCGGTTGCCACGCGGTCAATCCACGCCAATAATTCGGGCAACGACTCCTCTTCGTTGAAGAGGGGTACGACAATCGACAAATCGGGGGTGGGGTTGCTACTCATCATCGTTGTTCGAGTTGAGAATCCGAGGTTGGGCAATCGCGGCAATCACCAAACCGACGGTACAAGCATAGAGCACCTCCGTCAAAATCGATGCCCCAACGATGATTGTCGGAGCGTGTATGGCTCCATGAATCTCGTCGAGGATTTCAGTCGAGTAGAGGTTACTCTCCTCCATTAGTTGCAACGACTGTTGCAGGGCCGCATTGTATCGCTCCGAAAAGAGGGTATTCATGGCAAGCAACAGATAGGCTCCGTTGAAGATGCCTGCTAATAGCGACGTGGTGAGCAGGAAGAGCCATCGCGGGCCAAATCCGTAGTCGTGGTTTGCTACAGCCAAACGTGTGGCACGTTGTCGAGTGAAACGATAGAGCAGATAGATGTGTATCACCATCCACGTTACGCTGAAGATTCCGCTTCCCGTCGCATCGCCCATCCATGCGAAGACCATCGAAGCTCCTCCGACGATGGCTCCGCAACGAGCACTGTCATTCCAAAAATCTGTTTGATTCATATCGGGTTTATCTCTTTTTGTCAAACAAGTGTGGCACATCCTTCGCGCAATATCACCGCCTCATCGCCACTGAGGTCGACCACGGTTGTCTCATCCAAACTTCCCTCTCCACCATCGATAACCCATGCCACTTGATGCCCATAGCGTTCATCGATGGCCGAAGGTTGGGTAACAAACTCCTCGGCGCCGGCATCAGCCTTGAGCGATGCCGAGAGCAACGGAGCATCGAGTGCCGTTACGAGGGCTTGTGCAATCGCATGGTCGGGAATGCGAACCCCGATGATGCGACGTCGCTGCAAGGCACGGTCCGGTGTGCGCGATGTTGCTTGCAGCAAGAAGGTAAATGCCCCGGGAGTGTTCTGTTTCAAGGTGCGGAAAGCACGATTGTCGATGCGACAGTAGGTTGCAGCACGCGCAATATGGTCACAGACGATACTGAGTTGTTGCTCGCGCTTGCCGCACAAGCGCAACAACTGCGCCACACCTCGTGTCGAGTACAACGCACATCCCAAGGCATAGCGCGAGTCGGTAGGATAGACCACCACTCCGCCTTGCCGCAAGGCTTCGGCAACTCGTTCGACCTCGCGCGCTGCGGGGTTCTGTGGATAAATGCGCAACATCATCGCGAACAAAGATACAAAGAATTTCGGTGAAACGAAAAATAGGGGCGACCTCCTTTTCGAAGTGTCGCCCCTACGCCAGGTTAGTAGTGCTATTTACTTACTTATCTTCACACAACGTATGTTGGCACCGAACGAACGAAGTCCATAGGACTCCAAGTCCCAATACTCATTGCCGTAATACTCCGTTCCGTAGTAGACCTTCGAACGTTGTACCTCCGAGTTACGCACCGAGAAGAGACATTTGGCCTTCGTCAGGTAGTCGATGTACTGGTTGGTCCAGTAGCAGAGGTCTTCGCTACAGTAGTAAGGTGTACCTGAAAAGTAGGTAACACCGGCTGCAGGGAAGTAGTTGTTCTGGCAACTCTTCCAGGTCGCACCGAAGTCAGAAACCTCCCAATCGCTGTCGACATCCTCGATGTAGGTACCCTCATCGAGTGAACCGAAGAGATTGTCGCTTGGAACGGCATATCCTGCCGGACAGGGGTCGAAGATGCTCTTGTAGTTGGTCGGGTCGCTCTCGGCATCACCCCACAGCGCCGATTTTAGCGAAGCTTTAGCGGCAGCCTGGTTGAGTCCGAGGGTGCCACCGGTGAGATACCAATCAAAATCACTATCTCCGTAACGTTGGCTTTCGGGTGCCAAGTGTGTGGTGGGGTGCTTCACGGCATAGTCGATGTTGCCGGGAGCCTGTAGTACAACAGGAGCTGCAACTCTTCCCCATTCGGCACGTCCGTTGCCCACCTGTGTGTTGGCGACGTTGCTCTCTTGACGCAATACACTCAATTGGGAATTCAAGGCGTTGGACTCGTCGGTCGTCTCATCTACAGGGTGAATGGGCAGGACCACATACTCGGCTTTCGAGGGAAGGAACGGGTCCTTGCGTCCCCACTGATAGAGCAATCCTCGGTTCGAGATATCTCCGGGGTCGGTGGTCAGGGCACCCAAGTTGCGGTCCATCCAATAGGAGACACTCTTCTCATTCTCCTTGTCGACGATGGTATCGTTGGTTACCCAGATGTGCCAACTCCAAAGAATATCGCCCGTGGCGTTGTAGACGGCAATCGCTGCATTACCTTCAGACGTTCCGGTGTTGAAGTAGATTTCACCTCCGTCGTAGATGGGGTCTCCATCGATGATGGCGCAACTGCGGGTCTTGTCACCGTCGAAAGTGGCCTCCCACAGCAGGTCGGCATAGACAGCCCCTTCAATCTTTACGCCGAATGTATCGAGGTAACCCGAGTTGCCGGCGCCGGCACCGTTGCCCTTCACCGTAGCATCGAATTTGTAGGAGGTGCCGGTCTTGACAATGTAGCAGTTGGCCGTCTCTCCGACCGAGAGATTCTCGGCGTAGAGCGGTTGTCCGATACGGATATCGCGCTTGTCGACATAGCCGGGTTCACCCGCCTTCACCGTCACCGCACCATACCGATACGACTCCGAGGTGTTTGCCTCAGCGGTGATGGTCACTTGGTCGCCATCGCGACTTACGGTCAACCAATCGTAGTCGTTGACAAGTTCCCAATCGCAGTTCGAAGCTACGAGCAATGTGCGCGAGCCACCCGCTGCCGGAAATACAAACTGTGGCGTAGAGAGATCCAACACGGCGTAGACAGGCTCCGGAGTCTCCTCCGTGTCGTCGTCAGAGCATCCGCAGAAGGGAATCACCGAGAGCGCAAGCAGTGAATATAATAACTTTTTCATCTTGTTCTGTTGTGTTTAGTTAGTTGTTTCGCCTATTTCCATCCCGTAGGAATATCATCGTAGTCGCTCAGTTGCGTGCAATCCAAGAAACAAGAGGTGGTATTGCTCGGTTTCGAGAATGTACTGGTATTGTCAGCACGCTCATAGAGATGGACCTTCACACCGTTAACAACGGTGTAGGGTGACTCTCCGGTCAGACCGGTACAAC
>CAYUJP010000066.1:0-7055 GCA_964445055.1 uncultured Alistipes sp.
GACTCTCGTTGCTCAGCGTGTGTTGGCGTCGAAGCCACAGCTGGTTGAGTCTGTTTCGCTGATTTAAGTCGATTGTTTTCTTCTTCGAGAGCCTTGCACTTTGCTTCGAAAGCATCGCGTTCCTCTTTCATTTGAGCGTATCGCTCTGCTATTTCATCGGTAGATTTTTTTGCCATTAGCGTCTGCGTTTATAGGGTTGATATTTATTTTTGTCTCGTTCACCCCAGTCGTCATCCTTGCGACCGCTTATTTAAAATCTGATGTAAATAGTCTATTTCTCTTCGCATTCACGTTGAGGAGATAATTTGTCCTCACTCACAAGGTACGCTACCTCGACAAAATCTTCAGCATTCAGCACAACTTTTTCACTCTTGTACTGCTGCTCCGCAATCTTTTTGGCGCTATCGGGATTAGGTGCATCAACATACACCATTCGACTTAGCGTCTCTCTAATCTCCACTCTATATCTCATCGCTTTTTACCAACAAAACACCTCAAAAGAGTTAAGGTAGAACTACTCCTAATCCGACAAAGACTATTTTATCGGGTTTAGTTTTTTGTAGAAACCTCGACCTAAGAACTCAATATATCCCTTATCTCTCAACAGTTGAAGCTGCTGACGAATTTTTGCCCGTATAAACGTATTTCCCGGATGCTTTTTTGACAGGCTCTGTTCAAAATGATATATCTGTTCAAGGCTGAAATCGTCACCGGGTATCGTACCGATGCAAAACAAGACATCAAGCATCCATCCTCGACGATCGATGTTATCGATTTGTAGCGACTTTATCTTGTTGTATGCATCGAGTACCGAACTCTTATCGCAAATGACACCGGATTTTACAATGTCAATCTTACAATTTTGCGGAATAGTCGAGATGTTGATGTTGCACCCTATCCAGCCGGCTCTCCGTGCGGTATCGGCCAAAGGTCTTCTCTTTTCGATGATGGAGGGCGTGAAGAAATAGCGTGGAATGAGTATCAAATTAGTTATCGCCACATCATTGTGTGTCATGTAAAACAGATGGGGATTATTACTTGATGTAATTCTCTCTATCATGGTATCATAGGCACCGTCTGCAATGGTCCTGCCTATGGATGTTGCAACTTTACTTTTGAGCTCATATTCTTGCCTACAGGCATCACAATAGAAATCGGCAACAGGCTTGTTGGCAGAGAATTGGACCAAATGTTCCGCTCCGCACACCGGACAAAACATGTTCTGATAAATCCACCGCTCCGTGATAATCCGTGCTCTCTGGGAGTTGCTATGATATTTAGCCGATATATCTGTGTTTAGTAGTAGATTCATGAAGGTTGGTTTTTTGCCGGCTCAGCTGATGTGCCCCTCGCCTATTCGACAATATACACCGTCTCGCCCTTGCGCTGCATCTTGTACTGTTCGCGCGCATAGCGTTCCAACTCTTCGCGCTGTTTGAGCCGTTCAATCAGCAGACTGTCCCGCTCGATAGAGGCTTTGTAGAACTCTTTCTGTACCTCAAGTTGCGAAATCTGCCGATGAATGCGTATTGCATGCCCTACATTGCGCCCTATCGTGTAGAGCGTGAATGCAATGGCTATCACGGAGACACCCAAACAAATCTTTTTGCCCCATCCCTTCATGACCGTTCCGAATTAAGGTATGTGCATGAATTTATGCGTCTGTATCGAGATATTCCACGTCGGGTGAGCCTTCGCATACTCCACCAATCGAGGCATCACCTTCTCGTAGACACTCCACTCCGGTTGCAGGTAACGCAGACAGTCGCGTTTCACCAACTCGGCATTCTGCTCCGCCCACCTCAGGTCTTCCTCCTTTTCGATGATGACCTTCAGCTCGTCGGCATGCATATAGGCCTCTGCAAGGGGCGGTTGTTGAGGTTTGGGCGACAGACACACCCAATCAAAATGTCCGCTGAAAGGCTGGGTCCCCGATGTCTCCAGAAAGATTTCCAATCCATGACTATGCAGGGTCGAGGTGAGCACCCCAAGCGGATAGCGCAACGGCTCACCACCGGTGATGACAATCGCTTGTGCCGGGCAGCTCAACGCACGTTCGATAACCACCTGCACATCGACGGGGGGATAACGCCGAGGGTCCCACGTATATTTCGCATCGCACCACCGACAACCCACATCGCACCCACCCAACCTGATGAAGTAGGCAGGCTTACCGGCATGGCGTCCCTCTCCCTGTATCGTGTAGAAATCCTCCACCAGAGGGAGCTTGCGACCTCCGTCAAACAGCGATATATCAGTCTCAATCATTCGTTACAACATATATGTCCTCTAAGTTGCGCCCCAATTGGTCGTAGTCGAGTCCATAACCCACGATAAACTCATTGCCAATCTCCAACGCGCGATAGCGTATGGGCAATGTTCCGCTGTAGGAGGCAGGCTTGAAGAAGAGCGTACACACCTCTATGCTTGCAGGGTTCTTCTTCTCGATGTCGGCAAACATACGCGCAATGCTGCGACCGGTGTCGACGATATCTTCGACGATAATCACGTCGCGTCCCTCCAAGCTATTGTTCAGTCCCAACAGACATTCCACCTTTCCGGTAGAGGTTGTGCCGGCATAGGAGGCCAACTTCACAAAGGAGAGTTCGCACTCAAAGTCAACCTTCTTAATCAAATCACTCATGAACATGAATGCGCCATTGAGCACACCGATGAATATCGGGCACTTCTTCTCCTTGTAGTCCGCATTGAGCCGTTCGGCAACAGCGGTCACTGCCCGGTCAATCTCGCGGGCAGGAATCATCACCTCAAAGGTCTTGTCTTTGAGCGTTACGGTTTTCTTCATAGTATGGGTACTCGGTATAGAACAATTTCATCTTTCAAAGGTGCCCCAAAGGTACATTATTTCTCCAAAATAACCCACCTTTCGTCTCGCTTTTTGCACGTTATCACCCGATTATTTTTCGGCAAGGTGTTCATATCCATGCCAATCGGGGTAGATGGGCTGCTCCTTATCATACCACTGTATGACGGGCAACTCCGCCTCTTGTAGTGCGGTGATGTGTCCCACCACAGAGCACGCCCTCCCAAACCGCTGCTCAAAAGCGTTGCAGAGGTCATCTACAGCGGTGTCGGCCACCGTGAAGAGCAACTGATAATCTTCACCCCCACAAACAGCGGTGCGGATGTCGACCCCTTCGCCCAACGGAATCTGTTCGGTCTGAATGCGCGCCCCTACGTGCGACAGTTGCAAGATGTGGGGCAGGTCAGCCGCTAAGCCGTCCGATAGGTCCATCATTGCGTGTACTTCGTCGCGCATACCGAGCCACGGCCCCACCTCCGTCTGTGCCTTGGGGACATTGTGCGTGTGTACATGTACGCCGTCGGTCTCTCCGGCAAGCAACTCCCGCAACCCCGCGGCCGAGGCTCCCAAAGCTCCGCTGACAACGATGGCATCGTTGGGCCGGGCGCTGCTGCGCCGTTTGATGTGTGCCGACGCAACACGCCCGATGACCGTGACGTTTATGCTGACGCCTCCTTGTGCCGCTGTGGTGTCACCGCCGACCAGTGCCACCGACTCCTCCTGCGAGAGGTCGCGATAGCCCCGCAAGAATTCGCGACACCACTGTGCATCCACCTCTTTGGGAATGGCAATCGAGAGTAGGGTAGCAATCGACCTCCCTCCCATGGCTGCGACGTCGCTCAGATTCACCGCTAAGGCTTTGCGCCCCAGTTCATAGGGTGGAGTCAGGTGCCGCAGAAAATGCACCCCTTCGGTGAGCAGGTCGGTCGAGAAGAGCAACAACTCTCCGTTGCCCACATCCAACGAGGTGCAGTCATCGCCTCGGTCGTCGAACCCCTGATTGGGAACAGCGCGAAAGAGCGAGTCGATGTGGCGAATGATTTCCAATTCTGTCATGCAACAAAGATAGTGCGAAAGCCGCGCTTCCAAAAGAGTTTCCGCCTAAAATTCGCAACAAATTGTCACTCTGTGAAACGATAGAGCCGACATCTGTCGATGCCGGCTCTATCGATGTGCCGTTGATTAGAATCCACCGCCGGGGCCGCCAAAGCCGCCGCCGGGACCTCTGTGACCACCCTCGCCGGGAGGCGGTCCCATCGGACGTTCACCGTTGCCCTTGCGTTCACTCCGCTCCATGCCATCGTAGTCGCGGATATTCTTCGACCCGCGTTTGCCGAAGTTACGCAGGTTGTAGACAAACTGCACCGTGTAGTACCGACCGATGACGCTGTTCACCGCATTCTGTGTATATCCCGAACCGGTTGTGCGTGCGAAGGCCGTATTCTGATTCAGCAGGTCATTCACCCCAATCATCACCTCACCGCGACGATTGCGGAACACCTTCTTTCCGAGATAGAGGTTGCACAATACATACGACGTGTCGTAGTTGTTCGTGAAACCGATATACTGCTGATACGATACATTCCCCGTGAAGGTCATGGTCTTCAGGAAGACGAACTTCATGCTGGCCGAAGCCGTATGGTTAAAATATCGGTTGTTGCCGGTGGTGGTGCTCAGCGAGTTTTTGGCTATGTTGTAAGCCCCTTGCCACGAGAGGGTGAAGTCCACATTTTCGGAGATGTTGCTACCCAATATGGCTCTGAAATCGTAGCTCTGACAGCTGGCATCGTTGCGCTCGCCCCCTGTCAGATTGCCATCCGTGTCGACGCTGCCGCCAACGCGTGTAGGGGTAATCGAGTAGTCGACACCGGTCATCAAGTTCAGGTTGCATTTGATAAACGAAATGGGGAATCCGTAGCTAATCTGTGTGCGCAAATTCCAGTAACCGTCCATGTTGGTATAGGTGCTGTACTGGTTGGGCGTGTAGCTCTTGATCTCTTGGGTGCCATCCGTGTTGTACGACCCTGTGGGGATGTTTAGCGTTACATTCTGGGCAATGGCCGAAGCGATGTAGTCCGAGGTGTTTTGCATGGAGAACATCCACATGAACGTGCGTCCCTTCTCCACATTCGAGTTCACATAGTGAAAACGGACGTTGTTCGAGTAGGAGGGTTTCAAATCCGCATTACCCTTCGAAATCATACGTACATTCGATATGTCGTAGATGTTCTGCAATTGGCTGATGCTTGGATTGTCGGTCGACGAGTTGATGAAAATCCGAATCGAATTCTCCTTGTTGATGTTGAGCTGTCCCATCATGAAGTAGGTGAGGTTGTCAAATCCCTGCTTGGTCTTGCTGTTCCCCTCGCCGATACGTGTTCCCGACAACACTTCGCCGGTCAGTTGCGCATGTTGGTACGACACATTCATCACAAACCGGTTCTTCCCCTTTGCGTAGCGGAAACCCGGACCTACACGTTGGGTCAGGTAGCCCGAATTCGACGATTTCGAGAGGCTTGGGTCGGGCTCGATACCTGCCGTGAGGTAGTCATCGCCGGTCACATAGACACTCTTATCGCTCTGCTGATAGTTATATCCTACGCGATATTGCAGACTCACCTGAGCATATTTCGACACAGGCTCGGTGTAGGTGACATCGCCTCGTACATTGTAGCTGTAGGAGGGCGCATGCGACAGTTGGTAGCGAAGTTCCAACAAATCGTCATCACTGAGTGTGTCGGGTCGCCAGGTGTGAATCAAACTTGCTTGGTTCGAGTAGCTCTCCGTGTCCCCCCGATTGTTGCGATAGGTGACCCGTCCATCGAGGGTCAATGTGCGCCCGTTCTTTCCCAACTTGGTGCGGTAGGAGAGATATTGGTTGAAGTTCACACCGTAGCGGTCGCCGTGGCTATAGTTGTTCACCACGCCATACCCGCTCTCGCCTTGCTGATAACCGGTGGTGGTGCTGTAGGGGTCGTAGCTCTGGTAGCTGAGTCCCGTGCGCGACATGAGCGATTGATTCTCCGATATACGCCAATCCAACCGCGCGTTGAAACGATGGTTGCCGTTTTTGTTGTTGGTATAGCCCTCGTTGTGCATCGTATCGATGGCCATAGGAGCTTCGTACCACTTGTCCGTCAGCGACCGATTTTTGGTGTTGGTACGGTTGAAGAAGTAGCTGGCCTGCAACGTCACTTTGTCGTTACGGCCCGTCTTGCCCCAACTGTCTGAGTAGTTCACGCCAAACGAACTGACCGATGCTACACCGCTTTCAGGGCGCACCATCATATCGCCTACGCCGCTGCCTCGTCCCGTGTTTCCACCGGCCACACCCAAAATATCCTCAAACGAGAAGTTCTGCTGATTGACATTGTTAAACAGCCCGATGACCGACACACGGCTCGACCCTTGGAATATGTTGACATTTCCTCCGGCGTTGTACTTGTGGTGCGAGGTCATCCCCTCCGTTTCGGGCTGATATCCATACCCTGCATACAACTTACCGAACTGCCCTTGACGCATGTGCGGTTTGGTGACGATGTTGATGGCCTTGAATCCTTCGCCATCGTCCATGCCCGAGAACTCCGCAGCATCGCTCAACTTGTCATATACCTCCACGCGGTCGACCGCTTGGGCGGGCATCGACTTGATGGCCGAAGTGACATCCTCACCGAAGAACTCCTTGCCGTCGACATAGACCTTCTTCACCGTCTCGCCCTGAGCCTCCACCGACCCGTTGCTGACCGTGATACCCGGCATCTTCTTCAACAGCCCCTCCACATCGGCATCGGCTGTCACCTTGAAAGCTCCGGCATTGTAGCTCACCGTGTCGCCCTTCTGCGAGGTGCGCATGCTCTTCACCTCCTTCACAACAGCCTCAATCTCGGTCGCGGCTGCACTGAGCTCCAATGTACCCAACGCACGTCGCGAGGTCACTTTCACCTGCTGTTGCAAGGTCTCGTAACCCAAAAAAGAGATGGACATCGTGTAGGACCCTTGGGGCACTGAGGCCTCCAACCGCCCTCGATATCCGGTCGTGAAGTATCGCTTCTGGGCAGTCGTGTCTGCGGGAGCAAACTCCACCACAGCACCCACCACGCCTTCGCGACTCTTCGCATCCACTACCGTCGCCGTTATGCTGTTCTGAGCATTTGCAACCACGGTAGTCAACACGACAACAAGCAATAAAATAACTCGTTTCATCTATGGTATATTATTTTGTCTAATCTCT
>CAYUJP010000067.1:0-7045 GCA_964445055.1 uncultured Alistipes sp.
CAATGTGGATGAAACAGAGCACCACTACATCGGTTGCCAAGTCGGAGAGCGAGTGGATGGCATCGGCAACCATTGCCGAACTATGCCCACAGATGCCCGCCACAAATTTTGCGATGCTCAACACCAGGTTCACCAACGAACCTATGAGAGTGACGCGATAGATGGTGCGCTGACGGGCACGGTCACCGGGAAGAGGCGTAGATACGGGGCTTTTTACACTCATTTGGATAGGTTGGGGATAGGTATCGACAAAGGCGGGTGCCGACCGATAACGAAAAATAGTTGCGGGAGTCTGCACGCGAAGGGGCAAGACTCCCGCAAGAATAGTTTATTAGTAGCTACGTGCAAAGAGTACGCGACGATGCGACGGACGACCCGTGTAGATGCAAGTGCCCTCCTCTTCGACACTGTCGAGTGGAATACAACGTATGGTAGCTTTTGTTGCCTCCTTGATGGCAACCTCTGTCTCGATGGTGCCATCCCAATGTGCCGAGATGAAACCGCCCTTCTCATCGAGTACACGCTGGAACTCTTCCCAGGTGTCGACACGGGTAATCATCGAGTTGCGGTAGGCGAGAGCCTTGTTGTAGATACCCTGCTGAATCTCATCCATCAGAGCTACGACCTGCTCGGTGAGACCCTCTTGCGAAACGGTCTTCTTCTCTAACGTATCGCGACGCATCAATTCGATGGTACCATTCTCCAAGTCGCGAGGCCCGAGTGCCAAACGCACGGGAATACCTTTGAGCTCGTAGTCGGCAAATTTGAAACCCGAACGTACATTGTCTCGGTCGTCGACCTTGACGCTCAGCCCGCGTTCACGCAGATTGTCGGCAATGCGGTTGAGTTCGGCAACAACCTGCTTCATCTGCTCCTCGCCCTTGTAAATCGGAATCAGCACGACTTGAATAGGTGCCAATGCAGGGGGCAAAACCAATCCGTTGTTGTCGGAGTGTGCCATGATGAGCGCGCCCATCAGACGCGTGGATACGCCCCACGAGGTGGCCCATACATACTCTAATTTGCCCTCTTTGTTGGTGAATTGTACATCGAATGCTTTTGCAAAGTTCTGCCCCAAGAAGTGCGACGTACCACTCTGCAAAGCCTTGCCGTCCTGCATCAAGGCTTCGATGGTCAAGGTATCTTCGGCACCTGCGAAACGCTCGTTCGGAGATTTGTGACCCACAACAACCGGCAATGCCATGTAACGCTCGGCAAAGTCGCGGTAAACTTGAATCATCTTTTCAGCCTCGGCAATAGCCTCCTCGCGTGTGGCATGAGCAGTGTGACCCTCCTGCCACAAGAACTCGGCGGTGCGCAGGAACAGACGCGTGCGCATCTCCCAGCGCACTACGTTCGCCCACTGATTGCAGAGGATAGGCAGATCGCGATAGGAGTGAATCCAATTCTTATAGGTGTTCCAGATGATGGTCTCGGAGGTGGGACGTACGATGAGCTCCTCTTCCAACCGAGCATCGGGGTCAACGACAATGCCATTGCCGTTAGGGTCGTTCTTTAGACGGTAGTGTGTCACCACGGCACACTCCTTGGCAAAACCCTCGACGTGATGTGCCTCCTTTGAGAAGAATGACTTTGGAATGAAGAGCGGAAAATAGGCGTTCTGATGTCCCGTCTTTTTGAACATACCGTCCAAGATGGATTGCATCTTCTCCCATATCGCATATCCGTAGGGCTTGATGACCATACAGCCACGGACCGCCGAACTTTCAGCCAAGCCGGCTTTAACCACCAAATCGTTATACCACTGCGAGTAATTCTCCTCGGCACGAGTCAAATCTTTGAGTTCTTTTGCCATATATTTCGAATCGTTATATTCTGTCTGACAAAGGTAGCAAATAAATCTATAAAAGGATTGGAATGACAGCGTTTTTGCACATCTCGCCGACACAGGAAAAAGAGCCGAAGGTGTCGCTCGACGCCATCGGCTCTTGTGTGGTGGTACAGTCGTGTTTCGCTAAAAATGGAATGCCATCGAGAGGGCCACATTGTGACGTGTGGAGTTGGTGTGTAGCAGACTCGACGTGGTGAAAAACTCGCCCGTGTCGGCATTGAGACTGTAGAAGAGTCGATAGTCGGACTGCTTGTCGGTGACATGTTGGTAGGCCAAATCCAACGTGACGCTACGCGATAGGACAAAACCGACACCCACTGTAAAGTAGCGTATCTCGTAACTCAGGGGCGAATCGTAGTAGTCGGTACGGTGCTTGAGCATCGAATTGGTATAGCCGGCACCCACGCGCAACGCTACCGTAGGCAGCGGTTTGAGCTCGACTCCGGCACGGATGGTGCTCGTCCCTTGAAAATTACTCTTGAATTCAGCCTTATATGCTTCGGGAGTGATGTCGAACCCATCGGGTGTGCTCTTCATACGGATACCGTTGTACCAATCGCGCTCGTAGTCGACAGTAACCAATCCCATTTGGGCAAAGGTGTAGGATACGCCAAACATCAATCGAGTAGGGGAGGTGAAACACCACGAATCACCCCCTAAATCCTCTTGATAGGGTGTGCCGTCGGAGTTAATCTCAGCATTGCCCCGGGTGTTGCTGTAGAGTTGCGACTCGATGCCTCCGTAGTAACGTCGCTCCAAGGAGTAGTAGGTGGGGGTGTGTAATGCCATACCGATGCGAAGGTTGGGTGTGGGGCGTGCAATCACACCAATCTTGAAGTTTACGCCCGACCCTGTGAGGCGTGCATGTTGGTAGATGTCGGCATAGTCCAACTGCGTTTCAAGTGCCTCGCCTGCAGAGGTGACGGCCACTCCGTTGTAGGCGTAGTCTTCGCCATAGTAGATGTTGGTACTCTTGCGTACGCTCTGTATGCCGATGGTTGCACCGACATAGACGATATTATTGAAGTTGGCACCTGCCGAGAAGGCAAACTCATTGATGGAACCTGTGTTGGCAATATCCAAGTAGTGAAGCACGGAGGCGTTGCTACCGATGCAGTCGGGAGTATAGTATTGGTCGCCCGTAGAGGCATCCTCGTAGCGACTGATCATGTAGCCGTTGTACCCCAATACAGCGGGCCAATAGTAGGGATTGACCGAGGTGTAACCCAATTGTCCGCTATTGTTGGGAAAGATGCCTGCCTGCCCGAGTTGTTGCCCGAATACATCGGCAATCGTGGGAGCGAGCGAACTTCCGTTGTAGGGCGAGTTCACCTTGTAGGAGGTGCGACTGTTGAAGTCGGCAATGCGGTTGAGACCGAATCCAACGGTAAAACTGGTCACTGCACCCGTTCCCTCGTAGGCATTGAGCGCCACACCGAAGTTGGCCATGGAGACACGATTTTTACCATTCTTCCCATAGACAGATGTGCCGGGCGTCTCCGACGATTGGCAACTCAACAAGGGAGTCAACACAAATTCGTTGTGCCGATACATACCTAAACCGGCCGGATTGATAGACATGGCCGAAAGGTCGGCTCCTAACGAGGTGAAAGCGCCACCGAGTGCCATGACACGTGCTGTGCCGAAGTTCTGTGGTTGTGACAACCGGGCAAGGTCGGCACAAAGTAGTCCGTCCTGGTTCAATACCGCCCCTCCGAATCGAAGATTCTGAGCCTGCATCGTGCAGAGGGTCGATAGCGTGATTCCGAGTAAAAATGCGATTTTTTTCATACCCGTAAGTGTTTAGCGTATCGTTTGTGTACCTCGATAGATGCGATTACCGTCCATGAAATCCGCGGCTACCACCGCCCGATGAAGAGCCACCGCCCGAATTGCCTCCTCCAAAGTTGCTTCGTGAGCCTCCGCCATAAGAGCCACCACCAAACGAACTGCCGGAGTTGCTTGATGAAGAGTTGTTGCGGTAGCTACTCGAATTGCTCTCGCGGCGGCTGTTGCTCGGCGAACTGCTGTTGTTTGACGAAGAGTTACCTCCTTGACGGTAGACGTTGCTACTTCCGTTGCTGCGTCCTCCACTGTTGCGTGATACGGAGCCTCCCGTGCGATTACCTCCATTTGCGTTGCTTCGTGAACCGACACCGCTACTGCCATAGTTACGCGAGGGAGTGCCATAGACGGTGCGATTGCGCGGGATGGTCCCTTGTGTACCATTGATGCGGTAGTTGTTGCGAGGATGTATTGCCAAATGACCCCCATGCGAGGGACCACCGCCCCAATGGGGATAGTATCCGCCATACCAATAGCCGTAGTTCCACCACGGTGAGTAGTAACTGCCCCAACTCCAATAAGGATGGTAGTAGCCCCACGAATAGCTGTAGTAGGGCCAACCATATCCCCAATCGAAGTACCAACTGTTGTAGAGGCCCGATAGGTAGCCTGCAGTGTAGCCCGTAGCCAATCCCCATGTGCCAAACATCGAGGTGATGTATTTCGGCTCTACCCACGCCTCATCGCCCATGACGATGATGTTGTAGAAGGCAGGATCGTAGGCAGTCAAGTAGTTGAATGTCCCACTGTAGCGCAAATTCCAATAACTCGATGGCATTCGATAGGTCGATGACTGAAATCCACGCAAACGTCGTGCGTAGGCACTCTCGTAAGTGTCGACCACCAAGCCATCGTTACCACTGCTATAATTGTTGTTGTAGTAGCGATTTTCGGCATCATCGGCTTGTGCCTGTGCAATCAATGCTTCGACTTGTGCACGGCGTGCCTCAGCTTCGGCCTTCTCAGCTTCGGCCTTTGCTTTTTCGCGCTGGGCGATGACTGTTTTATTGTGAATGGCATAAAGATCGTCGTTGCTCGCGTAGTTACCTGCCTGATAGTACGCCGAGGTGCATCCGCCTGCGAATAGCAAGAACAGCATGCACAATTTTGTTGTCAGTGTCTTCATCGTCTCTACACTTTTTAGTTAGCAATCTATTCTACTAACGAAAATCGTACCTTTTGTAGTATGGTACAATTTCACCTCTACAAAGATAGAGAAATTTCTTGAGAATGAACTATCACCCTCGATGAAAAGAGGTGTATAATGGATAAAAAATGGACGATATGACCTTTTTGTCGGGAAGGAACTACCTATAACGGAAATTTCTGATGGGCTTTCCTCTGCAAAGAAAAAATCTCGCATACAGTGAAGCAATGTTATTCACCGTATGCGAGATAGCGGATGATCCTATTGGCGCTAATTGTGTGGTCGTCTCTCCGGAGCTCTTCGACGTTCGGATACCCGACGGAGAAGATTGCGCTCAATGCGATACATCTTTGCAATTTGCTGTTGCGTCAGGAAGGCCGAAAACTGCGCATAGTATGTCCGACGGATGTCAAGTGTCTTCTGCTCGCGGTCGAACTGCGCAGTAATAGACTGCTTGATAGCCTCGTCCGAGCGTTCAACTTCAGGTTTGGGTCCATCGCCATGTCGAGGGTTGACCTCGGGACGAGGTCCTGCTTCGGGATTAGGTCCCACCTCATCGGGGTTGGGCCGACTTTCGGGTCGAGGTTCCGGAGAGAGAGCCCACAACTCCTGCTTGTACTGCTTGTAGGTGTCGACAAATTGTCGGGAGGTGTTGTCGTCGAGAGCCAACTCATCGGCAATGTGGCGTGCCTGTGCCTCGATGAACTTCTCGCGACGTTGTTCACGTGTGGTGTTGTCCTGCGAGGGATTCTGTGCATAGCCGGCCTCTCCACAAGTGAGGATGAGCGCCAACAAGAGCGAAAAACAACGGATTGTTCTCATAAGTAGATAAGTTAAGTTGTTGGTAATAGATTAATTTATTTGTTTATTGATAAAAGGTATCTTCCTCCGGATAATCCGATTCGGCAAGCAACATGTCGTCGTAGAGGGTAAGCAGATAATCTTGGTCGGCCTCTGTCAGATTGGCAAAAGTTTGGTCAAAAAGACGATAGTCGGTCGTGGAGGTGTCGTTCCCCCGAAACACGATTGCAAGAATGACCACGGCAGCCGTTGTAAGACCGATGCCGAGAGTCCCCCACAGTCGCCGTCTCTTTGTGCGAACAAGGGCTGTGTTTCGTGTGGCAACTTGCGCGATAAGGCGATCCGACAAGGTGTCGAAATATGCTTGCGGTACGGTGTATGGCATGCGTTTGCCTACGGTGTCAAAGTCAAATGTCTGCTTCATAATGATTCAGTCGTGTGAGGTCATATACTCGATGATGCGGTTCTTTGCCAAGTGGTAATTTGCCTTGGCACCGGTTGCCGTCGATTGGGTGATTTGTGCAATATCGTCGTAGCTAAGTTCGTCGTAGTAGCGCAAGTTGAAGACCACTTGTTGCATACGAGGCAATCGACGGATAGCGTTTTGCAACCGAACCACTTCAATGTCGGAGTAGTCGAAGTAGGCATCGGCTTGGGGTTGTGTAGGCAACTCTGCACGATACTCTTGCAGGGCCAGTCGCCGTTGCTGCTTGTTGAGGTAGCGCAATGCCTCGTGGGTGGCTATTTGATAGACCCAACTGCGCAGTGCTCCCGGATTGTCGAGTTGATGCAACGAGCGGAAGATGCGAAGGAAGGTCTCCTGCAAAATATCTTCCGTGTCGGCATGTCGGACAACCAAACGCCGGATGTGCCAATAGACGGGACGTTGGTAGGTGGCTACCAAGTCGCGAAATCCCTGTTGCAGGTCGTAGCGGATATGTTCGTAGAGTTCGGTGTCGGACATCGGTTGCGGCGGGTTTAACGTACAAAATTAATCGAAACTATCGATGTGTGGTTGCCATGTGTGCATGGTGCGACTCGAAACATCGTGGCCATAGGCTCGATAGTGTATGGGTTCGGTATGGAGAACTGCATCTGCATGGTCGTGACTCTTCGGGTTGCTTTTGTAATGAAGACCCACGAAGTGGCGGATTGTCAAATAAACGGTACGATTTTTTTGAAAAAAGTCAGCGACATATCGAATTTACAGTGCGGTTGCAACCGATTTTAGAAAGGAATTTTTGCGAAAAAAATGAGGAAAAATGCGGAATCTTGGAAAATTTGCTTACCTTTGCAACCCGAAGAACAGGGAAACCTACTCTTCGACAACCGTTCTTGGAAGGAGAGATGCCGGAGTGGTCGATCGGGCCGCACTCGAAATGCGGTGAACGGGTAACTGT
>CAYUJP010000068.1:0-6671 GCA_964445055.1 uncultured Alistipes sp.
CCAATAACAAGGAGATGTTCATTGAAATGGGTATCGACTATCTCTTCTATCCGGAGCAGGTCGCTGCGTCCGAGGTGGTCAGCCTGTTGGGACACACATCCACAACCGAATATGTCGACTTCTCCGGAGGAAGACTTTCGCTCTCTGTGTTTAAGTTAGACCCTACATCTCCATTGGTTGATCGCGAACTGATAGGTTTCGGTGACGATGGCAATCAGTTAAACTACCGCACGGTAGCCATCTCTCGCGAAGGAAAGACGGTGATTCCGCACCCTAAGGAGCGCTATGCCGAGGGCGATACCGTCTATGTAATTGCACGTCACGATGCCGTGCGCGAGGTCAACGAACTCTCCGGCCAATCGCATGTTGAGGTAAAGAATCTGATGATATTGGGGGGTTCGCGCATTGGCGTGGGAGTTGCTCAGGCTTTACAAGCCGAAATCAACATCAAGTTGGTCGACTACAATGCAGAGAAGGCCTATCGCTTGGCCGAATTGCTCGACAAGACGCTCATCATCAATGTCGATGGCCGTAATACAGAAGCTATGTTGGAGGAGGGCCTTCCCAATATGGATGCTTTTCTTGCAGTCACAGGCCGTAGCGAGACAAACATCTTGGCAGCCTTGTTGGCTCGTCGTATGGGGGTGAAGAAGGTGATTGCCGAGGTGGAAAATCTCAACTACATCAACTTGGCTGAGAGCATGGGCATCGATACCATCGTAAATAAAAAACAGATTACGGCGGCAAACATCTTCCGCTTTACGATGCCTACCGATGTGCAAGCCATCAAATACCTTACAGGAAGCGAAGCTGAAGTGCTCGAGTTCATCGCCAAACCCAATTCTCTTGCAACGAAAGCTCCGATACGGAGTTTGGGCCTGCCTGACGATGTGATTATCGGTGGTATCGTTCGGGGTGACCGCGTAGAGATTGCCGTGGGTGCCACTGAGATACAGGCGTTTGACCGCGTAGTGGTCTTTGCACTACCTTCGACAGTAGAAAAGGTGTGCGAATTGTTTAATTGACGATTAACTTACGGAATAAAATCCTAACACCATGTATATAGCAATTGCCGGCAATATAGGCAGTGGAAAGACAACTCTCACGGAGATTCTGACAGGTCACTACCGGTCAAAAGCCTACTATGAGGAGAACAACAACCCCTACATCGGGGATTTCTACAACGATATGAATCATTGGGCTTTCCACCTTCAAATCTACTTTTTGGGAAGTCGTATTCAGCAGACGCTTAACATGCTGAAAGCCGGTGATGAGAATGTGTTTCAGGATAGAACCATCTACGAAGATGCACACATTTTTGCCGACAACTTACACAGCATGGGGCTGATGACTACACGTGACCTCGAGACCTACATGGGTATATTCCGTTTGGCATCGGATTTCATTCCTCAGCCCGACATGCTCATCTACCTGCGTGCAAGTGTGCCGACCCTCATCTCGCAGATTCGCAAGCGAGGACGCGATTATGAGATGAACATCGACGAAGAGTATCTTAGTCGATTGAATGCGAAGTATGAGCATTGGATTAAAAACATCTACAAGGGCGAGATTTTTGTGATTGACAAGGATACCGATGATTTTGTGGCAAATCCGACCGTGCTCGACCGTCTCTATGCTCGAATTGACGACTTGCGTACTTCGTTAAAATCCAAGTGACATGTTGCCCATAGCTTTTGTTCGTAGAGTGATAAATGATCTCGGAGTCACCGAAGGGGAGGCGCTATGCCAAGCTTTGGAGGGCGAGTCGCCTGTTTCGGTACGACTCAATCCGGCAAAAGATAGGGTTGCACCCTCTGCGCATCGAGTGCCGTGGTCTACACAAGGCTACTACCTTAGCACACGCCCCTCGTTTACGTTAGACCCCGATTTCCATGCAGGTTGTTACTATGTGCAGGAGGCCTCGTCACAATTTGTAGGACATATTCTCTCCCATATCGAGGGGGTGCAGGGATGCAGGCTCTTGGATATGTGTGCCGCTCCGGGAGGAAAGACAACCCTTTATGCCTCGTTGGTAGGTGTCGATGGCTTGGTCGTTGCAAATGAAGCGGTGCGCAATCGTGCCTCCGTGTTGGTCGACAATGTCTGCAAGTGGGGATTAGGCAATGTGGCTGTGACGGTCGACGACTCATCGGGGTATCAACGCCTTGATGGGTGGTTCGATGTGGTGGCTGTCGATGCTCCCTGTTCCGGTGAGGGGATGTTTCGCAAGGCGGAGCAGGCTCGGCAGGAGTGGAGCGAATCTAATGTGACGATGTGCGCGCAACGACAACTTGCAATTCTTCGCAATGCGTGGCAAGCACTACGTCCGGGTGGAACGTTGATTTACAGTACTTGTACTTTCAATTTCGTGGAGAATGAAGGTGTGTTGCGCACTTTTGCTTCGGAGTTTGCCGGACAGACCGCATCGCTTTCGCCACTTCCGGTGCAACCGGAGTGGGGTATCGTCACGGGAAATGAAGGCCATTTTCAGACGTTCCGTTTCTATCCGCATCGGGTGGATGGCGAGGGATTCTTTGCTGCCGTAGTGCGCAAAGAGTTCACCGTAGCGACAAAGACACGATGGGCAAAGCCTCAGCGAATGCCCCTTGTGGAGGTGGATCGCCGTTCGGCAACAGAACTCCAACGTTGGGTGGTCGATGCCGATGCTTTGCGCTTTTACCGGGTTGCAGAGAATTGCTATGCCTATCGTGCCTCGCAAGCCGAGGCAATGAAGTGGCTGTCGGGGATGGTGACTGTCATCTATTCAGGAGTAGAGATGGGCCAAATCTACAAGGGCCTTTTGAAGCCGGCTCACGCTTTGGCGCTCTATGTGGAATTATCACGCGATGCTACAGCGGTAGCCGCGCTGAGCGAAGAAGAGGCGTTGACCTATCTGCGACGTGGCGATCTCTCCGCCGATTGCCTTACTGAAGGAATGAATCTGGTGACTGTGCACGATGTGGCGTTGGGCTATGCAAAACGCATAGGCCGTCGTTGCAACAACCTCTATCCTAACTCGCTACGAATCCTTAAAACGTGATAACCGAGAAAATGGACCATGGCTAAGAAGTTGTTTTACTCAATGGGTGAGGTATCCGAACTGTTCGATGTGAATCCTTCGTTGATTCGCTATTGGGAGTCGAAATTCTCGATACTCAAACCTCAAAAGAACAAAAAGGGCAATCGCCTCTTCTCGCCCGAAGATGTGGAGAATCTCAAACTGATTTACCACCTTGTTAAGGAGCGAGGAATGACACTCGAAGGAGCACAACGTGCCCTGCAGGGCGGAACAGCACGTTTGACTAACAATATGGAGCTATTGGAACGTTTGCAGTCTATCCGTGCACAGTTGCTTGAAGTGCGCAACTATCTGAAAGATGTCGGTTCAGCCGAAAATATCCTCGACAACACGGATGTAGTGCCTACTTCGTCGTTACCGCATGCAACCGATACGACAGATGTCAATCCATCGACAGAACTTGTGTCGGAAATTAGGACCGAGCATACAGTACCCCAAGAGTCGTCCGACGAGGCAAAGCCTCAAGAGCGAGAACTCTTTGCTTTCTACGAACAATCGCTCTTCAACTAATCCGGTGAATTTATGAGAGTAAAAGAGATAGCAGCCATCATTGAGGAGTTTGCTCCGCTCTCGTTGCAAGAGAGTTACGATAATTCGGGTTTGGTGGTTGGTGACCCCGAGCAGGAGGTGCAACGGTTGTTGCTTGCGGTAGATGTCACCGAGGAGGTGCTCGACGAGGCGATACGTGGCGGTTTCGACATGGTGGTAACACATCATCCCATCCTCTTTCACGCAATCAAACGCCTGAATGGTACCGACTATGTACAACGTTGTGTGGCAAAGGCTATTCGGAACGACATCGTCCTCTATGCATGTCATACCAATCTGGATAGCGCTCCACAGGGCATGAGTTGGCGTTTGGCTTCGATGTTGGGCATCGAGTCGTTGCGTCTATTGTCTCCCACTCGAGGGTGTGAATCCGTGGGGTTTGGAGTGGTTGGCTTCCTGCCTCAGCCCATCCCCACGCTTGACTACCTTACGAAAGTGGGTGCCACTTTGCATCTTCCGACAATTCGTCATAGCCAGATTGTTTGCGACACGGTCAGTTGTGTGGCTGTCTGCACAGGCGCAGGGGCCTCGCTGATGCCTGAAGTTGAGGCTTCGGGAGCGCAACTCTACATCACGGCAGATTTGAAGTATAACGATTTTATGACTCCTTCCGGAGCATTTATCGTTGCCGATGTCGGCCATTTTGAGAGCGAATATTGTGCAATTGAAATTTTATTTGATATTTTTTCAAAAAAAATATGTACCTTTGCCGTTCGCAAGAGTGAATGCTCTTGCAATCCGGTGAAGTACCTTTGTTTATAAATTTTCGTTCCGGAGGGTTGTTTACATACAATGTCAGAACGGAAAGGGCAGAAGTAGCATTAAAACTTAAACACGACATATGGCAGCACAAAAGAAAACAGCCGAGGTCGATTATTCCATGCAGGAGAAGATCCTGGCACTCTATGAGTTGCAGAAAATCGACTCGAAGATCGACGAGATCAACAAAATTAAAGGCGAACTGCCGCTGGAGGTGGAGGATCTGGAAGATGAGTTGGCTGGCTTAACAACTCGCGTAGAAAAGCTCGGTAGTGAAGTCGATGAGCTGAATGCTATGGTCAAGCAACGCAAGCGCGAGATTGAACAATCAAAATCCTTGATAGCCAAGTATAAGGAGCAACAGAACAACGTGCGCAATAACCGCGAGTTCGATGCACTGAACAAGGAAATTGAGTACCAAGAGTTGGAGATTGAGTTGTCAGAGAAGCGACTCAAGGAGTATGCTGTTGCCATCAAGGCAAAGAAGGCACAGGTCGAGCAGACCAATGGGGTCATTGCCGATCGCAAAGCCGATTTACAGGTGAAACGCGATGAGTTGCAGGGTATTGAGTCCGAGACGGCTGCACAGGTATCCGATTATGCAGCGCAGGCCGAGGTGGCAAAGGCAAAGATTGATGAGCGTCTGTTGGCAGCCTACAATCGTATTCGTCGAAATGTACACAACGGATTGGCCGTTGTGACCGTCAAGCGCGATGCGTGCGGTGGTTGCTACAACCGCATACCCCCTCAGCGTCAGGTCGATATTCGTCAGGGTAAGAAGGTGATTGTATGCGAGTATTGCGGTCGTATATTGGTTTCCGAGCCCGATACAGTTGCTGCAGAGCAATAGCGATGTCGAATTCAACAACCACGATGCGCTACTCTTCGGAGTGACGCATCTTTTTTTGTACCGCTCGACTTCAAACTCTATGTAAGATACAACGAATGTTACAATGTCCCCTCACACGGTGTACTATGCAATTTTATATTTTGTCCGATGATGTGCTGACGCTATCGTAAAGTTACGTCTCTGTTCAACTTGTGATGGAAGAAAAACAAGCTGTAGATGAAATAGATGGTGGTGTGAATAACATAATAGGTCATTCTTAGAGAGTTACGAGTCTGATAAAGTGTCCGGAGTGAATGTGAATTTTCAAGACAAAAAGTGAAATTTATCCAAATAATCTGTATCTTTGTGGCAATGTTTAGCTTTTAAAACTCCGGAAAATGAAAATAGCGATAGCTCAGTTGAATTACACAACTGGGGATATTAAAGGAAATGAAGCGAAAATCATTGAGGCTGTAGAACGGGCTAAATGCGAGGGTGCTGATTTAGTGGTGTTTGCTGAACAGGCTCTCAGCGGAATGGCCGCAATGGACCTATTAAATAAGACTACATTTGTATCTCTTTGTGAGGATGCGCTCTCTGAGATTGCTACACATTGCGATCGAATTGTGGCTATTGTGGGACTTCCAATGTTGACAGAGTGTGGTACGGTGAGTGCGGCGGCTGTCATCGAGAAGTGCGAAGTCAAGCACTACGTAAGCAAACGTTTCATCACAGCTCGTCGTGAGATGGGCTTTTTGGTCTCAGGAAGTGGCTATCAGACCTTGACCATCTGTGGCGAACGCGTTGCACTGATTGTCGGTGATGATTTGAGTCGCACGGCAAATTTCGATAAATCCATCAAACTTATCCTCAATATTAATGCGCGTCGTTATGGTAAAGGGCTGATGTCCTATCGTTACAACGTCATGCACGAGCGTGCTTATGTAGAATCCAAGCGCATTCTGTTGGTAAATCAAGTGGGAGGTGCCACCGAATTGGTCTACGATGGGACATCGGCAGTCATTGGAACCGATGGTAAATTGGAGCTGGTGATGAAGAGTTTCGAGGAAGATTTCGTGATTTTCGACACGAATGCCGAGCATACTCCCATCGAGGTCCCCTACACAACCTACAAAGACCGTACACGAATGGTCTATTCGGCAGCAGTTTGCGGCCTGCGCGACTATTTCCAGAAGAACGGCTACAAGAAGGCGGCTATTGGTCTATCCGGAGGTATAGATTCGGCGGTGGTAGCTTGTTTGGCAGTCGATGCGTTGGGCCGTGAGAATGTGAAGGTGCTGATGATGCCTTCGCAGTTCTCATCTGATCACTCTGTTGTCGATGCGCAAGCGTTGGCTGAGAATCTGAAAATCGAATACGATGTTGTGCCGATTACCGAAGCCTATCGCTCTGTGGTAGACACCATGAAACCGGTCATCGGAGGTACTCTGTTCG
>CAYUJP010000069.1:0-6660 GCA_964445055.1 uncultured Alistipes sp.
GAGCCATCAAGGTGTTGCAGGAGGTCGACCTGATACTTGCCGAGGATACGCGTACATCGGCCGTCTTGTTGCATCACTTAGGCATCGAGAAACGTCTGCAAGCACATCACAAGTTCAATGAACACGCCACCGTAGCACTCGTTGCCGAGACCATTGCGGCCGGACGTACCGTGGCGCTTATCTCCGACGCCGGCACACCCGGCATCTCCGACCCGGGCTTTCTGTTGGTACGCACCTGTGTCGAGCAGGGCATCGAGGTGGAGACGTTGCCCGGTGCTACGGCTTGCATTCCGGCATTGGTGCAGAGTGGTTTTCCCTGCGACCGATTCTGTTTCGAAGGGTTTCTACCCCAGAAGAAGGGCCGCAACAAGCGATTGCAAGAGCTCAAGGACGAGGAGCGCACGCTCATCTTCTATGAGTCGCCCTACCGCGTAGTGAAGTGTTTAGAGCAGTTTCAAGAGGTATTCGGAGGCGAGCGCCAAGTCTCTGTATCGCGCGAGTTGAGCAAGAAATTCGAGCAGACCGTGCGCGGAAGCGTGACGGAGGTACTCGACTACTTTCGGCAGAACGAGCCGCGTGGGGAGTTTGTATTGATTGTATCCGGGAAACCCAAGCCCAACAAAAATCGTAACAAAGAGAATCATTATGACGAAACCGACGACAACGAATGACCTCCATTCGTGGTGGACAACGCTCAAGCAGACCGTCTCCGAGCGTTTCAGTTTAACCGAAGATAGCGCCTCCCAAGAGGATATTGTCGAGATGATTCGTCGCGGAGTAGAGTTTCGCGGCATCAATCTATGGGTACTCATCTTCGCCACGATGATTGCATCGTTGGGCTTGAATGTCAACTCGGCAGCCGTCATCATCGGAGCGATGCTCATATCACCGCTCATGGGGCCTATCATGGGCATTGGCTTGTCGTTGGGCATCAACGATTTCGAACTGTTGAAACGGTCGTTGCGCAACTTCTCGCTGATGATGATTGTCGCCATCACCACCTCGACACTCTATTTTCTCATCTCGCCGTTGGGCACTGCGCGTAGCGAGTTGTTGGCACGTACCGAACCTACGACCTACGATGTGTTGATAGCCTTCTTTGGTGGGTTGGCGGGCATCGTTGCTCAGTCGCGCAAGGATCGCAGTTCGACGGTAATACCCGGTGTAGCCATCGCAACCGCACTGATGCCCCCTCTCTGCACGGCGGGTTTCGGAATCGCCACGGGACAGTTCTATTTCTTCATCAAGGCGTTCTACCTCTTCTTTATCAACACGGTATTCATTGCGCTGGCTACGTTTCTGATTGTGCGTATGCTCAACTACCGTAAGAAGCACCTTCTCGATGCCGCACGCGAACGCTACATACACCACATCATGATGCTCATCACGCTGGCAACATTCATTCCGAGTGTCATCATCGGGGTACACATGGTGCGTGTCTCGTTCTTTGAGGCTGCAGTCGACAAGTTCGTCAAGCAGGAGTTTCAGTTCGCCCAAACTCAGGTTTTTGAGTGCAAGAAGAGCTACCACAGTGGCAAGCAGCCGTCTGCGGTGGAGCTGTTGTTGGGAGGCGAGCCCCTCAGCAACGAGGTAATTGAGGCCATCCGTTCGCACATGGACAACTATGGATTGCAAAATGTCGATCTGGCCATACGACAAGCATCGACGGGCGACCACATCGACCTGCGATCGTTGCAAGGTAGTTACACCGAGTTGCTCAACGAGAAGAGTGCTCAGATAGCAGACCTCAAGCAACAACTTGCGCACCACCGGCAGGAGCAATACGATTACGACAACATTTCGCGCGAAGCCTGTGCGATTGTCTCCCAAATCGAGCGGATAGCACTCTCTAAGAGTGTAGCCTACGACCGCGAGGGACAAGGAGCCGATACCCTACTGCTCTGCGCGGTCAAGAGCCGTAATACGTTGAGCGATGCCGAACGGCAACAGTTACGCGATTGGTTGGCGGTGCGTATGCACGTCACCACCGTCGAACTGTTTGTAGATACCCATTCCGAAACGAGCAACAGACATGAGTAAAGCCAGACCCGACATAACGCGGTGGCAACGGATTGAGGCATCTTTGGTGTGGGGCGTGTGTTATCTGATTGGGGCACTTCCTCATTGGTTTCGATATTATGTGTTGCAGGAGCTCGTCTATTTTGTTGTCTACAAGTGCCTGCGCTATCGTGTGAAGGTGGTGACTGCCAACTTGCGCAACTCCTTTCCCGATAAGAGCACGGCAGAGATTAAGCAGATTCGACGCGCCTTCTACAACAACCTCTCCGAGGTATTTATCTCGACCGTCAGCCTTGCTTTCATGAGCGACGAGGCTTGTCGCAAGCAGGTGAAGATAAAGAATCTCGATGAGTTGCGCACCATGCTCCGTGGACGCGATGCACTCTTTCCGACAGCCCATTTCGGTTGCTGGGAGTTCGACTCATTTCTTGCACTCTACATCCCTGAAATGTACCTGGCGGCCGTGTATCATCCGTTGGAAAACAAGGTTATGGACGAGGTGTACATGCGTCTGCGTCATCATCGCAACATCCGATTGGTCCCCATGAAAGAGGTGATTCGTTACTACATCGACCATCGTCTGCCGCAGGATGCACCCGGACAACGCATTGGCATCGGGTTGATTGCCGACCAGAATCCGCCGTTGCGCCCCAACAGCCATTGGTTCCGTTTCCTCAATCAGGACACCGTGTTTTTCGATGGGATGGAGAAGATGGCTCTGAAGTTTCATATGCCGGTCTTTTTCTGTCGGCAACGCCGTTTGGGGCGCGGTTATTGCGAGTTGGAGTTTTTGCAACTCTACGATGGCGAGGAGGATGTAGCACCCAACTGCCTGACAGAACGTTATGTGCGTCAGTTGGAGGAGGATATTCGACGTAACCCCGGGCAATGGCTTTGGTCACATCGTCGATGGAAACACAAACGTGTGTAAATGACACCTACGAAGGTCATCATACTCAATTGGAACGGCACCGAACACCTGAGCCGTTACCTGCCGACAGTGGTAGCCAACACGCCACCGGAGGTGGAGATTGTCGTGGCCGACAATGGTTCGACCGATGCTTCGGTAGCATGGCTCCATACCAACTATCCGCAGGTACGTGTGTTGGAACTCGACCGCAACTACGGCTTTGCCGAGGGTTACAATCGTGCCCTGGCTGAACTCGATGGCGATTATTGGCTACTGCTCAACTCCGATGTACGTACCCCCTCGGGGTGGCTCGACCCGCTGGTCGAGGCGCTCGATGCCGAAGCCGATGTGGCAGTCGTGGGACCCAAGATTTTGGCAGATTGCGACCCCGATAAGTTCGAATATGCCGGCGCCTCCGGAGGCTACATCGATGTGTTGGGATTTCCCTTCTGCCGGGGACGCATGTTGCAGACCATCGAGCGCGACGAAGGTCAGTACGACGATGCGCGCGATGTGTTTTGGGTCAGTGGTGCCGCCTTCTGTTGCCGTGCATCGGTGTTTCGCGCATTAGGAGGCTTCGATGCCGATTTCTTTGCCCACATGGAGGAGATTGACCTCTGTTGGCGCATGCAACTGCAAGGGTGGCGTGTGCGCATCGTTCCTCAGAGCCGCGTATGGCACTTGGGAGGAGGGACGCTGAGCAACGATTCGCCCTACAAACTCTATCTGAACTACCGCAACAACTTGTCCATGTTGCTCAAGTGTGCCTCCACTCGGCAGCGTTTCGTCGTTGCCGTTCTTCGTCCGTTAACCGATGGATTGGCGGCGTTGCTCTACCTATTGCGTGGAAAATGGGCGCAGAGTGCCTCGATTGCGAAAGCCTACCGATCGTTTTTCAAGGAGCACTCCACCCTGCACCGCAAACGTCGGGAGTTACAACGCAACAAACGTCGGGAGGCACGACACATCTACCGAGCAAGCATTGTGATTCGATATCTTTTGGGAAAACATACGTTTAACAACGAGATGATAGGCTTATGAAAAAATTGGTGATTATCCCGACTTACAACGAACGCGAAAACATATCGCGCATGATTACAAAGGTCATGTCGCTTGATGGAGGCTACGACTTGTTAGTGGTCGACGATGGTTCGCCCGACGGCACGGCCACCATTGTTCGCGAGCGGATGACGGAGTATCCCGACCGGATTCATCTTGTAGAGCGTAGCGGCAAATTGGGGTTGGGAACGGCCTACATCGCCGGATTCCGATGGGCGTTGCAACGCGACTACGAGGCGGTGTTCGAGATGGATTGCGACTTTTCGCACAACCCCGACGATTTAGAGCGGTTGTCGGCACTCCTATCCGCAGGGGCCGATGTTGCCGTTGGTTCGCGCTATGCCAAGGGGGTAAACGTAGTGAATTGGCCCATGTCGCGACTGCTGATATCCTACTACGCCTCTAAGTATGTGAAGTGTGTAACCCGTATGCCGGTGAGCGATGCCACAGCCGGATTTGTCGGGTGGTCACGACGTGTGCTGGAACAACTCGATTTAGATGCCATTCATATGGTGGGCTACGGATTTCAGGTCGAGACCAAATACACGGCGTGGAAGTTGGGCTTTCGCATCGAGGAGGTCTCCATCATCTTTGTTGACCGCACCGAAGGCACCTCCAAGATGTCGAGCGGCATATTTGGCGAAGCCTTTTGGGGAGTGCTGAAGTTGCCGTGGCGAACCATACGCCCGCGTCCGAACGCCAAACCCTGATATTGCTGACCTCGGACCGCCGTCCGGGTCTCCTCCCGCCTCGTTTAGAGGCTCCGTTCAGAGCAATCCCGCCTCGTAGTAGCAGACTATCTGCTCTATAAGTTGGTCCTCGCCCTTTGCATCGTACTCCGATTTAAGGTTCTGCCCAAACACGCGCGACACCGTTTGCCAGAATCCCGCCACAAATCCGCCTCGGAATTCACGCAACACCTCATAGGCTGTGTAGTCCGTTTCACGGTCTATGAGCTTCAGCAACACACGTCCTTGTGTGCGTGTCATGTGCTTGACGATAGGGGTATACTCCTTTTTGATTTGGTCGTAGACGCTGCGTATGTAGGCGCGTTGTGCTCGTTTGGTCGGGAGTTTCTGTAGTTCCACCTCCATTTCGGCCATACGTGCTCGCGCAATCTTTGCCACCGGATAGACCTTCTTCACGGCAGCAACCAACTTCCGGTAACGGCGCAGGTCTATCCCGCGCGAGAAAACATACACCGGCACGACATAGATATTTGCCATCGAATCGCCCCGCTCTACGAGCCACTCCTGATGAGCGACACCCGCTATGCGCTGTGCATATCCCGGCAGGGCAAACGTCACCACTGCCAAGAGGAAGAGAATCATTTTTTTCATCCGTCCCCAAAAATATCTACCTTTGCAAAGGTAACAAATATTTTACAAAAGAGATAACTTATGGAACTGAAAGCAGGATTATCCGCACAACGTACTACTACCGTCACCGATGCCAATACTGCAGCGCACATGCAATCGGGCGATTTGCAGGTCTTTGCCACTCCCGCCATGGTGGCGCTCATGGAGTATGCCGCAAAATCGGCTGTCGAGGAGGCGTTGACCGAAGGAGCCACCACCGTAGGCTCTGAGATGAACGTATCGCACATCAAACCCTCAGGCTTGGGAGCACACGTCACCGCCACTGCCGTACTCATCGCGGTAGAGGGACGCAAACTCACCTTCAATGTCGGTGCGCGCGACGACGACGGTGTCATCGGCGAAGGTACGCACGTGCGCTTTGTGGTCGACAGTGCGCGTTTCATGTCGAAGGTCAACAGCAAGTAGAGCCCATCGGCATTACCTCACTTCGCGCTGAAAAAGCGTGCAAAAGTGCCTCATGAGCCGAGGTCTAAGGTTGTCTATTTCGAATAAATCATTACCTTTGTGCAGAATTGCAAGCGCTGACATCGTACACCTCTCTTCGTCGAGGGGGCGGTCGATGTCTGTGAAAAGCGAAATTTTGAGATACTATGTTTGAAAATCTAACCGACAAACTCGAACGGTCGTTCAAGATACTCAAAGGCGAAGGTCGCATCACCGAAATCAATGTTGCAGAGACACTCAAGGAGATTCGTCGTGCGCTCATCGATGCCGATGTCAACTACAAGGTGGCAAAGACATTCACCGACGAGGTGAAACAGAAGGCGTTGGGCCAGCAGGTGCTGACTGCGGTCAAGCCGGGTCAGATGATGACCAAGATTGTGCGCGACGAGTTGGCGCAACTCATGGGTGGCTCGGCCGTCGACATCAAGTTGGAGGGGACTCCCGCCGTGGTGCTGATTGCCGGTCTGCAAGGTTCGGGTAAAACCACTTTCTCGGGCAAGTTGGCACTCATGCTCAAGGAGAAACGCCATCGACAGGTGCTGCTCGTGGCAGGCGATGTCTACCGCCCCGCCGCCATCGACCAGTTGAAGGTCTTGGGTGGGCAGATTGGCGTAGAGGTCTACACCGAGGCGGGCAACACCAACCCTGTGGCTATTGCGCAGAATGCCATCACCTATGCACGCTCCAAGGGCCACAACGTTGTCATTGTCGATACGGCAGGTCGTTTGGCGGTCGACGAGGCGATGATGCAGGAAATCTCGGCCATCAAATCTACGGTCAATCCTTGCGAAACGCTGTTTGTGGTCGATGCCATGACCGGACAAGATGCCGTCAACACGGCCAAGGAGT
>CAYUJP010000070.1:0-6657 GCA_964445055.1 uncultured Alistipes sp.
AAACTATGCAGGGATACATATCTCAGATTATCGGGCCTGTCGTAGACGTACGATTCCCCGATGCCGAACAGGCGCAACAACTTCCGGCTATCAACGAAGCGCTCTCTATCACACGCGACAATGGGGAGGAGCTCATTGTCGAGGTGCAGCAGCACATCGGTGAGCACACCGTGCGCACCGTAGCGATGGACTCCACCGATGGACTCCGGCGTCACATGAAGGTGACTCCCAAAGGGTCGGCCATCACCATGCCCATAGGCGACCAAATCAAAGGCCGTCTGATGAATGTCACCGGCAACCACATCGATGGTATGCGCGACTTGGACAAGAGCGGAGCATCGCCCATCCACCGCAAGCCCCCCCGTCTGGAGGAGCTTGCCACTTCGCAAGAGGTGCTCTACACCGGTATCAAGGTCATAGACCTGCTTGAGCCCTATGTCAAGGGTGGTAAAATCGGATTGTTTGGCGGTGCGGGTGTCGGCAAGACGGTGCTCATCATGGAGCTTATCAACAACATCGCCAAGGGGCACAATGGTTTCTCGGTGTTTGCCGGTGTAGGCGAGCGTACCCGCGAGGGAAACGATTTGTTGCGCGAGATGATTGAATCGGGGGTTATTCGCTATGGCGAGGCCTTCAAGAAGAGCATGGAGGAGGGACACTGGGATTTGTCGAAAGTCGATTACGACGAGGTCGCCAAATCGCAGGCGACACTCATATTCGGACAGATGAACGAGCCTCCCGGGGCACGTAAGTCGGTCGCTCTGTCGGGGTTGACCGTAGCAGAGTCGTTCCGTGACAGCAAAAAGGAGGGCGAGGCTAAGGATATTCTCTTCTTCATCGACAACATCTTCCGTTTCACACAAGCGGGTTCGGAGGTGTCGGCGTTGTTGGGACGTATGCCTTCGGCGGTGGGTTATCAGCCGACCCTCGCCACCGAGATGGGACAGATGCAGGAGCGCATTACCTCGACCAAGTGGGGTTCGATTACCTCGGTGCAGGCGGTGTATGTTCCTGCCGACGACTTGACAGACCCTGCGCCTGCCACAACCTTCTCGCACCTTGATGCTACGACGGTGCTGAGTCGTAAGATTGCCGAGTTGGGCATCTACCCCGCTGTAGACCCGCTGGAGTCGACATCGCGCATCCTCGACCCGAACATCGTGGGTGAGTTGCACTACAACACGGCGCAACGCGTCAAGCAGATTCTGCAACGCAACAAGGAGTTGCAAGATATCATTGCGATTCTCGGCATGGACGAGCTCTCGGAGGAGGACCGTCAGACGGTGAACCGTGCACGACGTGTGCAACGCTTCCTCTCGCAGCCCTTTGCCGTGGCCGAGCAGTTTACCGGTGTCAAAGGAGTCATGACGCCTATCGACGAGACCATACGGGGATTCCGCATGATTCTCGATGGAGAGGTGGACTACCTGCCCGAGCAGGCATTCCTCAACGTTGGAACCATCGACGATGCCATTGCCAAGGGAGAGAAGTTACTCAGTGGTACATCCAACAATAACAAATCTTAAAAACTTATGTTGCTATGCATCTTACTATTGTTGCTCCGTGTGGCATTTTGTGCTTCGAAACCGTCGAAAAGGTCTCCCTTCCCGGAGCGTTAGGTACCTTCACCATATTGCGTGGTCATGCGCCCTTAGTGGCGCGTCTTACTGCCGGAAAGATTGTCTATTCGACAGCATCGAAGGAGCATGTACAATGGATAAAAGGAGGTTTTGCGAAGGTTCGACAAGACACCATAGAAGTTTGCGTAGAACTTCCCGATGAACAGAAACAATAACGACGACAGCCTATGTTTTCAGTTAGACATATCGTTTTGTTGCTCGTCTCGATGCTACTGTGGCAACCGCACACCGCTGTTGCACAGACCGAGGCAGAGCCAACAGAGGATGTCAATGTGATAGAGATTGTGATGGAGCACATCAGCGACAGCTACGAGTGGCACATCACAACCATCGGAACGCATGACCTCACGATACATCTGCCCATCCTTGTGCGGAGCGCACGAGGCGATTGGCATCTCTTCTCGTCGGCACAACTGCAGCAGAGTGCCGAATACGAAGGATTCCACATTGCCACCGAGGGGGACTACACCGGCAAGATTGTGGAGCGACAGGACGATGGGACGGAGTCACGTCCACTCGACCTCTCGCTAACGAAGACCACCATGGGACTGCTCGTCAACAGTCTGCTGATGGTGCTTCTCGTGGTGGGTGTAGCGTCGTGGTATCGCCGTCACGATGTAACCAAAGAGAGTCCCAAAGGGTTGGTCGGGCTGTTTGAGATGCTCATCACCGCATTGTTGGACGGTGTCATACGACCCTGTGTGGGTGCGAAGTGGCGGAAATTTGCGCCCTACCTACTCACCGTTTTCTTCTTCATCCTCATCAACAATCTGATGGGGTTGATACCCCTCTTTCCCGCAGGAACCAACGTCACAGGCAACATTGCCGTAACCTTGGTGTTGGCCGTGGCGACGTTTCTTGCCATCAACCTTTTTGGTACGAAACACTATTGGAAGGATATCTTCTGGCCCGACGTACCTACGTGGCTGAAGGTGCCTATTCCCATCATGCCCCTCATTGAGTTTGTCGGAATCTTCACCAAGCCTTTTGCCCTGATGATTCGACTCTTTGCCAACATCATGGCGGGGCACTCTGTGATATTGATTCTCACCTGCATTGTCTTTGTCACAGCCAAGATGGGTGCTGCGGTGAACGGTTCGATGACCGTGATTTCGGTTGTCCTCACCATCTTCATGAACTGTTTGGAGTTGCTGGTGGCTTTTCTGCAAGCATACGTATTCACGATGCTATCGGCCGTATTCATCGGATTGGCACAGGAGACTCCGCAACATATAGAGATTACAGATACGAAACAATCACAAAATTAAACAAATCAGACTATGGAAAGTTTAGGTATTTTCGGCGCAGCTCTCGGCGCAGCATTAGCTGTCATCGGTGCAGCATTCGGTATTGGTAAGATCGGTTCATCGGCCATGGAGGCCATCGGTCGGCAGCCCGAAGCAGCAGACAAGATTCGAACCAACATGATTATCGTTGCCGCACTTATCGAGGGTGCCGCACTCTTCGCTATCGCGGTTTGTTTCATGGCATTGTAGTTCTCAACACGAAGGCAAACCATGGGAATATTACAACCTGAATCAGGATTGCTGTTCTGGATGACGCTTGCTTTTGCGTCGGTTTTCCTCGTGGTGGCAAAATTTGGGTTCCCGGTCATTCTGCGAGCACTCGACGAGCGTAAGGAGTTTATCGACAACTCGCTGAATGCAGCCCGCGAAGCGCAACAACAACTTGCTTCCATAGAGGCAAAAAGCGAGGCTATCCTAACGGATGCTGAGAATCAGCGCACCGAGATGCTCCGTCAGATGGCTGACGAGCGCACCAAGCTGTTGGCGCAAACACATGAGGAGGTGGAGAGCGAACGGCAACGACTGTTGCAACAAGCTCGCACCGAGGCAGAGGCAGAACGTCAGCAACTATTGCAGGAGGCACAGCAACAAGTGTCGCTGCTGGCTATAGCTGTGGCCGAGCGGATGTTGCGTTGCAACCTTGAGAATCGGGAGGAGCAGAGTGCGCTGGCTCAACGGATACTCAACGAGATGGACGACACCAAAGTTGCAAAGTATGTACATCGGACAGATTGCTAATCGGTATGCCAAGGCGTTGGCTGACTTTGCCGTGAAGAACGGTGAGGAGGAGTCGCTGTACAAGGAGGTTCAGCAACTCATCGAGACAACACGTCAACAGCCTTCGGTGCGTGACCTGTTGGCCTCGCCCGTCGCGCCCATCGCAAAGAAGTTGGCATTGATTCGCCAACTGTTGGGGGGCACCGTGTCGGCCACATTGAATCGGTTTGTCGAGATGACGCTGCAACGCCATCGGGAGGGTTATCTACGGTTTATCTTTCCGGCATACATAGCTCTCTACAAGCGACAACACGGCATTCACGAAGCAACCCTCACGGTCGCCTCGCCTCTCGAAGAGCAGGCTGTAGAGCAACTGTTGACAAAGCTCACCGCTGCGCTCCCTGCGGGGGAGACGATTCGATTGCAGCATCGCACAGATGAGTCGCTCATCGGCGGTTTCGTCTTTCGCATGGACGACCTGCGCATCGACACCAGTCTCGCCCGACAGCTGACCCTACTACGCAAACAACTTGGCAACACACGCAACAGAATTGTATAAAGAGATGAACAAAGAGCAGATAAAACCTTCAGAGACATCCGACATTCTTCTGTCGGAGTTGCAACAGATTGACCTCTCGGCCCAATATGCCGAGGTGGGAACTGTCTTGCAGGTCGGCGATGGTGTCGTACGAATTTACGGACTACAAAATGCCGAAGCCAACGAGTTGTTGGAGTTTGACAATGGCATCCGAGCCGTGGTGATGAACCTCGAGGAGGAGAATGTCGGTGCTGTGCTTCTCGACTCGGCTGAGCAGGTGGAGGAGGGCGACATCATCCATCGCACGGGACATACGGCCTCGATTCGCGTAGGAGAATCGATGTTGGGCCGTATCATCGACCCGCTGGGTGAGCCTATCGACGGTCGTGGACCCATTGCAGGCGAACGTATCGAGATGCCCTTGGAGCGAAAAGCACCGGGCGTCATCTTCAGACAGCCTGTAAACCAGCCGTTGCAAACCGGATTGAAGGCCATCGATGCCATGATACCCATCGGTCGCGGTCAGCGTGAGCTCATCATCGGAGACAGGCAGACCGGAAAGACCGCTATTGCCGTCGATACCATCATCAACCAACGTGGCAATTTCGAAGCCGGAGACCCCGTGTACTGCATCTATGTAGCCATCGGGCAGAAGGCCTCTACGGTTGCCTCTCTCGTGGAGACACTCCGCAAGCACGGAGCAATGGACTACACGATTGTCGTAGCCGCTACGGCAGCCGACTCGGCGGCATTGCAATATTTTGCCCCCTTTGCCGGTGCAGCCATAGGCGAGTACTTCCGCGACACGGGGCGTCATGCACTGGTTGTGTACGACGACCTTTCGAAGCAGGCGGTTGCCTATCGTGAGGTGTCGCTTGTGTTGCGTCGTCCATCGGGACGTGAGGCCTATCCGGGAGATATCTTCTACCTCCACTCGCGTCTGTTGGAGCGCGCTGCAAAGATTATCGACCAGCAAGATGTAGCCACAAAGATGAACGACCTACCCGAATCGCTCAAAGAGAAGGTTCGCGGTGGCGGTTCGCTGACAGCGCTACCCATCATCGAGACACAGGCAGGCGATGTGTCGGCCTACATCCCGACCAATGTCATCTCCATCACCGATGGACAGATTTTCCTCGACACCGGATTGTTCAACCAAGGAAATCGCCCTGCCGTGGATGTCGGTATCTCCGTATCGCGTGTGGGTGGCAACGCTCAAATCAAGGCGATGAAGAAGGTGGCGGGAACGCTCAAAATCGACCAAGCACAATATCGCGAGTTGGAGTCGTTCTCGAAATTCTCGAGCGACATGGACGAGGTGACAGCCTCCGTATTGGACAAGGGACGCAAAAACACACGTCTGCTGGTGCAACCCCAATACACCCCTATGCCTGTTGAGCAACAGATAGCCATACTCTACTGCGGTACACACGGTCTGCTGAGCGACGTACCCATGGAGCGCGTCTCGGAGTTTGAGCAGAACCTTCTGCGCGAACTCAGTGGCAAGGTCTCCTTAGAGAAGTTACGAAAAGGCATCCTCGACGACGAGGTGTGTGCCGAGATTGAACATGCAGCCAAACACGTTGCCAACAACCTAAAAGCATAGCATCATGGCTGCGCTAAAAGAGATCAAGGCACGCATTGCCTCTGTGCAGAGCACGCTCAAAATCACCTCGGCAATGAAGATGATTGCCTCGGCGAAGTTCCACCGTGTGCAAACGGCATCTGCGTCGCTTGCCGAGTACGAGCAACGGCTGTCGGATATCGCATCCGCCATCGAGGCATCACTTCAGGGGAGATGTAGCACCCCGCTCACCACACCTCACGAGCAACATGAACGTGCCACACTCGTAGTCATTGCCTCGGACAGCTCGCTCTGCGGCTCTTTCAACACCAACGTCTATAAGTTGTTTGTCAAGCACATAGAGCAACTGCAGCAGCAGGGATATACCTCCATACGGGTGATTCCCATCGGAGAGAAGATGGTACAGGCGATTGCGAAGAGTGGCTACGAGACCGATTTGCGCTATCGTACCCTCGTGGGGCACTGCACCTACGGCGAAGCTGCCCGATTGGCAGAGAGTCTGACGAACGACTACCAGGCAGGGCGCACAGATTGCATCGAATTGGTGTATAGCCATTTTCACTCCATGAGCCGTCAGGTACCCTTCGTGAAGAGGTTTCTGCCCCTCGCGCAGGAGTCGTCCGAGGAGCAACTTACGGTGGACTACATCTGCGAGCCCAAGGCCGAGCTACTCTTCGAGGAGATGCTACCCCAACTGTTGCGCACAAAGCTCTATGCGGCACTTCTCGACAGTCAAACCGCAGAACATGCGGCACGCACCATTGCCATGCAGACGGCATCGGACAATGCCCAAGAGTTGCTCGAAGAGCTGAACTTGACCTACAACAAACGGCGACAACAAGCCATCACCGACGAATTGTCGGACATCAC
>CAYUJP010000071.1:0-6650 GCA_964445055.1 uncultured Alistipes sp.
AAGATACGTCGCTCTGTCGGATTGGCATGTAATGACAACATCGGTAGCACACGTTTTGCCTACATCCAAACTTACGACAGTAACACTACCTATACTACTTATTTTGGAGAGAATCAAGTAGGTTACACATCGAGCTACGACGAGGGCTCCTTTGCAAATCCAAAACTAACTTGGGAAAAAGCGATGAAGTACAACGTAGGTTTCGATATGAAGTTGTTCAAAAGTCGTCTGTCGCTTTCTGTCGATGCGTTCTATGAGCACCGCTACGACATTCTGACCGATATGTCCTCCAGTTCACGCATGGGTCTTCCTGCTGTTGTTGGACAGACAGCTACCTATGTCAACTCGGGTATTGTAAACAACCGAGGTATTGAGTTTGAATTGGGATGGAGCGACCGCATCGGCAAAGATTTCTCCTACTACATCAAGCCCAACTTCTCGTTTGCACGCAACAAGATTATCTATTGTAACGAGATCTCCTACAAATCGTCCAATGGAGTCGACTGTACATGGCGCTACGAGACAGGACATCGCGTGGGTGAAAACTTCTGCTATGAGTTTGATCACTTTGTTCGGGATCAGGCCGAGGCCGACTACCTCAACTCCACAGGTTACCAAACATTTGGCAAACTTATTCCGGGTGATGTAGTCTACAAAGACCTCAATGGCGATGGTATCATCGACAACTACGATAGACGTGCCATGGGTAATCCGCGTATCCCAGAGATTCAATTTGGTATTCCTGTAGGATTCCAATACAAGAATTTCGACTTCAGCATGTTGTGGCAGGGTTCTACTCTCTGCTCCGTACAACTGAGCGGAGCTGCTGTATGGGATTTCCCGGTGTACAATGTCACCGCTATCGGTAAAGTAAAAAAGATGCACCTCAACCGGTGGACACCCGAAACGGCTGATACTGCTACTTATCCCGCACTTCACTTGGGCGCGAACTCCAACAACAAGAACTCGTACTCAGGATTGTTCCTCTATGATGCTTCGTATATTCGTTTGAAGAATGTCGAAATTGGGTACTCGTTGCCCAAGCGTTGGCTATCCAAAGCAAACATTCAGAATGTTCGTATCTACGCGCAAGGTCTCAACCTACTCACATTCGACCGTCTAAGCGATGTTGATATCGACCCTGAGACCAAATCCGGAGATGGCAGTTGGTATCCTATCCAACGAGTTATCAATTTTGGTGTAACCATGACCTTCTAACTTCTTAGAACCATGAAACAATTTATTTATAAAACATTATTTCTCGTCGGCATTGTCACTGTAGCATCTGCCTGCGATAGTTACCTCGAAAAGGAGCCTACTGATGTCAAACAAGAGAAAGACATTTATTCGAGCTTTCAACAGACAGAGACCCAAATCAATCGTCTTTATTTCTACTTAAAAGGAGCAGATAGGCCATTGGCTCATTTTCACCACTACAGCGAATCGCCCTGTTGCGATGAGGCTGAGTGCACATCAACCAGTGAAGCCAATAACTTGACCAATCGATTCAACGAAGGCGATTGGGAACCTGGATCGACCATTTACTCGAAGAGCACAGGTAATACTAGCAGTGGAACAACACAATCGTGGTGGCCTGAATTGTACACACACATTCGCACCGCCAACAAGATTCTGGAGTGCATCGATAAATATAATACACCTGATTCGCCTAGCGAACCGGGTACACTGATGAACCGTGTTGGAGAACTCTATTTCATACGCGCCTACTTACATTACCTTGTATTGCGTAGCTATGGAGAGTGCCCTTATCTCGATTATGCAGTGGAGCAAGATGACATTCCAACCTTCACAAGAGAAAATGTACACACACTCGTCGAAAAGATCTGCAACGACTGCGACGAAGCTTATGATCGTGTCCCCGAGCAGAACCTATCACGTAAGTTTGGGCGTGTTGACAAAGGGGCATGCTTGGGATTGAAGGCTATTGTTCGGTGGATTGCAGCCACACCTCTTTACAACGGCTCTACGTTGAAAGGTGATACACGTAGTTATGCTTCTGACTATCAAACATATAACGAGGAACGTTGGATTGCAGCAAAGAAAGCTTGCGAAGAGGTGATGAACTATACTATCAACGGTGCATCGCGTTATTCGCTCTATGAAGGATCTGCGAAGAATGTATATGACGATAAACTTGGTGTAAACACATGTGCATCGATGGTACCAAGTCGTCTGTGGGAGTTGTATATCTCGGACGATACAGCTCCAATGAAGAGTGAGTGGATTTGGTTTGTACTTCACGATAAATCAAACGGTTGGTTTGGCGACAACTATCCTCCTTCAGCCAGCGGTGGCGGTCGTGAGATGCCTACACAAGATCAAGTAGATGAATATGAGGTCATCGGTCCCGACGGTTATGGCTATCCGATTTATGCGCTTAAAGAGAATCACAAAGCTCTCTATGGAGGATTGATTAGCGAAGCTGATATGAACAAGGCTTACGATGATGAGAATCCTTATGTCAACCGAGATCCCCGATTCTACCGCGATGTTACCTATCATGGATCAACTTTCAAAAGCACAGTGATTAACACCGCAACAGGTACTGACCAGATTAACAAAGCTAACTCTACCACTACCGGATATTTTCTCCGCAAATTCATGGATGGTAGCCACAACAAATCGGCAGGTTCTTCGGCAGGATACATCAACTGTCCACCGCTTATTCGACTCGCTACAATTCATTTGATATGGGCTGAAGCAGTCACACGCACAACAGGACCTTCACAAGAGGTTTACGATTTGATTAATGCGCTACGTGCTCGTTCGTTTATGGCACCCATGCCACCTGCAACAAAGAGCAACCGTGAACTTATGCTCGATTACATTACTCGTGAACGTCGTGTGGAACTCTATCATGAGAAGTGCCGATTCTGGCAGTTGCGACTCTATCTCGAGCCTACCAGTGACCTCGAGCTGGCCCACGATGCACAATGGGAGTCACTCGCTGCCTCTACCAATGATGAGCGAGCTCAGAAATATTTCGAAAAATACGGAGCTTACCCGAAGACACAGCATCGCATCTGCGGAATGCGACCTGTAGCCGACAACAATGGCAAAATTACTGTCGGTGGTAAGAAATACAAGATGCAACGTTTTTGGGTAGAGGATCGCGTCTTCTCGGAAAAGCACTACCTGTTCCCCATTCCTATTGACGAGTTGCAAAAGGCCAATATTGAACAAAATCCCAATTGGTAAAGGAGTATATTTATATGAAACGCACCTGCTTTTTTCACTATTTTTCGTTGTTGCTTTTTGCGACACTTATCACCGTCTCAGCATGCGGTGGTTCGGGTGACGATCCTGCGCCCAATACACCGGATACAGATAAAGAGACACCATCGACACCAGGGACGAATGACAACATACAACCCGACGAAGGGATGACTTTGTATGGATTGGTAGCTGACAAGAGTGGAAATCCTATTGCCGGAGTTGTTGTCTCCGATGGGTACACTTGTGTAGCAACGGACACAAATGGTGTGTATCAGATGAAACGTAGTCGATCTTCGAAATATGCTTACATATCGATGCCGTCTGGATACGAAATACCCGGACAGGACTCCTATGGAAGCTATCCGCTCTTCTACAAAGCGTCGAAATCGCTTACGGGAAGTAATTCAACACCGTTTCGGGTTGACTTTACACTATCAAAACGTCAGGTGAGCGATTCCAACTTTATCTTGGTTGCCATGGGCGATCCTCAACCTGATACGGATGAACACGTAACTCGTTTTCGACAGGAGACTATCGAAGACCTTAAAGCTGAGTTGAAACAGTATTCGGGACGTACCATTGTCGGTGTCGGTTTGGGCGACATCATAGGCAAGGATAATCCAGACTCACCCGGTGAGCGACTCACCAAGATTAAATCGGCCATGGGAGATTCCGGCATTCCCTTCTTCTGTTGTATCGGTAATCACGATAAGGATAAACTTGACTTTGCCGGTGAGATTTTCAGCAACATCATGGGTCCTCTCTATTATTCGTTTAACGTTGGCGATGTTCACTTTGTCGTTTTAGACGATTTGCGATTCTATGAATCGACCACCTCTGGCTATAACAAAGGTTTCACTGAGGAGGAGGTCAATTGGCTCAAAGAGGATTTGAAATATGTTCCCAAATATAAGTCTGTCGTTCTCTGCTACCATGCTCCTATCTACGACAATTTTAGTTCCGAGAATGCAAAAGCAATCTTCGACCAAGTACAGGAATATACCAATCCCATTGCCATGGCAGGCCACACACACGCTACGCGTTACTACGTGAACAAGACGTATGGTATGCGTGAATATATCCTAAGTGCAGCTTGTGGCTATTTTTGGCGTTCGAACAACTCTTCTGATGGCGTTCCAAACGGATACTATATCTTTGAGTTCAACGGTACAAACATCAAAAACAGCTACTTCAAGGGAACTAATTTGGACCAAAGTTTCCAAATGAGACTCTATCGTGGAAATGCTACTTATAGCGCAGGCTACTCTTCCTACACCTACGAGTACACCGCCAACGACATCATTGCCAATATCTTCTTTGCTGGGGATGATTGGACTTTCAAGGTATACGAAGATGGAGTCGCAACCAACGGAAAACTTTCATTCATCTCGTCACATGGTGACTATTGGATATGGGCCTACAATGCAGGTGTTATCAATTCTCCTAACACGCCCAACTGTTGGCACATCTACAAATATACCCTTCAAAACACGGCTGCGAAGAACATTCGTGTTGAGGCTACCGACCCATACGGTAATGTATATTCGTCGGATCAATTTATTCCCGACAACGATTTTTCCACAGAGGCACCTCTGAAATAGTCAAGTACCGAGTCGGGTGTAACATGATACCCGACTCGGCACCTATTTTTTTATCATGAGATATTTACACACCTTCTCTCTTCTATTGCTACTCTCATTCTGTGGGTGTCATTCAAAACCGCAAGATACAAATAGCGTGCTACTAGAACAGCTCGATAGTCACATCGAACAACGGCACCTATACGATAGCATCAAGCGACTACGCATCGACGCTCTCCGAGAAAAGTTCGAAAACCAGAAAACACCTCAACAGAAAATCGCGCTACTCAACCTCATCTGCCAAGAGTACGCCAGATATAATGTCGACTCAGCTTGTCGATACACTACTTTGTTACTCTCTCTGTCAGAGCAATATGGCAACAGTTATCAGCAAGATATCGCACGTCTTAGCTTGGCACAAGCGCTCTCTGACAATGGGACTTACGGCCTCTCCGAACAGATATTATCTAAAATTGATACCGTACATAATAGGGTCGATATGCATGATTACTATCGACTCAAACAGACCTTTACCTTTGTTCGAAGACAAAGTGCCTCAGCAGAGGAGTTAAACTTCTACGAAGATTCCATACTTCGGTACGATCGGCTCTGTATACAAGCACTGCCCGAAGGTTCTATCCAACGCAAACGAATTGAAGCAAATTTACTCAACAAGCAGGGAGCGCCACAGGAGGCACTTGACCTCATTCTACCCGAATACAAATCTGGCATCAGTGATGTCCACATGCAGGCATTAGTCGCCTACTCGTTGGCAAAGATATACCACACTTTAGGCGACGAGGATCGATACGAAGAATATCTAATACGTACAGCAATCAACGACCTAAAGACTCCTGTACGCGAAGGTATCGCGCTCTATGATCTCTCCTACCTATTGCTTTGCAAGGGTGATATTGTTCGCGCCAATCGCTACATCTCCTGCACAATGGATGAAGCCGTCAATTGCAATTTCAGGGCACGTATGCAGAAGACATCGAGCTTGGTAAAACAGATTAGCGATGCTTACATTCAAGCAATGATATCCGAACGGCAGAACATTCTTCGCATTACAATCATCATCACACTCTTATCGCTTGTATTGTGTGGAAGTTTGATTACCCTATTGTACTTCTATCGCAAAGCTTCTCGTACTAAGCTCGAACTCAAAGAGGCCAACAACCATCTGAATCTACTATATCGAGACATTGAACGTCAGAATCGGAACATTCGAGGAATGAACAGCGCATTGCATGATGCCAATAAAATCAAGGATGAATACGTAGGCTACTGTCTTAGCCTTTGTTCACAATATATTCTTCGATTGAATAGCTATCGGAAAGAGGTACTGAAGATCGCAAAAGAGAGTAGTGCTACAAATTTGGTACACACTTTACAGAAACAAAATCCCTCGGATACTGAGTTCAAAGCATTTTTTGCTTCGTTCGATGAGACATTTCTACATCTATTCCCGAATTTTGTTATTCACGTCAACGAACGTATGACCAATCCGTTGCAATTTCAACCTCGGCATGCTCACTCGCTCACTACAGAGTTACGCATCTTGGCTCTTATTCGATTGGGAATAACCAATAGTGTCAAGATTGCCTCTATTCTCAACTGTTCGGTAGCGACCATACACACCTACCGCGCTCAACTACGGAATGCCTATGCAGGAGATCGAAATGCTTTTGACGATGAGATACGTAAAATAGATATACCCGGAGGAGAGAAATAAGGAGGTCATCACCCTACATGCGACTTTTTTACGATATAGCGTTGGCTTTATCGAAAAAGATTGTATCTTTATCATAGGATTTTCGCTTCGGTCTATCC
>CAYUJP010000072.1:0-6516 GCA_964445055.1 uncultured Alistipes sp.
GGGGATGAGTTGCAACACCTGCTGATGTTCGGTTTGAGACCACGTGCCCAACTCAAGCATATCGCCCAAGATGAGCACACGGTGATTACGTTCGGCCAATGGCAACTGCAAGAAGTTGTTCACCGAAGCTTGCATGCTCGACGGATTGGCATTGTAGCAATCGACAATGAGGGTGTTGTGTGTCGTGACAACACGCTGTGACCGTTTGTTGTCGGAGTGATAAGACTCGATTGCTTGACAAATAGCTGTTTCATCGACTCCGAAGTGACGTCCGACAGCCACAGCTGCTGCAATATTGAAACGATTGTAGTCACCCTCGAGCGAGGTGCGAATGTCAGATGCAAGGGCTGAGGTGTAGTAGAGACAACGAAGTGTGTTGCGCTCTGAAGCCATGGTAGCAAGTACCGAATCGTCGCTACGGACAAATGCCACGCCACCGCTCGATTGCAGATAATCGTAGAGTTCGCCTTTGCCACGGCGCACCCCTTCGACACCTCCAAAACCCTCTAAATGAGCCCGTCCCACATTAGTAAGAACACCATAATCGGGTTCGGCAATAGCGCATAGACTGCGAATCTCTCCACAAGCACTTGCGCCCATCTCGACGATACCCATCTCAGTGTCACGCGTAAATGAAAGCAAGGTCAGTGGGACACCGATATGATTATTAAGATTACCACGTGTAGCAACAACGCGCAACTTGCGACTCAGCACCGCATGAATCAACTCTTTGGTCGTGGTCTTGCCATTGCTTCCGGCAACAGCAAGCACCGGTAATTGCAGTTGTCGACGATGATGCCGTGCTAAGGCCTGCAATGCAGCAAGGACATCGCTCACCACCACCAAACGACTACGCTCGGTGGCAGAGGCCTCCTGCAACAACGAAGCATCATCGATTACAGCATAGGAAGCACCTGCACGCAACGCAGCAAGGGCATAGCGATTGCCATCGAAACGATCACCTCGCAGTGCAAAGAAGAGTGAATCGGGCTCTATGCAACGCGAATCGGTAGAGACTTTCGGTTGCTCGGTGTAGAGATTGTAGAGGTATTCTGTCTCGAGATGAGATATGTCGGGTTTCATGGTAATGGAGTTAGAGGTATTCATCCTCGTTTTGATTAAATTTCACCTCATCGATGTACTTTTTGATGTTCTGTTCCTCCCCTCGCGGACAGATGAGCAAGACGTTGTCGGTGTCGGCAACGATATACTCTTTCAAGCCACAAACCACTGCCACCTTATCTTTGGGTAGCGAGATGATGCAACTGCGTGTGTCGTAGGTGTAGCAACCTGTGGCCGGCTTAGCATTGGCATAGCGGTCTTTTCGCGAAAGCTGATAGAGTGAGCCCCATGTACCCACGTCGCTCCAACCCACATCGGCATTGGTGCGTACATAGACATTATCGGCCCGTTCCATGATGCCATAGTCGATGGAGATGGAGTGGCAACCGGCAAAGACACGCTCAATGGCAACCGACTCGTTGCTTGTACCAAAATCCGATTCAGCAGCGACAAAAAGGGCACTATCTTCGGGCAAATAACGCTCAAAAGCTCGCACAATATCGCGTAACTGCCAGATGAAGATGCCCGAATTCCAAAAGAACTCACCACACTGAATGAACGTACGCGCCAACTCAACGTTGGGCTTCTCGGTGAAACTCTTCACAGGGCAGATGGTATCGTTACCTACGGCTTGAATGTAACCATAGCCCGTTTCGGGACGTACAGGGTGGATACCTACGGTCATTAGCACATGTTGCTGTGCAACAAAATCGACACACTCGGTGATGATGTCGCGGAACTTCTCCTCATTGACAATCCAGTGGTCTGCCGGTGTGATAACCATCGTAGCATCGGGATTCTTCCGCTTGAGCCAATAAGTCGCATAGGCAATAGCAGGTGCTGTGTTGCGCCCAATCGGTTCACAAAGAATGTGGTCAAGGGCAACCTCAGGCAACGTATCGTGCACCATATCGCGATAATTACGATTGGTGACTACAATAAAATTCTCGGCAGGAATAAGTGGCAAGAATCGTTCGAAAGTGTGACGCAAGAAACTCTTTCCCGTTCCCATGATATCGAGAAACTGCTTGGGGCAACGTTTGCGACTCAAAGGCCAAAAGCGAGTTCCAACCCCCCCTGCCATGATGATACAGTATCGGTTTTTCGTGGTCGTGCTATCCATAAGCATCTATATCGTTCAATCGTAGACAAAGATACGAAAAACAGGTCACGCAGACAATAGTTTGTCGTGCGATGTCATCGGTTCTTCGTGCGCGACTGCAACAGCGACACCAATTCGTCTGCTCGGTCGCACGAAACATAGTAACGTTGTTCGTAGATATCCTCAATCTCCACCAAGTTGTTCCACTCCGTGGCATAGACCACAACGCGTTCGAAGTTACGGAGGTCAAAATAGTAGCCAAAATAGCCTAAAAAACCGCACGTAGCAATCAGCGGAACAATCAGGCGCATCTGCCGGCGGTCGACACGTCGCACAGAGGCAATTTCGATGAGTGGAATCTCCGTCATGTCGAGCAGGCAGAGAATCTCCATCGTAGCATCGTTCACTACGATCTTACGAGGAAAGGAGAGTAACAGCAGTGCCACCACTGCCACCATCAAGATAAGGAACCACGAAGAGAGATAATCTCCCTCGTAGAGTCTACGAAGCAGATACCCTACCAACACGAGCAATGCAAAGTAGACGATACTTTGGTAGATAACTTTGCGACTCAGGTGATAAAAAAATTCCTGTTTCATGGTTTTGATTTTTGTTCACGGAGTACAGCCTCGGCAATTGTCAAATCTTCGGGAGTGGTAATTTTGAGGTTGCAACGCTCACCTTCAACTAAGTAAACGGACTGTCCCAAGGACTCGACTACCGTTGCGTCGTCGGTATATGTCGCACGATAGTCACCGGCATAGGCTGTGCGAAGCGTATCTGCGCAGAAGACTTGTGGCGTCTGTACGATACGTAGTGCCGTGCGGTCAATGGGAGCAGAACTACCATCGGGATGATAAAGGCGATAGGAGTCCACTGCCGACACAACAGGTATAGCAGAGCCTTGCGTCTGTGCATGCTCGACAATACGACGAATGGCCTCTACAGAGATGAGTGGACGCACACCGTCGTGTACTGCAATGATTTTTGTAGAAGGAGAGAGTATTGCCAATCCTTGACGTACTGAATCATAACGCGTGGCTCCTCCGCAGGTTATCTCATGGTCTGCCACTGCAAAATGGAGGGTGCAATCATGCCAAAAAGCGATATGGTCGGCAGGAAGCACCACAACCAATTGTGCTCCCGGCAATGCTTCAGCAAAGCGATTGACCGTACGAGCTAATATAGGGACTCCCCCTAAGAGCAAGAACTGCTTGGGCGTGGTGCTTTTCATGCGACTACCGCTACCACCCGCCACAATGACGACTCCTACTTGTTCGTATCGGCTTGCCATATCAACTTCTTTCCAAAACCGAGTGTATTGTCGGTATATTTCAACAAATCAGGCACCAATGTCCACAAGTGAAGTTCCGCCACCGCTGCATAGGGGAATCGCACGAGATAAGCAGTTCGGTCAGTGGCTGTGGATTCTACCACCGTACCACACAATTGCAATCCCTGAATGCGTCCTATGATGCGCGTTTCGAGTGGTATGGATGCCGCAACACGACTACGTACCAACAGGTGCCGTGCGTGCAATGTCGCAGGGTCGGAGCTGAAGACAATGCGGTTGCTGGTACTGTCGTAAGCATAGAAGAGCGCAGCGCAATAGGGATTGCCTTCGCTGTCGACTGTAGCGAGCGTCAATACGTGATGACGTTTGAGAAACTTTATAATCTTTGCATCAATTGTCGCCATGATGTGCTACTCACCCTCCATTTTTAGTGATTGAGGCAACACAATCGAGTCGAGTTGCACAATTTTAAGCGAATCGCACAAATCGCCGTTAAGTTCGGATAGAATGCGCTCTTTGACAAATTCGAAAGTGGCTTTATTCTCAGCAGAGATAGGCTCGGCAGGATCAGAAGGGGCCTTGAGCGGGTCTACAGGTTGTCCATTACGCCACAAACGGAAATCGAGGTGCGGACCGGTGGAGGTACCTGTACTCCCGACATAACCAATCAACTGTCCTTGTACAACATGTGTACCTTGCGCAATTCCCTTAGCATAGCCACTCAGATGCAAGTAGCCCGACATCAGATTGCCGGGATGTTTGATTTTCAGCGTATTGCCACCGCCACCGCCCCATCCCTTGAAGGTAACAACACCATCAGCCACAGCATGAACGGGAGTACCTTTCGGGGCTGCATAGTCGACTCCGTGATGCGGACGATAGACTTTGTAGACCGGGTGTAATCGTGCATTGGAAAAACGCGAACTGATACGCGAATACTTCAGCGGAGCCTTAAGTAGTTGTTTGCGTAGGCTCGCCCCCTTGTCGTCCCAATATTGCACTCGACCACCCTGACGAAAGGGTATTGCATAATAGGCTTTGCCGGCGTGCGTAAAGCATGCGCCCCACACTTGTCCGATACCCACTACCGTAGAGTCGATGAGTCGTTCGTCGTAGATGACCGTAAAGGAATCGCCTGCTTGAATGCCGAAGAAATCGATGCTCCACTGATAAATCTCTTCCAAGTCTGCCGCCAAAGCTTGAGGCATTTTTTCGCGTGTGATAGCTCCCCACAACGAGCTGTTGATAACAGCGCTCTTCTTCCGACGATGCACAACAACCGGCTTCTCGCCCAACATTACACTCACCGAATCGGGGACATGAAGGTCAAAGACGACATATTGCGACGCATTGCGTTCATAAACCAAAAAATCGAGATGAGGCGAGTTAAGCGAATCTTCGTGAATGAAAGCTGTGTAGGGTTTGCCAGCGCGAATTCCCCCCAATGGAAAGATGTCGCGCGCTGTGCGGTCCAAACGGTCGATGGTGGCGGCATTCACTCCGTAACGAGCCAAGATACGTCCCATTGTCTCGCCGGCATTCACCTCGTCGGTGTCGATACGATAGTTGTCAGCAGGTATACCATAGAGTAGGTTCGGTTCCTCAACGGTGGTTTCGGTCTCATCGGATTGCGACGATGGGCCACAGGCACCGAGCCATGAGGTAAAACCTACGATGATTGCTAATTTTGTAAACGTGTTCATAACAACACAAAGATAGGGAAAAATCCTCTATATAGCAAACGGAAAACGGCATCCGAATATTGGACACCGCTTCTGATTTTCGCCTTTATGCAAGACTATTTCACCCGTTCAAACGCTTGGTCAGCCTTACCCAACCACTTGTAGAGGTGCACCGTACTACTCTGACAACCGGTCTGTTTCGACTTGGCATTGTGCGAGATGTAGAAGTAGCCATCGCCCAGTGGACAAAGGCCTGTAGTACCCCACTTAAACATCCAACCGTAGGTGTTGCTCTGTGCATCGTACATACCCTGCTCGGCAAGGGAGAGCACTTCGCCTTTGTAAGCGGGGTCGAAACCTTGAAGTTGCATCTTGCGAGGGGCTTTGTGTCCATCGATTACAAAAAGTGAGTAGTTGGGATAGATTGATTTCTTGCCTTTGTATACCGCTGCATAGATGTTGCCCGTGCTCTTGTCGTATGCCAGATTTTGAATACCCCACGAGGTGTTACCCGTGCGCACGAAGTATTTGTGTGCGGGTTGTTGTGGGCCACTCTTATGTAGATTTTTTTGGGTAAGGGGTTGTTCGTAGCGACTCCAATTTTTGGTGTCGTATGCCAGGATAACTTGATAGTCGTTGTCTGTACGCAACGTGTCGCTATAGATGCCGTAGGCAACATAGAGGTAGTGTTTCTTTCCCTGTTTTTTACCCAACTTAGGTGCAAAGGTAACGCCATCGATACCAGAGCAACCGAAACGGTGTTCAAACTCTTTGCCTCCATTGGTCACCTTTGCACGACAATCGGCAACTGCCTCACGAATGTAGACAGTCGTCATTACATTCTCTGTTTCGGCATTCATATCGGGACGAGTAATGCGGTCGGGGTCAAAGATAGCAATGTAGAAACCCGTATCTGCATCATTCTCCGTGCCCTGTAACTTATTGAGAATGCCCTTACCGATTTCATCGTGTTTGTACTCGATGGAAGCATAGATGCGTCCATCCTCAGGATTGAGTGTCATACATCCCAGGTGTCCAGTCATGCCGGTAACACTACCAATCAGATGGCCTTCAAGGTCGGTTTTTAGTAGTGCTGTTGTGAACGAGAAGTAGAAATAACCCCGTTCGAGGTCAACTGCTATGCCTTGTACATGAAAAGGCCCCTGCTCCCCGGAATAGATGGTACGAGGTAATCTCTGTAGGTCTAATGATGGTTGTGCAACAACATTGTGACCCACGAAGAGCAATGGAACAAAGGCGACAAGCGCCAAGAGTCTCTTGATATTCATACGTAGTGGTTTGTTTTTGTTTGCATTGTTATCCGTTTGCCATACAAATATAGGAAAGATAGCTCACAAAAGCAAATATTCAAAAAT
>CAYUJP010000073.1:0-4998 GCA_964445055.1 uncultured Alistipes sp.
GCGGGTCGCATCAATCTCATCGGTGAACATACCGACTACAACGGAGGCTTTGTTTTCCCCGGTGCTGTCGACTGTGGTATCACTGCAGCCATCCGACTTAATCAAACCCCTATCGTCAGAGCATACGCCATTGATTTAGATGAGTATGTGGAGTTCGGTCTCAGCGAGGAGGATAAACCTGCACCGTCGTGGGCTCACTATCTTTTTGGCGTTTGTCGTGAAATCCAGAAGCGTAAAGGTATCATCGGTGGATTCGATACTGCTTTTTCAGGTGATGTTCCACTAGGAGCCGGCATGTCATCGTCAGCAGCTCTTGAGTCGACATTTGCCTTTGCACTCGATGAACTTTTTCACCTCAAATTCGATAAATTTGAACTCGCTCGCATCGGACAATCTACCGAGCACAACTATTGTGGTGTCAATTGTGGCATCATGGACCAATTTGCCTCTATCTTTGGCAGAAAGGGGTGTCTTATGCGTCTTGATTGCCGCTCCATGGAGTTCGAATACTTTCCATTCAATCCCGTAGGGTACAAATTGGTGTTGGTGGACTCGCGCGTAAAGCACACACTCGTTGGGTCACCCTACAACGACCGTCGCAATTCGTGTGAACGCGTAGCTACCGCTTTGGGGCAAGAATTCCTGCGTGGAGCGACAATGGAACAACTCAATGCCATCAAATCGACCATTTCTGGTGAGGATTACAAACGTGCTCGCTATGTGATTGGTGAGGAGCGTCGTGTGTTGGACGTCTGTGAGGCGTTGGAGCGAGGCGATTACGAAACGGTCGGTGAACGTATGTACCAAACTCATTGGGGTATGTCTCGCGACTACGAGGTATCGTGCTTAGAACTTGACTTCTTGGTAGAGGTAGCTCAAAAATGTGGCGTTACTGGTTCGCGTATCATGGGTGGAGGTTTTGGCGGATGTACTATCAATCTAGTCAAAGAGAACCTCTATGATGATTTCATTGTCAAGGCACAAACTCTTTTCGAAGAAAAATTCGGACACAAGCCTCTTATCTATCCTGTTATCATCTCTGATGGTGCACATCGTATCGGCTGACATAGATATTGAGTCAGTCGCGAGGACAAATAATGTTATACCTACCAAACGTAAAAAATTGATAGGAGGGAGTACATCCCCTCTACAAAAAATTGTGATATGTCTACTGTTCTAATTTCTGGAGGAGCCGGTTACATTGGTTCTCACACTGCAGTCGAACTCATACAAGCAGGTTATCAGGTACTCATCATCGATAATTTCTCTAACTCCGATTTCGCCGCAGTCGAAGGAGTACGTCGCATCACTGGGGTTGATGTACCTTTTGTTCAGGTCGACACTTGTGACAAAGAGGCGTTACGTCGTATTTTCGACGACTATACTTTCGATGCTGTTATTCACTTTGCTGCATTCAAAGCTGTTGGAGAATCGGTCAGCGATCCGCTGAAATATTATACCAACAACCTTACATCGTTTCTGAACATTTGCACACTGATGCATGAGTATAAACGTCGCAACATTCTCTTCTCGTCATCAGCGACCGTCTACGGAGAGGCTGCCGTATTACCTGTTACCGAACAGACGCCTCGACTACCTGCCACGTCGCCCTATGGCAATACTAAGCAGATGGCTGAGGATATCTTACGCGATTGTTGTGCAGCATACTCCGATTTAGCTGGTATTGCATTGCGTTACTTCAACCCTATCGGGGCGCACCCATCGGCACTCATCGGAGAGCTACCACGCGGTGTACCTCAAAATTTAGTTCCTTACATTACACAGACTGCAGCTGGTGTGCGTGAATGTCTCTCCGTATTCGGTAATGATTACGATACGCCCGATGGCACTTGTCTACGTGATTATATCGACATTGTTGACTTAGCACGTGCCCACGTAGCTGCCGTTGGCCGCATGATAGCACAGAAAATGAAGTCCTCTTACGAGATCTTCAATGTAGGAACCGGACGTCCGGTCTCTGTACTGGAACTGATTCAATGTTTCGAACGTGTCAACAACTTAAAACTTAATTATCGCATTGTCGGCCGTCGTTCCGGCGATGTTCAGGCTGTATGGGCCGACACAACACGTGCTAACGATGAGTTGGGATGGAAAGCTCAACGCACCTTGGAGGAGACCTTGCGCTCTGCATGGCTGTGGGAGAAGCATGTGCGCGACATACAGTAATATCGTAACATTATCAACATTTTTTACAACATGAAACCCACACTTTTTGTTTTAGCTGCCGGCATGGGTTCACGCTATGGCGGACTTAAGCAACTCGATGGACTCGGTCCAAATGGCGAGACCATCATGGATTATTCTATCTTCGATGCCATCCGCGCCGGATTTGGAAAGGTAGTATTTGTTATCCGTCATGACTTTGAACAAGACTTTCGAGAGAAGATACTTGCCAAATATAGCAATCATATTCCCGTAGAGGTGGTATTCCAATCACTGACCGACCTACCTAGCGGATTCACCTGCCCAGCCGAACGCACCAAGCCATGGGGTACTAATCACGCCGTTTTAATGGGGAAAGAGGCCATTCACGAGCCTTTTGCTGTGATCAACGCTGATGATTTCTACGGCCGAGACGGTTTTCGAGTTTTGGGCGAGTGGCTATCGCAGGTGGAAGGTGAGAACAGCTATTGTATGGTAGGCTACCGCGTAGGCAATACACTCTCCGAAAGTGGCACAGTAGCACGTGGCATCTGTCAGACCAATGATAAGGGATACCTAACAGGAGTCGTAGAACGTACTGACATTGCACGTGTCAATGGAGTCATCTCGTTCACCGGTGATGATGGGCAGATTGCAACCACCAATGATAATACTCCTGTATCGATGAATATGTGGGGATTCACTCCTGATTACTTCCGTTATTCAGAGGAGTTCTTCAAGGATTTTCTTCGCCAAAATATCGAGAAACCCAAGGCTGAATTCTTTATCCCGCTTGTAGTGAACAACCTCATTACGTCGGGTAAAGCAACTGTCAAAGTACTCGACACCACAGCCAAATGGTTTGGCGTGACCTATGCCGCCGATCGTCAAGGAGTTGTCGACAAGATTCATTCGCTCATCGCACAAGGTGAATACCCTGAAAAGTTATTCTAAGTTATGCAAATTGACAGAATCTACTGTCGGCAACAGGCCGAAGGATTGATTGCGGTCTTTCGGATAACCAATCATTCGGGGGCTTATGTAGACCTCTGTACCATCGGAGCTGGCATCGTTGCTGTGTACGTTCCCGACAGCGATGGTAACTTAGAGGATGTCACCTTGGGGTATTGTCACTATGCCGACTACATCGGTGACGATGCTTGTTTCGGCAAGACCCCCGGTCGTTTTGCTAACCGCATTGCCCAAGGAAAATTTACATTGGACGGGGTAACCCATCAATTGGCTACTAATAATGGACCCAACCATCTACATGGTGGTCCTACGGGGTTTGCTAATCGTATTTGGCAAGCAGAGGTTGTGGAGAATCAGGTATGTTTCACCTACGAAAGTGCCGAAGGCGAAGAGAACTATCCGGGACAACTTACGGCACGAGTTAGCTACAGTTGGAGTGAGGAGAACTGCCTGACCATTCGGCTGGAAGCATCCACCACTGCCCCCACCGTAGTCAATCTTACCAACCACACGTATTGGAATCTCTCTGGCGAAAACTCTGGAACCGTTCTTAATCATCAATTGCAGTTGCAAGCCTCGCATTGGCTACCTACCGATTCAACGCTCATTCCTACAGGTGAAATTGCCGATGTTGCTAACTCTCCAATGGATTTTCGTCAATCGAAGGCTCTGGCACGTGATATTCACGCAAACTTTGTTGCGCTCAATTATGGCAAAGGATACGACAATTGTTGGGTTCTCGACCCCCAAGTAGCTCCTGTAAATGAACAACTTGCAGCCGAACTCACAGACCCAACATCGAAACGACGTCTACGTGTATACACCACACAGCCCGCTGTACATGTGTATACAGGCAATTGGCTATCCGGTTCGCCACTTTCCAAGAGTGGACGTTCTTATAATGACTACGATGGTGTCGCTATCGAGTGCCAAGGTTTTCCGGATGCGCCCAACCATGTCAACTTTCCATCGGCTGTACTCCGTCCTGGGCAACACTACCAACAGACCATTCGCTTTGCACTGGACACCTTATAGGCGCATTTCTATCCAATCAAATAGCGCACTCCATTTTATGGAGTGCGCTATTACTTTTCTTACAGAAAAATAAGGCAGAGCCGAAGTTCGGCTCTGCCTCTTATACTGTGTGACCTCGGTCGCACATTAACAACAACCTTGTGCCAGCATAGCATTTGCCACCTTCATAAAACCACCAATGTTGGCACCCTTTACGTAGTTGACATAGCCATCTGGCTCCGTACCATACTTTACGCACATAGCATGAATGCTCTTCATGATGGAGTGCAAACGCTCATCGACCTCCTCGGACGTCCAATGCAGACGCATGGAGTTTTGGCTCATCTCCAAGCCTGATGTAGCTACGCCTCCCGCATTTGAAGCCTTGCCCGGAGAGTAGAGCAATTTGTGGTCTTGAAAGAGTTTGATAGCTTCCGGTGTCGAGGGCATATTAGCCCCTTCGGCAACACAAACACAACCGTTGGCAATCAATGCGGCCGCCTGGTCGCCATTGAGTTCGTTCTGCGTAGCACAAGGCATCGCAATGTCGCACTTCACACCCCATGGACGTTCACCTGGGTAGTATGTGGCCTCAGGATAGCGATCAGCATACTCTTTAATACGACCACGGTAAACATTCTTCAGCTCCATAACATACTCTAATTTCTCAAGTGTAATGCCTGTGGGATCGTAGACATAGCCCGATGAATCGGACATTGTGACCACCTTTGCACCCAGTTGCGTAGCCTTTTGTGCAGCATATTGTGCCACATTTCCCGAGCCAGATATGCAAACCGTCTTACCTTCAAAACTCAAGCCTCGTGTTGCCAACATCTCTTGAGCAAAGTA
>CAYUJP010000073.1:5098-6471 GCA_964445055.1 uncultured Alistipes sp.
GGATTGAAATCAGAGCCTCCTTTGCCACCACCCATAGGTAGAGTTGTCAGACTGTTTTTGAAGGTCTGTTCAAAGGCGAGAAATTTCAGAATCGACAGATTGACTGACGGATGGAAACGTAAACCTCCCTTGTAGGGCCCGATAGCACTATTCATCTGAACACGATAGCCTCGATTAATCTCTATTTCGCCCTTGTCGTTGAGCCAAGGAACACGGAATATGATAATTCGCTCCGGCTCGGCTATACGTTCCAATACCTTCATCTTGCGCAATACAGGATTCATAACGATGTACTCCGCCAACGATTCAGCCACTTCCCGTACAGCCTGATGAAACTCTGGCTCTCCGGGATTACGTGCGATAATCCCGGCCATAAATTCCTCTACGAATTTTTGTGCCTCTTGCTGCATAATTGAGATTTTAAGATTAAAAATTTAAGATTATAAAAAAGGCAGTGCTCACGCACTGCCATACCATTCTCGTTAGAAAAGATAACGTTCGTTGCAGACCTTCTTCACCAAACAAGAGATGTCCTCCCATGCATCTTCGCCAAATGTTGTACCCACAACCTCAATGACCTTACCTGCAGTTATAGCTCCGATTGTACCACATTGTCGTAGAGACAATCCCCGGCACATACCGTATAGGAATCCAGCAGCATAGAAGTCACCAGCACCCGTGGTATCCACGCGTTTTGCTGCCGCCATGATACCCACATGTACCACCTCACTTTGATGTTTGATGAGCGCTCCACGAATACCAATTTTTACAATGGCAAGTTCGCACAATTGTGAAATCATTTGCAACGCATTCACCGCTTCATCCTCGCCCGAAAAGGTCAAAGCCTCATCTTCATTAGCAAATACAATGTCTACATACTGTTCCACCAACCGATGCAGAAACTTCAAATTCTCCTTCACGATATTGAAACTTGCCAAGTCGATGGCTACCTTCAAACCCTTCTGCTTTGCTTGTCGTGCAACATGTTCGATAAGTTCGTGATTCTGTACTAAATACCCCTCGATGTAAACACAATCGAAGCCGTTGAATATATTCTCGTGAATATCTTCAGCCGTCATCTCTAGAGCTGCACCCAGATGAGTGATCATCGTACGCTCCCCATCAGGCGATATGAGAGCCACGCACTTTCCTGATCGTTCTTTTCCTCGAAAGACAATTGGCTTTACCTCTAAATTCTCTAGGGCTTGTTCAAAGAAATCACCTGTCGTATCAGGGCCCACTTTACCAATGAAACCTGTTTCACACCCCAACCGAGCCATGGCACGTATGGTATTGCCGGCCGATCCCCCCAGTGATAACGAATAGGGCAGACCTGCCAATGACTTTGAAATCTCTGTTTGTAGCTTGCTATC
>CAYUJP010000074.1:0-6407 GCA_964445055.1 uncultured Alistipes sp.
ACCTACGGGTTGCTCATGCAGAGTTCGGCTGTCACCACCGCACGTTTCCTCTCGGTCTACTACACATCGACTGCAGCAACGTGGCGTTACTACAACACGGGCGACTCCTACAAGGGTAAGCTCTATCTGTTGGCTGTAGAGTAGTGTTTAAAGAGGTTTATATCACAAGAACTATCATCAGATGAAGAGAGCAAACAATCTGTTTTGCAGGCTTCTGTTTATTCCTATCATGCTGCTGCTCACCATCGCCTGTTCATCGGGCGAGGGTGAGTCGTCAGCACGCGTCATGTCGTGTGTAATCGACGGCTCGGAGATTATCAGCGGGCAAATCGCGAGCGGAGAGCAAGTTGCTTCGTTGCGTGTTATCATCGATGTCATGGGAAATGGCACTGTAGGCTACACCGCCACCATCACCGATGCCAACTGGATGTCGTTCAGCGCGACCGATTTCAGTAGCAAGGGGCAGCAACGCGAGGGGGAGATTTCGGGCGGAGAGCATCTGCTCTTTGTCTACTACTACGCCAACAACTCGACACAAAGTCGCATGGCGACCATCACCGTAACTTTCACCGATGGATCGGCGCCTCGCGTCTTTAACCTCACACAGTTGGCACCCAACGCCACCGACAACCCCTACGAGACGACCAAGCTCTGGCCCGAATTGCCCGCTAATCGGAGCGGTAGCGACTACCTCTATGTGTCGCACTACGCAAAGATGGATCTTGTGCGAGTGCGTAACTACTCGCTCTGCTTCGACAAGAAGTTGCGTGTAGCGCATTGGGTCGCCTACCCGTTGCATGCCTCGCACATCGGCTCGGTGAGTCGCAGCGAAGCATGGGCGGCAGACCCCAAGATTCCGCAACAGTACCAAGCAGCGATTTGGAGCGGAAGCTACACGGGGAGCTACGACCGCGGACATCAGATTCCCTCGAAAGACAGGACCACCGTCGAAGATATGAATGAGCAGACCTTCTACGCATCGAACATGACGCCCCAACGTTCGCAACTCAACCAGAACATGTGGGCGGCATTGGAGACCAAGGTACGCGGATATGTTTGCGCCGACACACTCTATGTCGTCACCGGATGCTATTTTGAAAATCAAAATGCGGCCACAACCGACCGTAGCGGCAACAGTTGTCCTATTCCCACCCACTACTACAAAGTGCTGTTGCGCACCCGTAGCGGGAACAGCGGAAAGGCCATCTCCGAGTGCAAAGCATCCGAACTCAAAGCCATCGGGTTCTGGGTTGCCAACCAAGACGGACAACAACTCAGCAGTTCGTTGTGCAAGAGTGTGGCGGAGATTGAACAACTCACCGGCTTCACCTTCTTTCCCGGCGTGGATAGTTCTGTCAAGACACAGCTCACCCCCACTGATTGGGGTATGAACTAACCTAACTAACCGAACACAAGATGAAAAGAAAACTGATTGCAACGTTCGTCACCCTGTTGTCGGTCATGGTCATGTGCTTCGCTCAGCGACCCTACAAGATTATGTTCTACAACATGGAGAACTTCTTCGACACCATCGATGACCCGACGGTACACGACGAGGAGTTTTTGCCCAACGGAGCGAAACGTTGGAACACCGCCAAATACGAAAAGAAGCTACACAACATGGAGCGTGTCATCCGAGGAGTAGCCACAGCCAACACCCTCAGCTTCCCGATTGTCATCGGGGTGGCAGAGGTTGAGAATCGCTCGGTACTCGAAGATATTGTGAGCACGCAACAGTTGGTGCAGGCGCGTTATGACATCTGTCACTACGACTCGCCCGATGCACGTGGTGTCGATGTAGCATTTCTCTATCGTCCGGATATCTTCAAGAAGCAAGGCTCGTATAACTTCCGCGTGAACATCCCCTCACTGCCAAACTTCCGCACGCGTGGCATCGTGGCTATGTGGGGAACCATCGAGGAGGAGCCTTTCTACTTCATGGTGGCACACTGGCCCTCGCGATTGGGCGGTCAGGAGGCCTCGGCGTTCAAGCGCAATGCTGTGGGAGCACAGATGCGTGCCATTGCCGACTCGGTGTTGCAGGTCAATCCCGCCACACATGTCATCTGCATGGGTGACTTCAACGATGACCCCACCGATGCCAGCGTAGCAGAGTACCTCGGAGCCAAGGGTAAAATCAAGGAGCTCAAGGAGGGTGATTTCTTTAACCCCTTCACCGCAATGCTGAAGAGTGGAATGGGAACACTCGCCTACCGCGATGCCTGGAACATCTTCGACAACATCGTTCTCACGGAGAATCTGGTACATGGGGCTGAGGGAAAGTTTCGTCTGGTGAACAAGTCGCACACCAAATACTACGGCAACATCTACAAGCCCAACTACCTGATGCAGCAAGATGGTCAGTACAAAGGATATCCCCTGCGTACCTTCTCGGGAAACAACTTCCTCGGTGGCTACTCAGACCACCTTCCGGTTTTCATTTACATTGACAAATAAATCTATCCATCATGAAAATAAAGCACTTATTCACCTTACTTCTGACGCTCATATCGTTGCAAGTATTTGCACAAGGCGGTGTGCTCAAGGGTAAGGTTGTCTCGCGAAACGACCGCAAGGCAATCGAGCGCGTGAAGGTCGTACTCAGCCCGGGTGAACGGCAGACCACGACCGACAGCGAGGGTCTCTTCCACTTCGATGCAGTAGCCCCCGGTGAATATACCCTCACCCTGGAGGCCGATGAGTTCGAGAGCACCGAAATCATGGTCAAGATGTCGCAGTTCGACAAGGATATGCACACCATGACCATGCTCCCCACCTATACGGGCAGTGCCTCATTTGATGATGCTGTCTTCACAGAGTTCGACACCGAGACCACCAACGATATTCAGGCGTTGCCCTCGTCGCTCTCGGCTTCGAAGGATGTATTCAACAACATCGCCTCCTACAAGTTCAGCGAGATGCGTTTCAACCTGCGCGGTTACGAGTCGCAATATACCGATGTCTATTTCAACGGCATCCGCCTCAACGACGCATTGACCGGCTACACTCCGTGGTCGCTATGGAGCGGTTTGAACGATGCTACACGAAACCAAGAGAATACCACGGGTCTGCAGGTATCGTCGTACGGATTGGGCGGTATCGGAGGTACCACCAATATCAACGCCACAGCCTCGCAGATTCGTAAAGGCTTGCGCGTTAGTGTATCCAATGGCAATCAGACCTATCGTTTCCGTGCGTTGGTTTCGTATGCCTCGGGGTTGCTCGACAACGGTTGGTCGTATGCCTTCTCCGTATCGACCCGTCAGGGTGGCAACGATTGGATTAAGGGTGTCTACTACAACTGTTACGGCTACTATGGAGCCATAGAGAAACGTTTTGACAGCCGCAATCGGTTGGCATTTACGATATTGGGAGCCCCTACCGAACGCGGTGCACAGCAAGCGACCACACAGGAGGGCTACGACCTGATTGGCAACAACTATTACAATCCTAACTGGGGCTATCAGAATGGCAAGAAGCGAAATGCCCGTGTGCGCAACAACCACGAGCCATTGATGGTGCTCAACTACACAAACACCCCCAACGACCGTACCCGCATCGACTTGGCAGCCGCCTTCCGATTCGGTACAAACGGGTACTCGGCACTGAGCTGGAATGCCGGTTCAGACCCACGTCCCGACTACTATCGCTACCTGCCGAGTTACTTCGTATCCAACGGACAGGCATCGAATGCCGCATGGGTGGCTGAGCAGTGGCGCACCAACGACAATGCACGTCACCTCAATTGGGACCAGTTCTACCGCACCAATGCCGGCATGGCTGAGGATGCTACCTACGGTGACGGACACCGCTCGAACTACATCATCGAGGAGCGTCACGCCGACCAGTTGGATTTGAATCTCAATGCACAACTTACACGTACGTTCAAGGATAACTCGCGACTGACGGTGGGAGCACTCTACCGTTGGAACCGTACCGAGTATTACGACAAGCTCAAAGATTTGTTGGGTGGCGACTACTGGGTCGATACCGACAAGTTTGCCGAGCGTGATTTTGTTGGCGAGAGCGAACGTCAGAACGACCTGAACTACTACGAGCAGTATGGACATGCCCGCAGAGTAGAGGAGGGTGATAAGTTCAACTATGACTACTATGCCAACGTGCGTGTCGCAAAGTTGTGGGCAATGTACAACTTCCACATCTACCGCTTGGAGGGAACTTTGGGTGGCGAGGTCGGTGAACAGTCGATGTGGCGTGACGGTCTCTACCGCAAGGGAACCTACCCCTCGAACTCCTATGGCAACTCGACCGTGCTCAACTACTTTACCTATCAGGCAAAGTTGAATCTGAGCTATCGTTTCTCGGCAGCACACTCTATCGAGGTGAATGCCATGGCGATGCAGAATGCACCGACGTTCCAAAATGCCTTCATCTCACCGCGTACCCGCAACGAAGTTACGCCCAACCTCTCGACCGAGAAGTTGCGTAGCGTCGAGGCTTCGTACAACCTCAATATCGGAGGCTTCAAGGCTCGCTTGTCGGGATTCTACACCAAACTTGAGGACCAGAGCGATGTCATCTCCTACTACGATGACCTGCAAGCGGCCTATGTCAATTTTGCACTCAGCGGCATCGACAAGCGTTACTTCGGCTTGGAGTTCGGTATGACCGTACCTATCTACAATGGATTGAGCTTGAACAGTGCCGTGAGCGTCGGACAGTACACGTACGATTCGAACCCCAACTTTGTACAGTTGGCCGACAACAGTTCGAAAGTGCTCTCATCGTCAGACAGCAGCATCGTCTATTGGAAAGATATGCGTGTGGAGAGTACGCCACAGACTGCTGTCAACGTGGGTCTGTCGTACCGCAGCAACAACAACTGGTTCCTCTCGGCCGATGCCAACTTCTACGACAACAACTATCTCTCGATGAACCCGCTCTATCGCACCGACGATGTATTGCGTGCCGGAAGCGACGATGCGGAGACCACTGAGATGATACGCAATATGCGTGCACAGGAGAAGTTCGGTTCGGCGTGGGTGGTCAATGCCAGCATCGGCAAGAACTGGTATATCCATCGCGCCTATACCTTAGGATTCAGCTTAGAGGTAAAGAATCTGCTCAACAACCAGAACATCAAGACCGGCGGTTATGAGCAGATGCGACTCAACAAGATTAAGGCCGACGAATCGAACAGTAGTTTGGTAACCTCCTACGAGCGTTTCGCACCGAAATACTTCTACATGTTGGGTACGACCTACTACTTGAATGTCTATTTCCGTTTCTAAGGTTTCAACTTAAATCTATGACAAAGGCTATGAAATATCTACATACCACATTGCTTCTCCTGTTGAGCGTGTTGCTGGTCGGTTGCTACAACGACTTCGATACCCCCACGCCCACCGAGATTTACACCGATGACGACTTCACCCAAGCCGGTGAACAAATCATCTCGATTAAGGAGTTGAAACAGTACTTCTACACAAAATGGGGAAGTGGCTCAAACGGGTTGGCACGTCGCGTGGAGATTACCGACGACGTGGTTATCAAAGGTAAGGTAATCTCATCGGATGAGGCCGGCAACGTCTACAACTCGATGTATATCTACGATGGAGAGCAAGCCATCGAGATTCGCATGGGTAGCGACAACTACATCAACTATCCGCAAGGACAGGTGGTCTATGTGCGTGCCAAAGGGTTGTCGCTGGCGAGCTATCGTTATATGCTCAGCTTAGGTTGCGCTCCCGAAGTCGATGCCGACGGCAAATTTGCCAACGACGATGCCAACACACACGACACCTCGGCATCGGGCAACACCACCATTCCCACCTCGGAATTGATACGCAAATATGTGTTCAAGGGGGCTCGCGAGACGCTCAGCGACGATGATATCGTTTATGTCACTGCCGACAACTACAAGAGCGTGCTCAACGACAACCTTCTGGGACGTTTGGTTCACTTCGAGGGGTTGCGTAGTGCCTACACCACGGTCAATAGCAACATCTACCCCAGTTACTTGGAGAATATCAACGGCACCTATACCAATAAGTACTATCAGGATGAGGGACTGCCGGTGACTTGGGCATACAACTACGACAGCACGAAGTATTACGGTTCGGCGCTCTTCACCTACGAGACAACGCCTTCGTCGTTGGAGTCGGGAAGCTACGTGGCACGTGTGAGCGGCTATGCAGATTTTGCCCTGCAACCTCTGCCTGCCGACAATGCTACGGTGAGCCTTACGGCTATCTACACGAAATATTGCTCCAGCTCGGGTGGGTATATTGCCTATCAGTTGGTGATTAATAGTTTCAGCGACATAGAGGAGTAGGACACCCATTCCCCCTACCCCTTTCCCTAAAGGGAACGGGGAGTTTAACGCCTTCGCTTAACAGTGAAGGCGTTTTTGATTTTCGCTCAATTTAGAGAGGAGAGAGTAGTTA
>CAYUJP010000075.1:0-1880 GCA_964445055.1 uncultured Alistipes sp.
CATCATAGCTCCATCTTCCTCTCTTTTTATTATGAGGTCGGCTTCTAAAAGTTGCAGAACTGTGGTCGTGCAACGAGCGAATGGGTTGGGGTGTGTGCGACGCGTTCGCCGGAATCCTCACAATAATAACAACTATAGTTCTAAAATTATTGTCTTTTGGTAATGTTTTTTTTCAACAAGGTTCGGATATTCTCTTGTGAACTTCAATTCTCCTCACACTCTTCGCTATCGGTCCCTACAAAAATCGGGCAATCCACAAAGGTGGACTGCCCGATTATGGCGAATTGCGTTTCTGACTATTTAACGAGCCACCAAGTGATAGAGTTCGGTGATGCGGTTGCACATCTCGTCCCACGAGAAACGTTTGCGTTCAATGGCCATTGCCTCGCGAAAACGCTCCAATCGGCCCGGTTGCATCATACGAACTATGGCATTGGCGACTCCCTCAGCGGTGGGTTCACAGAGATAACCCACACGGTTGTCGGGTACTAACTCGGCCAAACCTCCTACGCGAGTAACTACCATTGGCAACGAGAAGTTATAGGCTATCTGTGTAACCCCACTCTGTGTGGCACTTTTGTAGGGCAATACCAAAAAATCAGCAACAGAAAAGTAATGGCGTACCTCTTCATCGGGTACAAAGTGATCGTGCAGAATTACCTGCTCTTGTAATCCAAGTTGTTCGATGAGTTGTATGTACGGCTCGCGAGCAGTGTAGAACTCTCCGGCGATAAGAAGTCGATAATCTGTACGTTGCACCTTAGCCCAAGCTTCGAGCAGAAGATCAACTCCTTTGTAGTCACGAATGAGCCCAAAGAAGAGAATATAGTGATAGCGAGGATCGAGTTGCAATGCGTGACAAGCTGTGTCACGCGCTACAGTCGTGCCGAAGTTTTCGAAGAGTGGATGCGGCGAAAAAAGAGCAGGGACCGTGGTGTATGCTTTCAATTCGCTGTGCACTTGTTCCGACATATAAATAAACCCATCGACCGCACGGAGAAAATACCGATTGAAAGGTCGATCGACAAAGTGATGTTCGTGTGGTGCAACATTATCAATCTGGCAGAGAATCCGGGTGTGGCCGTTGCGTCGTGCTATGCGACTGATTGTGCCGAAACAGGGAGCCATGAAAGGTGTCCAATATTTCAGTAACACAAAATCAGGTCGCTCTCGTTGCAAGATGCGTCCTATACGCCACCAATTGAGTGGATTGACGCTGTTTACACAGCGTATGATGTGTAGATCTGTGGGTGCAGGTGTGTCGAGTGTTTGACTTTTGCCGGGAAATAGAAATTTGGGATACTGTAGGGTGAAAGTGCGTAATGTCACCTCGTCGCCACGCGAACGAAAAGTGCGTCCCATTATCTCCATGATGGAGGCTAATCCCCCTCGATAGGGATGCGCCGGACCGAGAATGCAGATTTTCATTGTTGTGATGCTTTATTATGATAAGCTACCAATCCCTCGCGTAGGTGCGCAAGGAATTTGTCGACATCGAGTTCGTAGCTCCACGGCTGCACGATGGCATCTCCGGCTTCATCGGCCACTACATAGCCGGGCTGAGCATTGATGCCATAGCGAGTGCGAGCCAAGTAGGCATTGATGCGTCCTAATTCACGTAACTGTGTGCCCGAGTCGGTGGTGAGGTAGTCTGCCGGAGCAACCGGACTTTTGTCGTCGGTGTAGAGCGACACGACTACAAAGTTGCGCAGCATGGCTTGTACTCGTTCGTTGGTGAAGACACGTTGCTCCATCTCGCGACAATTGACACAACCGTGTCCTGTTACATCGATAAAGAGGGGCTTATTTGTGCGATGAGCCTCTGCAATAGCCTCTTGCAGGTCGAAGAAACCTTCGACTCCGGGAGGCGATGTCAGCAG
>CAYUJP010000075.1:1980-6280 GCA_964445055.1 uncultured Alistipes sp.
AAGTGCCAGTGATACGTCTGGTCGGCAACACTGAGAAACTTGAATCCCAAGGCTACTTCGATAAATCCGAGACATACCTTCACTGAGTTGAGCCATCCTCCACTCTTAGGCAGATTCTTCAGCAAAGAGGGAAAGAGGGCAAAGAGGGTGAAAGGTAGGGCAAAAGTAGCAGAGAAAAGCAACATTGTGAGGATGGGTGCCCAAAATGTTCCGGATGTGGCACCGATAAGTGCTGAACCCACAATGGGCCCCGTGCAGGAGAAGGAGACAAGCACCAGCGTGAGTGCCATAAAGAATACACCCAATAATCCTCCTCGGTCGGCACGACGATCGCTTTTGTTGACAATGCTACTGGGTAATGTGATTTCAAACGCGCCAAAGAATGATGCTGCAAAAAACATGAAGATGCCGAAGAATAGCAGATTGGGCAACCAATGGGTCGCTATCCAGTTGAAAATATCTGCCGTCACGGTATCGCCTCCTAATAAGCGTGTGAGCAAAATGATAACAGCAATGGGCAACGTATAGAGTAATACGATAAATACTCCATACATCATCGCCTTGAAGCGTCCAGCAGCTACACTCTCGCTTCCTTTTAGAAAGAATGAAACCGTCATGGGAATCATCGGAAAAACACAAGGCGTGAGTAGTGCCAACAAGCCCCAACCAATAGCCATCAGAATAAGTCTCCACAGGTCGGTTGTAGATGTCTTGTCAACAATCGGAGTATCGTTTCCGACAATAGTCGTATCTATCGTTTCGTGAGTAGTTGTTTGACTATCGTGTATCGTTGCGTTAGGAGCGATTGTTAAACGAAAATTCCACTCTTCGGGCATGTTGCACTGATCTCCCTTGCACGACTGCCAAGCAATTGTACCTGCCCAAGTAGCCTCGGGTGCAACTGCGCGTACCCGTTGGCGCAACTGAATTAGTTGCTCGTAGGTTCCCACTTCGACTCCTAATGTCTCGTCGAAGGTGCGATGCGATGCTAATGGCTCGGTGAGTGCTCCTATCAGCACTACGTGTGTTGTATCGGAAGAGGTAAGTCGAGTCGATGAATAGTCTGAGTGAAGGTCGTAAGTGTGCCACCCCGCACCAATCTGTCCGGTAAAAGTTACCTCTACGGTCACGCTGTCGATGGGTGAAACCTCGCTCTGCCAACGAATAGTTGGACTCTGTGCCCATAGCACTCCTATGCAGAGTGTACCGAGTAATAGGCCGAAAAGTCGCTTGAAATGTATCATCTATCGAAAAAATTTCGACAAAAGTAACGAAATAATTCGGGAGTGGCAAACTCACTCCCGATAGGCTATTGAGGTATTGTAGCGCACGTTAGAAGAGATGATGAGCTACCGTAAGACCTGCCATGACAATGGAGACCATCGACATGAGTTTGATGAGAATATTTAGCGAAGGCCCCGATGTGTCTTTGAAGGGGTCACCCACGGTATCACCCACAACAGTGGCTTTATGACAATCGGACCCTTTGCCTCCGAAGTTGCCCTCCTCAACCATCTTCTTGGCATTGTCCCAAGCACCTCCAGAGTTGGCCATAAATACAGCTAGCACGAATCCCGAGCTAAGTCCTCCGACTAATAGCCCCATTACACCGGCAACGCCAAACAATAATCCTACAACAATGGGTACAGCAATGGCGAGTAAACTGGGCAGCAACATCTCACGCTGTGCACCTCGTGTAGAGATGGCCACACAACGAGCATAGTCGGGAGTGGCGCTACCGTTGAGGATGCCGGGCATGGTACGGAATTGGCGACGTACCTCATCGACCATACTCTCTGCAGCGCGTCCCACGGCATTCATCGTTAGGCCACAGAAGAGAAACGACATCATCGCTCCGATGAAGATGCCCACCAGCACTACGGGGTTCATTAAGTTGATGCGATAGTACTCCATGAAGTCTACAATCGATGCATCTTGTACCGCTCGTTGTACTCCATCAGGAAAAGTGAGTAGGGTTTCGCCGATGTGTTGTAACCCCATCTTAATCTCCTCGATGTACGAGGCGAGCAACGCCAATGCAGTGAGGGCTGCCGATCCGATGGCAAAACCTTTGCCTGTAGCTGCCGTGGTATTTCCTAATGCATCCAACGCATCGGTGCGACGACGCACTTCGGCTCCCAAGCCACTCATTTCAGCATTTCCTCCGGCGTTGTCGGCTATCGGACCATATGCATCGGTGGCGAGGGTGATACCCAATGTTGAGAGCATCCCCACAGCTGCAATGCCGATGCCGTAGAGTCCCATCGATAAACTATGAGCAGTCATAAGATTTGCAACATCAAAACGTATGGCGCATAGGTAGGCAACTACGATAGCAATGCCTATGGTGATGACGGGAATGGCGGTGGAGATCATCCCCACACCGATACCTGATATAATAACTGTCGCTGGGCCTGTTTGTCCACTACTGGCAATCTTCTGCGTGGGCTGAAAACTGTGCGAGGTGTAGTATTCGGTAGCTTGGCCGATGATAATGCCGGCGAGTAATCCCGTAATAACAGAGCAGGCAAGTCCCAACCAATTCTCTACTTGCAATAGATAGAGCACTACAAAGGTGGCCACAGCAATGAGTGCAGAACTAACATTGACACCTATACCCAGCGAACTGAGCAACTGACGCATTGTCGCTCCCTCTTTCGTCCGCACCAGAAAGATGCCGATGATGGAGAGTAGAATACCTATAGCAGCAATGAGCATGGGGGCGAGTACCGCGCGAGTTTGCATCTCCACATCACCTGTCGATGCAAAGGCTGCTGCTCCCAGGGCTGCAGTAGCGAGAATGGAACCACAATAGCTTTCGTAGAGGTCAGCGCCCATGCCGGCAACATCGCCCACATTGTCGCCCACATTGTCGGCAATGGTAGCAGGGTTGCGGGGATCATCTTCAGGAATGCCGGCCTCAACTTTTCCCACAAGGTCAGCTCCTACATCGGCAGCCTTGGTGTAGATGCCACCTCCGACACGCGCGAAGAGAGCCTGTGTTGAAGCTCCCATCCCAAAGGTGAGCATCGTGGTGGTGATGGCAACGAGTTTCTGTGCCCCGGATGCCTCTACAAAGTGGTTAAGAATGATGTACCACAGTGAAATGTCGAGCAAGCCCAATCCTACAACTACCAATCCCATGACGGCACCACTGCGGAAAGCGACCTTCAATCCACGATCGAGCGAGGCTTGTGCTGCATAGGCAGTACGTGCCGAAGCATAGGTTGCAGTCTTCATGCCGAAATATCCTGCCAATCCCGAGAAGAGACCTCCGGTGAGAAACGCAAAAGGAACCCAAGGATTTTGTACCCCAAGACCATAGGCAAGATAGGCGAAAAAGAGAGCCAATACAACAAAAACTATCAGCACTATACGATATTGTTGTCGCAGGTAGGCCATAGCTCCCGCACGAACGTGCGATGCAATTTCGCGCATACGTTCAGTGCCCTCGTTCTGACGCTTCATCGTGCGATAGAAATACGTTGCAAAGAGAAGTGCTACCACCGAAGCGGCAGGCACCAGCCAAAAGATAGAAGGAATCTGCATTTGTAAAAAGTTTTAAGATTAACGTGCCGGTTTGTAGGACGAAGATAACAAACTTTTCGGTTTTGTGTATCATGTATCTCTAAAAAACACGACAATTATCGAAACTTTTCAAAATAAGGTGCTTGTATTATAAAATACGGTTATTTTGCCTTGTTTGATTGTTGTGTACAAATGGCAAATACGGCGACTTGCAGGCCGCCGTATGGTGAAGAGAGCATGTGCTGTTGTTCGCTATTTGGTAATGGCTCGACTGTGTGCAATCGACTGCAAGGCGAGGTATTGTTCCCCATAATCGAGCATATTGTCGCGCTCGGTGCGAAAACGGTCGACATGCTCCTCCTCATCGTGCGAAAGATCCTGAAAGAGTTTATGTGTGAGTTGGTCATCTTCGGTAGCACACAGCCGTGCATACTCGTTATATGTATCGACGGTGCGTTGCTCGAGGGTCATGGCAAACTCCAACGACTCACGTACATCTGTAATTTTGCGTGGCTCAAATGAGGGCTTCATATCGACATCTCCCTGCAAAAAGAGAACACGGTCGGCAAGCTTGTCGATGTGGTGCATCTCCGTAATGGCTGATTGTTCCATCAGTCGAGACAGAAATTCGTACCCGGCATCTTCAAAGTGTACATGAAAGTAGAGATATTGCAACGTGGTGGATATCTCCTTGCCAATGGCATCGTTGAGACGGTCGATGCTCCGCTGATACTTGTTGTTTGTCGTCATGGTATTGAACTATTGGTTACAC
>CAYUJP010000076.1:0-1198 GCA_964445055.1 uncultured Alistipes sp.
GCTCACCTCGGCAAGAGGCAGATGGGTTGTCACCAATCCCACACGCAACCGCTCGCTACACATAAGCATCATTGGGGTTCCCTCCAACTCAGCAGCCAGATATTCGGTGTGACCCGTGTAGTGGAACTGCTCCGACTGTGCCGTCTGCTTGTCGATGGGTCCCGTTACCAAGGCATCTATCTGCCCCTCCTTCAGGTCGTTCATGGCTGCTTGCAATGCATCTACCGCAGCACGGCCACCCTCTACAGAGGCCTCGCCCGGAGTAACGCGAATCTCCGCGGCACCGCACACAACCATGTTCACGCGACCGCGACGCGCCTCACGTGCCGAAGCAATCTGGTTGAAGGAGAAACTCTCCAACCCCGCAATGCGATTGCGGTAGTAGGCGGCGACATTTGCCGAGCCATAAAGCACGGGGGTACACAACTCTGTCAGACGATTGTCGCTGACCGTCTTCAATATCACCTCCCAGCCGATACCGTTGGTATCGCCTTGCGTTATGCCGATTTTTAGCTTCTGCTCCGCCATAATAGTCACTTTTAATAGACAAAGTTACTACTTTTTTTGTAGATTATTCGGTCGCACAACGAAATATCGCACCTTTGACATGCAAAAAGCATCAAAAACACCACACCCGCCTCAATCGTTCTTGCGAGGGGATAGAGGCGGGTGTGTTTGGAAGAAATACCTATCGCAACGTCATCTCGTCAATCAGGTAGCCTGCATCGCCCACCTTGTCGATTACGAAGAGTACATAGCGGATATCCACTGCAATGTTGCGACAGAGCGAAGCATCGAACTGCAAATCGCTCATCGTCGAACGCCATGTACGGTCGAAATTGATGCCCACCAACTCGCCATCGGCATTGAGAATGGGCGACCCCGAATTGCCACCGGTGGTGTGGTTGGTTGCCAAGAAGCAGACCGGCACAGTGGTCCCTCCATCGGAGGTGGTCACAGCCCAACGGCCATACTCCTTCGAAGCGTAGAGTTCGCGCAAACGGTGTGGAATGTCGTAGTCGTAGATGGTAGGATCGTCTTTGGCAATGATGCCATCGAGTGTGGTTGTCGGTTTGTGGTAGACGCCATCGGCATACCAGTAGCCCGCCACATGACCATAGGCCACGCGCAAGGTCAAGTTGGCATCGGGATAGAAGGGACGCTCTGTGTCGAACACTCTGAGTGCCTGCATGTAGGG
>CAYUJP010000076.1:1298-3385 GCA_964445055.1 uncultured Alistipes sp.
TCGATAGCCTTCACACTCTCGTTGCACAGTTCTTGCTTGTAATAGGCCTCGGTCGAGGCACTGTAAGCAGCATGTAACGAGTCGAGCAGACCTTGATATGCCGGATGGGTTGTTGTCCAACACCGGAACGACGCCTCATATTGTTGTTTGCGCGATACCGTCTGCAACTGTTTGAGTCCAAGCAGTTCGCCCTGCCACTTTTTCCATGCATTGGCAATGTTGGCATGTTTGGCAGCATAGCGAATGCGGGTAGCAGGGTCGTGCTCTTGCGCCTCGCTGATGATATCCAATCGGCGAGTGCGCAGGTCGATTTTCATCGGGTCGGACTGCGCAACGACATACTGCACCGCATCGGCAGTCACATACTGCTGTGTATTGCCGGGAAAACCATAAATCATCGTGAAGTCACCCTCATCGACCCCTTTGGTCGAGATGGGGAAGTAGCGCAACGGATGGTAGGGGACATTCGCCTTGCTATAGGCTGCCGGTCGATTCTTGGCATCGGCATAGATGCGAAATACCGAGAAATCGCCCGTGTGTCGAGGCCACATCCAGTTGTCGGTATCGCCACCGAACTTACCAATCGACGAAGGAGGTGCCGCCACAAGTCGCACATCGTCAAACTGCTCGTAGACAAACAAAAACTGTTGGTTTCCATAGTACATCTGCTCTATCGAAGCACGGTAACGACCCTCTTCCGAGGCTTTTGCACAAAGATCCTCGGCACGTGCGCCCGAAGCCAATTGCTCCGTAACATCGTCCATGCGCACCAAACGTCGCACCCACATCCCTTCGTTGGGCAACTCCTCTGCGCGAGAGCGCGCCCAAAATCCGTAGGTCAGATAATCATGCTCCACTGTCGAATGGTTCTGTATGGCACCGTATCCGCAATGGTGGTTGGTCAACAGCAATCCGTCAGACGACACCAACTCGGCGGTACATCCACCATTGAACAGAACGATAGCATCTTTCATCGAGGCCTGATTGACCGCATAGATATCGTCGGCCGTGAGGTGAAACCCCTTGGCTCGCATGTCGGCTATACGTCCTCCTATGAGCGAGGGAAGCCACATTCCCTCATCGGCTACTGCTGGGCTAAAGAGCACCACCAATGATAGCACAAACAACAATTTACGCATGATTACTTATTGATTGGGTTACTTTTGTTTCGGTTTCTCGAAGTGTAGTTGATAGTGCATCGGCTTGTCGGCATCGACAAAGAAATTGGTCACATAGAAGTTCACATCGACCTGATCGACGCCAAGAGGTTTCTTGTTGTCGAGTCCGGTTACTGTGAGTGTCATCTCGGCGAAGGGTTGCACGATGAGCTCGCGTTTGTAGACCACCTGCTCGCTCCCCGGGGCCTTGGTCAGCACCAAGGGGATGGAGCTACGGTTGACAATGGTAAACGACACCTTCGTGTCGGAATACTTCACGTTGCTCACCTCCAACACAGCCTTCACCAACGGTTGCAACACCTCGTCGCTGCCATAGACCTTTCCATCGGCAAATACAGCCGTGCGATGAGCCTCCAATGCCTCACGAATGCCTGCCTGCGAACGCTCCTTGGCAAAGACCAACGTCACGGGACGTAGCTCGCCATGAAGGTAGTCGATGGTGAGGAAGAGCGGGCGGTGACAGTCGGTGCCACTGGTGATGGTGAGGTTATGCTCCACAGCCCAATGGTGAGCCTCCGGCGAGTAACCGGCAAACGAATTGTAGATTTCGATACCCTGCATCAGTCCCGCTTCGTAGAGTTTTGTGTGTTCGGGATACCACACTGTCTCGTTGGGTGCCTGACGCTCCCAATGAGGATGGTTCCAGATGCAGAAAGCCCCTTGACGGCGTGCCTCTTCCAATCCGGCCACCATGGCATCGTAGTCGGTAGCCTGAGCATCGGAGGCATTGCCAATGGCTTCGCAGTCGGTGATAAACTGCGTGTTGAAGTGACCGGGAGACATAGCACGAGTAATCTCACCACCGTGGATAACCATTATGTGGTTGGATTTAGCTACCGATGAGGCTATCTTGTAGGACTCATTGCGATCGCAATTGAAGAGTCCCTTGTTTTTGTTCTTCTGCAGACG
>CAYUJP010000076.1:3485-6186 GCA_964445055.1 uncultured Alistipes sp.
ATGCGCTCGATAGCCACATAGCCAATCCACTCTTGTATGCCGTAAGCCCCCGCCTTGTCGTAGGGACGATAGGTGTCTACATAGTAGGTTATCTCCTCGTCACGTAACGCACGAAACCACACCGAGGTGGTCGTGGCGAAACTTCGACGACGTGTGGCTGAACGAAGCGTCACGCCCGTCACCACTTGATGTTCGCATCCCGACAAACGATGCAACATCGCGCAAGCCTCGTCGCGGTCGTGTGGCTTGCCCAATATTGCGCCGTCGGCCACCACCACCGTATCGGCAGTGAGTAGCACATCGTGCTCGCCAAGAGGTTCCGTGTAGGCAGCCCCCTTCAGTTGTGACAGGTAGATAGGCACATCGCAAGCGTCCATATGTGCAGGATAACTCTCATCTACGGCATCGCCTACAACCAGTTGATAGTCGATGCCACAATCGCGCAATAGTTGCTGACGACGCGGTGAATGCGAGGCCAGCAGTATGCGATACGATGTCAATCGTTGTTGCAACAACATAGTCACTTATCTGATTTCAAAGTTCAACAATTCGTGTCCCTCTAATGTGGCACGCAGTCGGTCCCCATGAGCCACACGTCCCACACCGGCAGGAGTGCCCGTGAAGAGCAAGTCGCCCATGCGAAAGGTCACATAGCGCGACACATGACTCAGCAACTCGTCGACCGAGAAGATCATATCGCCCGTGTAGCCCTGCTGTCGCACCTCGCCATTGAGTTCGAGGGTGAAATGTAGCTGCTGCACATCGCCCAACTCCACCAAAGGAATAAACTGTGGCGACACCGCAGCCGAATAGTCGAATCCCTTGGCACACTCCCACGGCTCGCCTCGACGACGTGCTTCACGTTGCAAGTCGCGCGCTGTGAAGTCGATGCCCAATCCCACCTCAGCGTAGAGTCTGTGGGCAAACTTGGTTGCCACGTGACGTGCCAAGCGATTGATGCGCACAATCAACTCGCACTCATACTCCACCTCGTGTGTGAAGTCGGGAATATAGAAGGGGTCGTTGTTGCGCAGTAGTGCTGTGTCGGGTTTGAAGAAGAAGAGCGGTTCACGCGGGTCTTCTCCGCCATCGAACTCCTTGATGTGGTCGCGATAGTTGCGACCTATGCATATAATCTTCATGTGTCGTTACTCCTGCTTGTTATGCAATGCCTCGTACATGTCGCGAGCAAAACGCAGGCTGGCACCTGTGCCCCCCATGATGCAATCCAACTCGTCGTAATCGCGCATCATACGTTCGCGTTCGCTACCTCCGGGGATAATTCGTCGCAACTCCTCCACGACGTGTTGCGGGTCAGCATTGGATTGAATCACCTCCTCTACGCACTTGCGGCGCAGATTCAGGTTTACCAACGAGATGAAGGGAACCTTCAACACATAGGGACGCAACCACACCTGCCACCACACCGTGCGGTAGACCACCACCTCCGGAATATGCATCAGCGCAGTCTCCAAGGTCGCTGTACCTGAAGTCACCACCGCCGCCACCGCATGATGCAACGTTGCGTAGGTCTGGTCGCTCACACGCGTCACATTGCTTCCGCACATATACTTGTCGTAGAGTGCCGCATCGAGCCACGATACCCCCGTCACTACAAACTGATAGTCAGGAAACTCCGCAGCCACCGCACACATCAACGGGAGATTGGCAACAATCTCTCCACGACGGCTTCCGGCAACCAATGCAATGATAGGACGGTCGTTCAGACCATTCGCACGCCGAAACTCCTCTGATGAGGGCATCTGCATACCTCGCTCATGCAGTGCATCCAACAACGGATTGCCTCGAAAGACGGGAGTGATGCCCTGCTTGGGAAAATACTCCTGTTCAAAAGGGAAGATGATATAGAGTCGGTCGACATAACGTCGAATCTTGCGTACACGGTGTTCACGCCATGCCCACACCTTGGGGGCTATGTAGTAGAACGTACGAATTCCATGCTCATGCGCAAATTGAGCCATTCGCATGTTGAATCCCGGATAGTCAATCAGTATCAGCACATCGGGAGCATAGCGCAACACATCCTCCTGACACTGCGCCAATTGGCGAAAGATGGTCTTCAAGTTGCGCAACACTCCGACAATACCGAAAAACGAGGTCTCGCGGTAGTCGCGCACACGGTGTTGCACACCACCAACCTCGGTCATCCGGTCGCCACCCCAGAATCGGAACTGAGCCTCCGCATCACACGCTTGCAATCCACGCATCAGATTCGCTCCATGCAAGTCACCCGAGGCCTCCCCTGCTATGAGATAGTATTTCATATCCTAAAATTTCATCGTTGTCCACAGGCGCACCAGCGTAATGCAAAAGATGACTCCCGTAGCCAAGCACAGCATCACCAACAGTCCGTTGAGCAGTCGTAGCGATGGTTTGCAGGGCATTCCTTGCTTGCTTTGGATATATTCGCGAAAGAAGATATACATCGCTGGTATCGCGCTACCTGCCAACAGATAGTCCTCAAAGATACCAAAGAAATAGACTTTTGACAAACTTATCAACGCCAAATGGCACAGGAACATTGCCAACACGATATTCACCCGTTCTGAGAATGCCAACATCAACCCCACCGTAAAGATGGCTACCGAGCAGGGCATCACCGGCATTGTCATCACCGGAAACGACCTTCCCAACAGCAACGAAGCTACAGGATAGAGCAACGGCAACACAAAGAGTACCA
>CAYUJP010000077.1:0-6180 GCA_964445055.1 uncultured Alistipes sp.
TTATTGTCGGATATCTTTGTCTGCAGGAAAAGTTCCTCACGGGTGACGAGACCCTCGGTCTGCATCTCATCGACAGCCAATCCGATGCCGGATTCGCCTCGATAATCGTCGGCCGTGTCGAAGAGCCGATAGCCTATCTTCACAGCCTCTTTGACGATGTTGGCCATCTCGCGTCCTTGAAACGGAAATGTACCAAGACCTATGAAAGGTATCGTTTCACCTCTCTTATTTGTCAGCATATTCTATCTATATCAATTAAATCAAGGGACCCATGAGGGTGTTCCATTTCACCAATCTATCTATCAGAAAGATTCCGTCCCACGGCATCTCGAAGTTGAGCATACGCCCAATCAGCGGCAGACGCGACACACCACGGGCAGTTGCCCGGTTGCCAAATTCGATGGCACGCTCGACAGGAGCCGCAATGCCGATGGATTGCACATAATCCTCGATGAGGGGCAAAGCATCGTCGATTTGCTCTACCTCATGCACCATGATGACTCTTGAGTAGATGGGCTTGTTCAGCGTGCACGCGTCATCGTCTTTGAGGATGGTCCACGAGAGGGTCGAAGAGCCCCACACCTTGCCTTTGAAGTCGTAAACACCTCTTGCCGAATGAATGGCAGATATCTGTTCGGGTGACATCGCGGGTTTGGGTATCTGCAATTCGGTCTTGGGAAATGACTCCGCAAGAATTTCGCAGAACCGCTCGGGAGATACGACACCGCCTCGCTCGATGTAAAGATTGTGAGGCGAAGCACAACCGGCCTGGTCGAAGATGCTGACATCGACCGATACACGACGAGCCAATTTCTTGGCCTCCTGCTCGGTGGAGAGTTCCTCTCTGGCGATAACAGCATAGGAGAGTTTGGGACCGAAAATCACCGTCTCGCAATCGATGGATGCAGGATAGCCGGCAACGGTCTCGACAGCCTCTTTACCTCCCCACGCAATACGCACTTTGGCAGATTTCGACATTAACTCACCGAGTGCGGTAGCATGACGAGAGAAGTAGACGACTCCGATGGTCTTCACCAAATCGTCACCCTCAATGGTATAGCCGTCGGATGTAGTATATTTCAACCCCTCGAAAGCCGACATCAATGTAGCAAACACACCTCCATCTTTGGCAGCGACCTTGATGAGATTTACATTTTTGGTGAGCACACATTGAACGAGAGCGAACATGCCGAGAATCTGCACGTTACCCGCCATCCAATGGCAAACCAATCCACGTGCATTGGCCTTGAGATAGTGTTTGTCGCTATCGGCAAAGGGAAGAAAAGCATCTACATAGCGAATGTTGCCGCGAAGTCCCTCCTTTGCCACCTGTAGCAGGTGACGCGCATCGCACCATTGCGACAAGAACAACAATCCTTTGTCTTTCAGAAAGCGGTACTTTGGCTCCGTAATCCACGCCTTGGCAGCCAATCCAATCAACCCTATCAATGCCTCAACGGGTTGCTGACGCAACCACGCGGCAGATGAAGAGAGTCCATCGATGATGCTTTGGAGTTGTGCCAGAGGGTCGGCTTCCTCGACCGTATTCTTGTAGTACTGTATATCGAGATGATTATCTACGACGAGATTCGATGCACTTTTTTGAGCAAATGTAAGTTTGGCGGAGAGAATATCGCCACAACCACGTACCTCGGCTTTCTTCATACGCCCTGTGATACGGAAACGCTGACCGCTACGACCATAGGGGCAGGGAGCCTCTTCGATGATGCCCATATCGTCGGTCAATACCACATTTCCGGGGTAGGAGTGTGGTATAGGGGTGATAAACTCCATCATACCCTCTTTACCTGCCGGAAGAATTTCGCGTGTAACCGCATCGCGCGCAATGACACGAACATAGGAGGATGTGTGCTTGCATCCGCAAGGACAGTCGGGATAGTTGAGCCCCATCTGTTCGGTGAATCCGTAAATATCGACCACATCGACAGGCTCAATTCCAAAGGCATCGGCAAGTTGTTGATTGAAAATATGTTTCTCGACCTTCTCGCTCTCCAGCTTTTTCCACCCACCAATATGGATGATTTTTGAGCCCTTAGGCAACTGAATGTTGATGTTGGAGTGCTGAAGGGTTTTCAGAACATGCTGATAGAGGATGTAGGTGAAACCGAACACCACAACGGGCCGATCGGCCGGAACGGCTTGAACAAACTCACGGATGCCTTCGACATCGAAATAGGAGACACCCTCCTTAGCCTTAAGGAAATAGCCGGTCTTATTGGAGAACTTGAGATAGCCTGTCACTGCAGCAAAGCGAGCACCAAGCAGTCGTCGGTCGGCTGACGAAGGGTCGATATCCATGATTAGGAAGGGACGTTTCTGCCCCCCGATAATGGAGCCGATGACCTTGACCATAGCCTTTGCCTGACGCTTGCTCGTGATTTTGTCGAGAACAACCGTACTCGGCACTCCACTGGTAGCAGACGACTGAAGCGCCAAAGTGAGTTGCTCCTTGGGAACAGACCCTAATCTGAAACCCAAATCCTTGAACACACTCACAGCGACAGGAGGTATCTCGTCGAGCGATGCAATGCCACGATGAGGGTCAAAACCTTTGCGCTGACAAAATTGTCGATACATAGCGTTGTGCTCGTAGTGAAAGATTAACTCTTCCTGCAAAGCCTCCATGAACAAGGCATCGCACGCAGGGGTTCCATCGAAAGCCGACAATGCCAACAACTCGTCCGTTTTACTCTGTTCGCTCATCTGATTGTCTGTTTTTTAGTAATAACCGTTGGAGCTTACCGTTTTGTGTCTTCGGTAGCGATGCAACATGCTCGATGTAGACAGGTACTTTGTAGTTTTCGACTCTACCCAGCAGCTGTTTTTTGATGATATCGTCGTCGGATGGGGTAAGTGTACCCACAACAAAAGCCTTTACGACTTCGCCCATTACGGGGTCGGGGACGCCGATACAAGCCGACTCGGTAATGCCATCGAGCGTATTCAGAACCTCCTCGACCTCTACGGGGCTCACCTTCTTTCCGCCCACGTTGATAAGCTCCTTGATGCGACTTTTGAGTGTAATGAACCCCTCGTCGTCCATCACGCCACAATCGCCCGTGCGGAAATAGTCACCCCGAAAATCGCGTTTAAAGTCTGCATCGGATTGCTCCCAATAACAAGCGCAAACATGACTGCCTTTCACACACACCTCGCCTTCGTTGCCATTGGCGACAGGGTTTCCTTCGTCGTCAAACAATTTGATGTCCACACCGAGCGAAGCCTTGCCGGCTGTGTTGAGTTTCGATGCATCGTCATGAAAACTAAGAAAAGCACTGCGCGATGCTTCGGTCAATCCATAGTGCATGCAGATGCGCGTATGGGGAAGCAACTTCATGAGTCGTTTCTTCGCGTCTAAGGGCATGAAGGCACTGCCAATCTCTATGTAGTGGAGTTGGGATGCAAAGTCGGCGATCTTGTCGCCACTCATTTTGGAGATATAGGCCCAACTGGCAGGTACCATGCCGAATCCCGTACAATGGTGACGTTCCATCTCGCCAAAAAACCTCTTCATGCTGACAAAACCGGGTATCAACACAATGGTACCGCCCTGTTGCATGACACAACGAATCCGACCCAACCCAAAGGAGTGGCTGATGGGCAACGCAATCAACTCAACATCCTCGGCCGTATTTTTGATAAAGGCGTTGATTTGTGTAGCTGCTGCCCAATGGTTTTTGAAGGAGAGACCAACCCCTTTAGGCAAACCGGTGGTACCGGTGGTAAAGAGCAAATCGGCAATCGTATGGTCCGAAGGAAACTCGACTTCAGCCGTTGCGTCGGAGATGGCTTCGCCAAAGGGGACTACCTGATAGGAACCTTTGTGACGCAATGTTCCAACCATCATTGCAGGTCGGGCACATTCGACAATTCGCGCCAAACGAATCGGGTTGGTTTCAACATCGATAGGGACACAGATAAGCCCTGCAAGGTGTGCACCGAAATAGCAATACAGAAAATTTGGCTCCTTGCCGGCTGAGAGAAGAACTCGCGAACCTTGAGGAAGGCGCTGTTGCCGAAAATAGGCTACAGCTTTGCGTATGTTACGCCACAACACCGCATAAGAGATTGCTTCATCCCCCGAAATGATGGCTACCTTGTCGGGGGTTGCAACGGCATGTTGATAGATTATTTGTTCAATAACCATTGTCGGGTGTTACCGGAGCTTGGCTTCTACGGCTTTGATGATGTCGTTCACATCTTCGATGTCGATGATTTCATCAGGCTCGAATTCGATGTCAAATTCGTCTTGTATGCTCTGTATCAGATTCATATGACCCAACGAATCCCACGTGGGAAAATCGCCGACAGTTGAGTTGAGTGTGATTTCATTGGCATCGACCTCCAATGTATCGGCCATAATGGCAATTATTTTCTCTTTTACGTCCATGATTATATATGTAATTAACAGTTAATTTTTTTCTTTTTTTAGAAACCTCCATCAATGCGTAAAATCTCACCATTAACAAAAGAGGCTTCGTCTGATGCCAAATACAAAACGGCCTTTGCAATTTCGTCGGGATTGCCCAAACGGTGCATAGCCGAACCTTGTACCATCGAATCTTTTGCTTTATCGCCCATAGCATTAGCAAAATCTGTAGATGTCAAACCCGGTGCTACTGCATTACAACGTATGCCTAACGGTGCAAACTCCTTTGATACCACCTTTGTAAGGAGTATGAGCGCAGCCTTTGAAGAACCATACACCGCATTGCCTGCGTCACCATTGATACCGGCAATGGAGGCAATATTAACGATAGATGCAGGTTTGCTCTTCGAAAGTAATCCCTGTAATCCCTGTATCAACATCATGGGTGAGAAATAGTTAACCTGAAAAACATTATGCGCATCGGTCATCTTCGTAAAGGGTAAAATAGCGAGATGAGGAATACCTGCATTGTTTACCAATATCTGAACGGGACTTTTAAGTGCTTTTATCGCTTTGATACCTGACTTTACCGAATCCTCATCTGTCATATCAAAATAGACGGGTATAATGGATACGCCATTTTCTCCGGCTAAATTGCTAAATAGAGATTCAATTTCATCGTTTCGCGTGCGACAACAAGCAATAATATTGGCACCTTCTGCAACAAATGTTTTCAAAATGGCCAAACCAATTCCTCGATTTGCACCCGTAATTACCGCTGTTTTTCCCTCTAATCGCTTCATGTTATTTTTCAATTAACTCAATTACTCCCACGGCCTTGTTCCAAAGGAAACATACTCGTTTGTTTTGAAAGGCATTTGATATTTTAGGTTTAGCGACAACCATGAATTTTTGTCCCTTCAGGATATCTACAGACGACCGGATATCATCGACTTGATAACAAATATGGTAGGGCGTCGGTCCATTCTTCTTTAATATTGTGTTTATGGGAGACTTGTCATTGTGAGGCGCAAGTAGTTCGATAATAGGTTGGCCGACATTGCCTTTCAATACACATACCTCTACGTTCTGCTCAGCATCGTAAATTTCGATTTGTACGGAATAGCCCATTGATAAATAAAAAGGCTTAACACTCTCGAAATCCATTACAGCAATACCGACATGATGAAATCTGCCCATTACATTTTCCATAGTACATTTTTTCTGTTTATGGTAGCAGGAGATCCCGACACGACACTGTTGGGTGGAAAAGATGAAATTACAAAAGAGTTGGCTCCTACAATGGTTCCATCACCTATCTTAACGCCACTCATGATTGTTGCACCGGAACACAGCCAAACGTGTTTTCCTATAACGATAGGTAGTCTATTTCGATAACCATTAATCCCTATCACATGTCCTCCATTGTTATCGCGAATGGTAACATCGCGACCAATCATTGCCCACTCATCCAATAGTATTTTATCTTGACAGATGATACAGAGATTTGTATTGGCCCATGGACCTCTTTCAACGGTGAGTTTTCCTGTTTTGAATATTTCGATATTACCACCATAGCCATAGGACCAATCCCCATTTACATTGAATACAGCCCCAGCCAGCATTCGTAATCTTGTTTCGGTCTTTGTTCCTTTGTAAACCGATTCACCAATTGTTAAAGAGCCTTTAAGATTCAACGTTGCACGCTTGTCTATCTCAACCACACAATAAGGTGCAAAATAGATTAGCCTTCGATTGATGATGGAGACTCCCTTGACGGCAGGATGAAA
>CAYUJP010000078.1:0-4268 GCA_964445055.1 uncultured Alistipes sp.
TTGTTGCTTTTTTTTGAAAAAACGCCTATCTTTGCTCTATTGGGCTTTGATAGCCCGGTGCAGGTTTCGATAGCAAAACAACTCACATGGCAACAGCAGAGAACAAGGTGGTGGAGACACCCCTCATGAAGCAATACTATCAGATAAAATCCGTACACCCCGATGCGATATTACTCTTTCGGGTGGGCGATTTCTACGAGACTTTTGGTGAGGATGCCATCCGCGCCAGTGGCATCTTGGGTATCACGCTGACACGCCGTGCCAATGGCGCCGCCTCCTATGTCGAATTGGCGGGCTTCCCCTACCATGCCGTCGACACCTACCTTCCCAAACTGGTTCGGGCGGGACAGCGGGTGGCCATCTGCGAACAGCTCGAAGACCCCAAGTTGGTCAAGGGGTTGGTCAAACGCGGTGTGATTGAGCTGGTGACACCGGGAGTGGTGTTGGGCGACAACGTACTGCCCAACAAGGAGAATGTCTATCTGGCCTCCATCTTTTTTGGGCGTCAGACTACAGGTGTCGCCTTCCTGGACATATCGACAGGCGAATTCTATGTTGCCGAGGGCTCCGATAGCTATGTCGATAAGTTGCTCTCCAACTTCTCGCCCAAGGAAATCATCTACCAACGAGGCTTCGATGCTCGTTTCAAACAAGCCTTCTCCGACAACTACTACACCTATCGGCTCGACGATTGGGTCTTTGCCGAAGAGCTCAATCGCGAGAAGCTCTGCAAGCAGTTTGGCACACAGTCGCTCAAAGGGTTCGGCATCGACCACCTTGCCGCAGGCATCTCGGCTGCGGGAGCGATTCTCTACTACCTCGAGTTCACCGAGCACAAGCAGACCGCCCACATCGCCTCCATTGCACGTATCGATCAGGACGACTATGTGTGGATTGACAAGTTCACCATTCGCAACTTGGAACTCACCGCATCCAATGCCACGGGCGAGCGAGGTGGCTTTGTGCGTGTCATCGACCGCACCTCCACCCCGATGGGAGCCCGTCTGCTTCACCGATGGGTGACAATGCCCATACGTAGTGTCGATACGCTCAACTGCCGACTCGACATCGTGCAACATCTGCTCTCACATGCCGAGTTGGGTGAGTCGCTCACCGACGAGGCCAAGCAGATAGGGGACATCGAGCGCATTGCATCGCGCATCGCTACGCAACGAGTGACCCCGCGCGAACTGCTCCAGCTCAAAAATGCGTTGGGAGCGGTCGCACGCATGCAACAGTTGCTCCGCGATGCCGAGGAACCCAACTTGTCTCAAGTCGCCTCATCCATCGACCCGCTGACAGAGGTGCGGACGCGACTCGAACGCGAAATCTACCCCGACCCCGCCTCCAATCAAATCCAGAAGGGGGGCATCATTGCCGACGGTGTCAATGCCGAGTTGGACGACTATCGTCGGGTGGCACTCCATGGCAAGGAGGTGCTTCAGCAGATTCAGCAACGTGAGATTGAAGCTACAGGCATCAATTCGCTCAAGATAGGCTACAACAACGTCTTTGGCTACTACATCGAGGTGCGCAACACCTACAAGGAGAAGGTCCCGACCGAGTGGATACGCAAGCAGACACTCACCAATGCCGAACGCTACATCACCGAAGAGCTGAAGGAGTACGAAGAGAAGATTCTGCATGCACAGGAGCGCATGCTCACCCTCGAGGTCGAACTCTACAATGCGCTGATTGCCGACGTGTCACAGCACATCCAACCGTTGTTGCGCAATGCACATGCCGTGGCTTATGTCGATTGTCTTCTCTCGTTCAGTCGCATTGCGCGCGAACGTCACTACGTGCGTCCCACCCTCGACGAGGGCACACTCATCGACATCAAGCAGGGACGTCATCCGGTCATCGAGACTTTGATGCCGGTGGGCGAGCAATACATCCCCAACGATGTGCGCTTGGATACCGAGCAACAGCAAATCATGATGATTACAGGCCCCAACATGGCGGGTAAATCGGCACTGTTGCGCCAAACGGCGCTCATCATACTCATGGCGCAGATAGGGTGCTATGTCCCTGCCGAGAGTGCCCACATCGGTGTTGTCGACAAGATATTTACCCGTGTGGGAGCCTCCGACAACATCTCGCAAGGGGAGTCTACCTTCATGGTCGAGATGCTCGAATCGGCAAGCATCCTCAACAACATCTCCGACCGGAGCATCGTGCTACTCGACGAGATTGGCCGAGGCACAAGCACCTACGACGGCATCTCCATCGCATGGGCCATGGTGGAGTACCTTCACAACCACCCAACCGCTCGGGCTCGTACCCTCTTCGCCACACACTACCACGAACTCAACGAGATGGAGAAGCTCTATCCGCGTGTGAAGAACTACCATGTGACGGTGAAAGAGGTCAACAACACCATCGTCTTCCTGCGCAAGCTCGAACCCGGTGGCACGGAACACTCCTTCGGTATCCATGTGGCACGCATGGCAGGCATGCCGCCATCGGTTGTTTCACGTGCCGAAGAGATTCTTCAGAACCTAGTGCGCGTCTATGGTAGCGACGAGATTGTGCCCAACCACACCCCGAAGCAACGTACCCGCAAGGGTGTGTCGCTCCGCGATGCTGCCGAGTCGACGCAAGGCTCGTTGCAACTCTCCATGTTTCAACTCGATGATCCGGTGTTGGTGCAGATTCGCGACCAGATTCGCGACATCGACATCAACTCGCTCACTCCGTTGGAGGCACTGAACAAACTCAACGAAATCAAGAAGATTACAGGCCTCTGATGCACCTCATCTACCTACGCAAAAGAGCCTCGAGGCAATGTTGCTTCGAGGCTCTTTCGTGTGTTATTGGTGCCTATTTCTCGTTTCCGATGCGTGGGTGCTTGCGCCACTCCCATGGGGCGATGCGGTCTGGCTGACTCCATATGCCGACAACATCCTCTTGTGCATAGCGCTCAGCCTGCCGATAGCGTATCTCGTTCACGGTGTCGTTGTGATACCAAGCATATCCCGAGCGCAACATCAGGTCGGCAACATCCTCCTTGTTGGGCGTGACCACCACTGCGCGCAACTCGTCAGCTGCAAGATAACCCTTTGGCGAGATATCTACCCGTTGCTGAAAAATCGCTTGATGCAAACATTTGCGTGCCTCAAACCCCTGCGGCTGCTCAATCTCCGGGGCCTCTATACAGTAGATGTGGCACACCAGCGTGTCGCCCTTCTCGCGAAGCCCCATGAAGGTATCTCCGTCGATAATCTTCACCACACGCACCGCAAATTGTTCGGTGGAGACCTCCTTGCGTACCACATTCCATTGCCGCACGTAGTGCAATCCCACTCCTGCTAAAACAACCACAACGAGAGTGGCAAGAAGCACGCTATTGCGTAGCAGATGTCTCTTGAACTTACTACGATGTTTGTGATGATGATGCCGATGTTGCGTCGTTGAGGATGCTCCTGCCATAGTTGTCTGTTCTCTTTATCTTATTGAAATAGTGCCTCTACCTTTTCGACCACCTCTGTGGTGTCGGGTGTGAGTCCAAATACCAAACTGGGTTTGAGATACCACAGTTTCTTGCCCTCTTGGCAACGTCGCTCACCGCCACCTGTGATGTTGAGCATCACAATCTTCTTGCGGTCGATGCGTCCCTCGGCAACGGCCTTGATAAGCGATGCGGTAGCTACACCGGCTGCCGAGTAGATATCTATCCCCTCGGTCTGCTCAAAGAGCGCACGTGCCTTGCGAGCCTGCGCGTTGGTTGCCACCACAATATCGCCTTGCGTTGCCTTCAGTGCATCATACAGACCTCCGCGCAACGAGTAGGGTGGTTTGCGGTTCGAGAGCACCTTGGCATCGATAATCTCGGCATCGCGACGCGCCTTTGCCGCATCGTAGGGGAGCATGGCACGCGAATCGACACGCCAAGCATCATACATCGGGACAAAGGGCGCATTTTGCGATACAATCAGTTGCATCAGTTTGTTCCCGAAACGTCCGTCTGCATTGAGACGCATATTGGCCTCCCATGCTGCAATGGCACCCGTACCACTGCCTACAGCCTGGAAATAGTAGTCCGGAATCTCTCCAATGGTCGTCACAGCCGACAGCACCGTCGTTCCCATGCCGTCGCGACGGGCAATGTTCTTCGCACCGCCCTCCGCATAGAACTTGCGCGACTTCAGCACCAAATTACTCAGGGCAATGGCATCGAAGTAGTCACCTCCGTGTTCCGGAGCAATGAGCTTCACACACGGATTCAGCGGCTCGTCAAACCACAGTGCGCTGATGTTGTCCTCAGG
>CAYUJP010000078.1:4368-6150 GCA_964445055.1 uncultured Alistipes sp.
TCATATAGGGCTCTAATCATCGAGGCCTCTTTGCAACAGGGGTCATCGAGCATCCAACCTTCATCTTCGAACTGCCGACCTGTTGCGACACATTCGAGTGAATAGCGAGTGGGAGTGAAGTTCTTCATCTATCTTACTTTGCAAAAAAATATCTCAATTACGACATGCGGTTCTTGTAATCTTCGTAGCCGAAGCGACGGATTACCCGCAACGTGCCCTCTTTATCCACAAGGGCAATGGCCGGATGGGCAACCCCGTTGAACATGGTAGTTTTGACCATCGTGTAGTGAATCATATCCTCAAACACAATGCGCTCGCCCACGTGCAGGGGATGGTCAAATGCCCAGTCGCCGCAGAAATCTCCGGCCAGACAGCTGTTTCCTCCCATGCGCCACCTCACCTCACCGGGCTGCGGTTCGTGTGCTCCGACGATGGCGGGCTTGTAGGGCATCTCCAGACAATCCGGCATGTGGCAGGCAAACGACACATTCAGCATCGCGGTCTCATGCGCCCCCGTGTGCAATATATCCTCTATCGTTGCGACCAGATAACCGGTTCTCCACGTGAAGGCGCTCCCCGGCTCCATGATGAGTCGCAGATGGGGATGCCGTTGCCGAAACTCATTGAGCAGGGCAATCAGCGCATCGCAGTCATACTCCGCATGTGTCATCAGGTGTCCACCGCCCATGTTGAGCCACTTCACACGCTCCAACTCCGGGGCGAAACGTCGTTCCACCTCCTCCAAGGCGCGACGCAGATGCTCGGGACGCGACTCACACAGCACATGAAAGTGCAACCCTTCGATGCCTTCGGGCAATCCACCGGCCTCTCGGAGTGCTTCTGCCGTGAGTCCCAATCGCGACCCCTCCACACACGGGTTGTAGAGCTCTGTCTCTACGGGCGAATATTGGGGATTAATACGCAATCCGCAGGAGATGCCGCGTAAAATCGCCATCGCGCCAAATCGCTCAAACTGATGCAACGAATTGAAGGTGATGTGGCTGCTGCAACGAAGAATCTCCTCGATATGTTCGTCGCTATATACTGGGGCATACGTGTGTGCCGGTTGTCCAAACTCTTCAAACACCAGGCGTGCCTCGGCTGCCGAACTGGCTGTAGCACCATCGCTATGACGTGCCAATGTCGGGAAGATGCTCCACATGGCACAAGCCTTCAGTGCTACGATAATCTCGACTCCGGTCTCTCGTCTAACTCGGTCTATCACCGACAGATTCTGCTCCAGAAGTGTCTCGTCGAGTACATAGCAGGGCGAAGGTATATGTTGGAAATCAATCATACAAGCGCGTTTACTATGCAAATATAGTAAAAAATATCGAAATCAGTCTATGTTGTGCAAGAAACCTGCTTGCTATCAAATTGTTTTGTCGCCCACTTTTTTGCCTCCCTTCCCCACATGTTTGCATCGATGTCCCCTCGCGTAAGGGTGAGTAATTTTTTTATAAAATACGCCGTTTAGGTTGGCTTATCCAATTTTATTCGTTATATTTGTGACAAACTCCATAACTTGTTTATCCGCTAAAACTATAAAACCATGACACAATTAGACCGACCCAACGATTGCAGCGTATGCAAAAAACGTCGAATGAGTTCCGAGGGAGTTGTCTGCTCCTTGACCAATGCCAAGCCAACTTTCAAAAATCAATGTCCTGACTACGAAGAGGATAATCCGGCCGCTGCCGAGCGAGCACGCCTACGGCTCGAAGCGTCTCTTAAATCGATGCCCGGCAATCTGAAGCTACTCCTGTGGCTATGTTTCGGATT
>CAYUJP010000079.1:0-6084 GCA_964445055.1 uncultured Alistipes sp.
CCAGATTACTTCTAAGCATCGGCTGTAGCTCGTTCCAACTTGCGCATGATGGAGAAGATGAATGCAGCAGACAACAAGCAACAAACAATGAGTACACCCCACACTGCCCACAACGGCATGGAAGAACCCCACAAATAGCCAATCAGCGCAGTAGCGTAGTTACCGATTGCCGTAGCAGCAAACCAACAGCCCATCATTGCACCCTTATACTTAGGAGGTGCTACCTTCGACACAAACGAAATACCCATTGGCGAGAGCAACAGTTCGGCAAAGGTAAGTACCAGATAGGTCGAAATCAGCCAATTTTGCGATACTAACATATTGCTGGCACCTGCCGCCTTCAACTCAACGGGAGAGATAAGGCCCATAGATCCAATGGCTAAAATCAAGAATCCACAAGCTGCCACCAACATACCCATACCTATCTTGCGTGGCGCCGAAGGTTCCTTCTGCTTGCGGGCTAAGTAACCGAAAAGTGCCATCGAAAAGGGAGTCAACGCTACCACAAAGAAGGGGTTGAACTGCTGAAAAAGTTGTGGTTCAATGCGTACTACTGCAGGGGTCTGCGTATATTTGTAGTAAAGTCCACCTATCACAGCTGCCACCACGACACCGCACAGTGTCTTGCCCTTGCCACTCTGCGACTGAAACAGTCCAAAGAGGGCATAGACGCCAATAGCCATGAGTAATAAGTTGAAGATATCGAAGCCCATGCGAGTGATACCCGTAGCCTCGGGAGTCGTGTAATCACGTGCAAAATAGGTCATTGTCGAACCGTTCTGGTGGAATGCCATCCAAAAGAAGATAACCACAGCAAAGACCAACATCAGCGCTGTGATACGTGATCGAGTCTGCTCGGGCGAAAGTTCCTTCACATCGTGCACTGCCGCCTGTTGCTTAGCATTGTAATCAGCATGTTTGTAGGTAGAGCGGAAGATAACATAGATGAGATAGGAGACTATCAAAGAGAAGCATGCCACTCCGAAACCATAGTTATAGGCCGTAGAGAGTTTCTCGATATAGAGTTCAGCAAAGGCCTTCAGGTCAGTGGCCTGAACTCCCCCCACTACTGCCAACTCCTGAAAGCGGTTGAGTGCCTCGGCACTCATAGCCCCGGCATCGTTGAGGTATTGGTGTGCTAATGCCGGAATTTGACCGTTGTAGGTCAATCCGTGCTCTCCCAGAAAATAGTTGGTTACCTTGGTGGCTGCCGTGGGAGCAAACATCGCACCGATGTTGATGGCCATATAGAAGAGAGAGAAAGCAGAATCGCGTTTCGACTGATATTCCGGAGCATCATAGAGGTTGCCCACCATCACCTGCAGATTGCCCTTGAATAGGCCTGTACCGCATGCAATGAGTAACAGCGCGCCGAACATCATCGCCTTAGCTCCTGTCCCCGTACCCGAAGGAACGGCCAACAAAAGATAGCCAAAAAACATAACGAAGATGCCCAGCGTAACGGTCTTGCCATAGCCCAACCAGCGATCGGCAATGATACCGCCAAAGAGAGGCATAAAGTAAACCATTGCCAAAAAGATGCCGTAAATATTGGAGGTGATTGCCTCCGTAAAGCCGAACTTGGCCTGCAAAAAAAGGGTAAAGATTGCTAACATGGTATAGTAACCAAACCGTTCACCGGTATTGGCCAATGCCAAGGCATAAAGGCCCTTAGGTTGATCTTTGAACATAGATGCTATTTTTTGTTATTAGACATTCACGGAGGACAAATATAAAAATTTTTCAGCGGAATGTGAAACTTAGTTCACAAAAGGTTACAAACAACCTTCTCTCCTTACCTACTCTCCTTACTCCTCAATTCAACAAGTTGCATGCCTCAAAAAAAAGTTGCGTCGCATAAATGCGACGCAACCCAATATACAGGTCGATGCCTTGTGGCACTCTACCAATTGAGAATCTTCTTGAAGTCGTACTCCTCAGGGTTAGCTACATACTGTTTTGCTACCTCATAGTCGGCAGGAGTGATGTAGTTCATCAGGTTGTTGATTACCTGCTGCACCTTGTCAGAGTTGATATTGACCAAACGGGGCGGAATCTTACCGGTGGTCGGATCCTGCAGATCCTTCAAATAGAGTGGCGACACAAAACCATCTTGACTGATGTAGACCATGCAACCAGTCTTACCCTCAGAGAAGAGTTTGTAAACGCCCATACCCAACTCCGAGCAATAAACCAAGTCGTAGGCAATAGGAGTCTGGCAACGTACCTCGTAACCAATCTCCACAGGACGCGACTTTACCTTAATTTTCAACTCCTTGAGTTTGTTCTCCAACATTTCGTTGAAGATATGCGCTTTCGACACCTTACCCAACTCAGGATGTCCATGCTCATCGTAAGAGAAGTGAATGCCCGATTTACGAATCTCCTCGTTGCTCAAAGCATGGAAGACACCCTCCGAAATCATAGCTACACCATACTCTACACCCATCGTCTTGCGCTTGATAATGGACGATACCACCAAATTAACAATCTTCTCAACGGTAATCTCCGTCTTGTTGAACATCTCGGGGATGATAATCATTGGATAGTGGCATGCCGAACCGATACCAAATGCCAAGTGACCTGCCGAACGACCCATAGCAGCAACCACGAACCAATTGGCCGAAGTACGTGCATCGTTGTAGACAGCACGACCGATGACCGTACCACCCTCCTTTGCCGACTGATAGCCAAAGGTAGGTGTACCATTGGGCAATGGAAGATCGTTGTCGATGGTCTTCGGAACATGAATATTAGCAATCGGATAGTGCTTAGCCTCCAAGAACTTTGCAATACGGTTGGCTGTCGATGCGGTATCATCACCACCCACGGTCACCAACAACTTGATGTTATTCGACGAAAAGAAATCGAGGTTAAAATTCTCCTCAAAATCCTTATCGGTAGGCTTGAAACGGCTCATCGTCAGATACGAACCACCTTGATTGAAGATGAAGTCCGCCAACGTAAAGTTCAAATCCTCGTAGCGAGGATTCGCGTTAAACAAGCCCGAATAGCCGTAGTGAAGACCAATCACGCGATACCCTTTTGCAAGGAAAGTCTTAGCGACACTGCCCACTACCGTGTTCATGCCCGGTGCAGGACCACCACCCGTAAGAATTGCAATAGCCTCTTTCATAGTGTTGTTAAATTATAGTTTTTCTATTATGCATCTCTAATTTGTGCGCCCAAAAGTACGAAATATTTATGATTTTCGAAAACATTTTCAGCAAAAGAGCAAGGGACGTCAGCGAAAAGACAACGATTGGCGAACTCCTAAACGCTACTTTCGTACACGTACCTTATAGGATGTCGGCAAGGAGTGCTTTGTTAGCACTATCCACCACTGAATTTTCCAAACCGTCGAGGTAAATTTGTGTTGTACGTTCGGAGTTGTGTCCCATACCGGCACTGATAATTGAGAGAGGAATATTGTGATTACGAGCAGCTGTAGCCCAGCTATGGCGCGCCGTATAAGAGGAGAGCTTGCGCTCGGTATGTAACAATGCAGAGAGTCGCTTTAGAGCATGGTTATAACGATTCAGCGACAACTGATATTCGTGATACGACATCGCGGGGTCATTGCTTTGCAACAGAGGGAAAAGATAAATAGGACTACAAGTAGCATACTTATCGAGTAGATGTTTGAGCGTGTGTTCAAGTCGGATATAAAGACGTCTATGTGTCTTGTGGCGTGTGTAGCTAATCACCCCATCGCGAATGTCGCTCTTTTGCAGATAGGCCATGTCGACAAACGACATGCCTCGCGCACAGAAGCTAAAGATAAAGAGATCGCGAGCCAACGCCAATGGAGAGTGTTCAGGCAACGATAGTTTGTAGAGTGCAGTAATGGTCTCGGTATCAACTGCTCGCTTGCAGGTGGTATCTACTCCCGTGTAGACCCACCGAAAAGGATTATCTTGTACGATGAGCCGTTGTCGCACCGCTTTGTTATAGAGGGCTCGCAAGGTGCGCATGTAATAAGAGATGGTGTTACGCACCACACCTCGCCGTAGCAAGTAGCCGTTATAATCATCGATTATGCGGTCGGTGAGTGCTTGTAACGGAAGATCGTCTCCACCCAAGAAACCAGTGAAGCTACTAATCAATCGGCGATAATTTCGTGCTGTACCATAACGGTGCATCTGTTCGAGTTGTATCACTTCGCGTTGTGCATAGGCAAGCAACCGCGTAAAGGGAAGCGATGCAATAAAACGTTGTACCACATCCTCCAATAAGTTGACGGTAGCACCTGCCACTATGAGTTCCGTGGCCAATCGATGCAACTGTGCTGTATCACTTTGAATACACGCCCGCACTGCCCGCAGATGCACTGCATCACCATCGACAACACGTTGTTCTGTGGCAAGCCACTCTTTGGTCTGAAGATGTAGATGACTTTCGATACAACGCCGTTGACGCCGATACGAGAGATGATAACAAAGCGTACCCGCCTCCACTTCGAAGGTCGGGTGTACCAACTTAACATGAAGCGTTAATTTCGTTTTCATAATGATATCGGTTAAAGTATCTTCTTGTTTATCACCAATCGTCTACAGACAAGACTCAACACACTTCTTTTTTTCCACCTTATGACCATCTGTGGAAAGAACAGAAAGGAACACCCAGCCATACCTCCCTGCGAAAAAAGGCGATACACCTTGCGGTGAATCGCCTTCGATGGGTCGAATCTCTATGATTGGTCTAACTTAGAACTTTCACATTGATTGCTTGAACACCCTTACTGCCCTCGCCAAGTTCATACTCCACTTCTTGACGCTCCTCAAGAGCCTTGTATCCCTGCTTGGCAATGCTTGAATAATGAACGAAAAGATCTTTTCCGTCCTCACTCGTAATGAATCCGTAGCCCTTCTTGCTATCGAACCACTTTACTTTACCTTTCATTGAAGTAGCTTGTTTAGTTTTGTGACACAAAGTAACACAAAAAATAATTGATAATCAAAACTTTTTCCATGATTTTTTTGTCATATCTATAAAATATTTCTTAAAAAAAGTTTTTTCACACTCTCAAAAAGGGCCAAATTTCCGCTCAGAACGCGTTCTACGACCGTTTAGCGTATCATTGAACAACTTCTTTCTTCGATAAAAAAATTTTCAGTAAATAAAACGAGGAAGCATAATTCTAATTATCATGATATATAAGGTCTATTTTGAAAAATAGAAATTCATATCACAAGATCTCATTACAATACGAATATAGTACTTTTTGTCATGCTGAAGTAAGAATTCTCTTCGGTCCGTTACCTCAACAAAAGACGTATATCAGCAAATCATACGGCTCTATCTTTAAATAACACATGGAAAAAGTAACAAGACCACCACCCAAAGAAAAGGAGGGGAATGTACAGTGTTTTGTGTTTTTTTGTATATTTGTACACTAAGAATTGCCGAAGAGAGATGAATCGACGCATAATTACCGCCATTTTGGCCATGTTGGGGTTTGGTGTGGCATGCTCAAGTGTACGCAAGAGCACCCCAAGCACCGAGTTAAAGGTGGATACTGTGCAGGAACGAACCATCATTCGACTGATGTATGGGCCTCCACGTCGTGAGTACCAACCTCAACAATCCTCGGACTCGACTGTCGTTGGCCAAACAACAGATTCTATCGTCACACGTAGTGAAGAGAAGCATCCGGTGATAAGTCCAATGTATGGTGTACCCCATCGAGGATTTCATGCCAAGCCGTTGGTTGACTCAACAAGCAATGCCACTACCCCACAGGAGTCCGAAACAGCAGTCCCTTCAAGTGCATCCTCAAAGCAGTAGTAACGTTGTACTACAATGACACATTGTGTAGTCGGTCGATGACACTGTGCCGTGTAACCCTACCGGGATAGTCTCTCTATGATATAAGTTGTCGCACGATCGATACAAAAAAAAGAAAGACACCGTATTAAGGTTGTCTCTCTTTGTTAATCGATTTTCGATGCATTCGACTCCAGTATCTTAAGAAACCAATCGGAAGTCATTACATTCAACATCTTGCTTGTCAGGCGTTCTCGCAATAGGCGAGAAGCAACGACCGTACTTTTAATCATTCGTACCATACTTCACACATTTTTT
>CAYUJP010000080.1:0-6031 GCA_964445055.1 uncultured Alistipes sp.
TCTACGACGATGTACGTACATTGAGCACCGACGAGCGCACAGCACTGAACCGCGCGCCCTTTCAACTCAAAGAGTACAAGCAGAATCTCAACATCAAGGATGTGGCAGGCGAAGTGGGCTACACGACCATCGAACGCACGGGTGTACGCCCATCGCTCGATGTAAACGGTATCTGGGGCGGATACACCGATGAGGGAACCAAAACCATCATTCCTGCACGTGTCTCAGCCAAAATATCGATGCGATTGGTGCCCAACCAGAACTACGAAAAGATTGCTCAACTCTTCGAGCAGTACATCCAGCAGATTGCTCCACACAGTGTGCGTGTGAAGTGTCGGTTTCTGCATGGCGGAGCGCCCTACGTCTCCCCCACCGACCTACCGGCCTATCGTGCTGCCGAAGAGGCAATGTTGGCCACCTATGGAGTCAAGCCGCTCCCCTTCTACTCAGGAGGTTCAATTCCCATTGTCAGCGAATTTGAGCAGACTTTGGGGATGAAGTCCATCCTCATGGGATTTGGTCTTGCCAAAGATGCTATCCACTCGCCCAACGAGAGCTACGGACTCGACCAAGCACGCAAGGGGCTGGAGGTGATTCCTCGCTTCTATCAATATTTTGCACAACTGTCGAAGTAGTCGGCGACACTTCGCCACAACCACAAACGAGGGCGTATCCTGATTTAGGATACGCCCTCGTTTGTGTGGTTACTGTGATTGTGGGTCACTCGCCGAAGTTGCTACGCACAAAATCCATTAATGTGAAACTCTTTTCGCGCTCCTGAGCATCAATTTTTCGCTCGACGGTCTCGAGCATCAGCGGGCGCCGTTGCTCGACAAAGTGAGTGAGGAAGTAATCGATGACCTCAGTCTGTTGTGTCATAGGGCTCACTGCCAGAGCATGATCGGCATTCTCCACCGAATAGAAGTAATAAGGGGTTTGCATCGCAGCCAACTGACTTGCAATGTAGGCCGAGCCAAAGAACCCTGCATCACCGAACCGCAACACCTCGTAAGGCACGTTGGAGTCTGCATCGCCATGAAAGATTAGAATTGGTGCCGGTGTTGTTGCCCAATGCAACTCATCGCTACGGTCGACAATGGCTCCGGCAAAGGAGATAACGCCGCCATAGTTGAACTCCTGCGGAAGAGCGCCTGTTGCTGTTGCATAACCGTTGGCAAGCAGATACTCTGCTTGCAATGCGGTGATGGCTCCGGCACTCGAACCACACGCCACCAGGCGGGTCGAGTCGATGTTCCACTCTTCGGCATGCTCCAGCAGATAGCCCGTAGCGGTGAAGAGGTCCTCAACGGCCATGGAGATAGCCGTTGGCAACACCTCGGCAAACTTAGCCGGGTCGGCTTCGCCCGACTCAAGCAACGGTTTCAACCCCAAACGGTAGTCGATAGTTGCCACCTCGTAGCCCCGATTCACCAGATGTTCGAAGAGCGGTTGGTAACTTGCTGCATCGCGTGAACCCCGTGCAAAGGCACCTCCAAAGAGGAATATCACACAAGGACGAGGTGCAGCGGTGTCGACAACTACCGGATTGTAGTAGCGCGTCAGTCGCAACGTATCGTCGGACTTGACGGCATAGGGTTGCACATCGCGCTGCAGGGTCACCGCAGGCTGCGACTTCTGGCAAGCACTGAGACTCGCCACAGCGAACATCAGAAGTAGAATTCTTCGCATATTCAGTATGTTGTTTTACATCATCTCTTCGTGAGCATATTGCACCGCCCTATTGAGTTGTTGCACAAAGGGGGCTGTCTTGCGAAACTCGTCAAGAGCGTAGTTCAACAGCACCTCGTCGTCGTGCAGGTCGATATCGAGTGCACGGTAGAGCCCCACCTCCTTGAGTCGCAACCATGCATCTTGTGGCGTACCCGTAGGAAACCCCTTGGGGGTACGACGCAACTGCTCCGAGCAGTCGAGACTAAAGCCCTCGGCGCGGTGGATGTTTGCGGCAAACTCCTCACTGTGGTCGAGCATCTCCTCACGCACACTCTGCAACACCACCGCATCGGGGCAATGCAACCCTGCCCACAACATGTGGCCTGCAGCTAAGCCATCACTCGGCTCCCCCTCCAAGTGGAAGTAGTAGCCGGCATAGCCCGACCGCTTGCCATGCGGAGCAACGAATATACCCAGCCATGTCTTGTAGGGCGACTTGTCGGCACTGAAACGTGTATCGCGGTAGATGCGATAGGTACAATCGGCCACCGTCAATCCCTCCACATCGGCATCGATTGTCGAAAGTCCATCGATGAGCCGCTTGGCGAAGAACCGAAAACGCTCCTGCAACGACAGCCACACGGGCCGATGTTGCTCGAACCAGTTGCGGTCGTTGTGCTGATAGAGCTCACGCAGAAAATCGACAACCTCGTTCATGGCTACCAGGCAAAGAGCGGATAATTCGACATAAGTTCGTTGACCTCACGACGAACCGTAGCAATGTTCGATTCGTTCTCCGGGTCGCAGAGCACACGGTCGATGAGTGCCACGATGGTCTCCATCTGTTCCTCCTTCAGACCTCGCGTTGTGATGGCCGGTGTACCGAAGCGCAGACCCGATGTCTGGAAGGGTGAACGGCTGTCGAAGGGGACCATGTTCTTGTTGGTAGTGATGTCGGCGGCAACCAAGCACTTCTCGGCAGCCTTACCGGTCAAATCGGGGAACTTCGTACGCAAATCGACCAACATCAGATGGTTGTCGGTACCTCCCGAAACGATTTTGTAGCCACGCTTGGCAAAGGCAGCGGCCATCGCCTTAGCATTCTTCTGCACTTGGAGTTGATACTCCTTGTAGCTGGGCTCGAGAGCTTCGCCAAACGCCACGGCCTTGGCTGCGATGACGTGCTCCAACGGACCGCCCTGAATACCGGGGAATACCGCCGAATTCAGCAGTTGCGACATCTTCTTCACCACGCCTTTGGGAGTGGTGTATCCCCACGGATTGTCAAAATCGTGCCCCATGAGAATGATGCCTCCACGAGGTCCGCGAAGTGTCTTGTGTGTAGTCGAGGTGACAATGTGAGCATACTTCACCGGATTATCCAGCAATCCGGCAGCAATCAGTCCTGCGGTGTGTGCCATATCGACCATCAACAGTGCGCCCACCTTGTCGGCAATCTGGCGCATACGTGCATAGTCCCACTCACGCGAATAGGCCGAGGCTCCACCGATAATCAGTTTTGGTTTATTTTCAATAGCTTGACGCTCCATGTCATCGTAATCGATAGTGCCCGTCTGCTCGTTGAGATGGTAGCCCACAGCGTGGAAATAGGTACCCGACATGTTCACCGGCGAACCGTGTGAGAGGTGACCTCCGTGCGAAAGGTCGAGTCCCATGAAAGTGTCGCCCGGCTTCAACACAGCAAAGAATACAGCCATGTTGGCTTGCGCGCCCGAGTGCGGTTGCACGTTGGCATACTCTGCCCCATAGAGTCGGCATAGACGTTCAATGGCCAATGTCTCGACCTGATCAACCACTTGGCAACCTCCATAGTAGCGAGCGCCCGAATAACCCTCAGCATACTTGTTGGTCAACACCGAACCCATTGCCTCCATCACCTGATTGCTCACATAGTTTTCAGAGGCAATCAACTCGATGCCTTCGGTCTGGCGCTTGCGCTCTGCGCCAATCAAATCGAAAATCTGAGAATCTCTCTTCATATCTTATTATTGTAGTTAAATCGAACAAACCTCACAGCAACAGCACCGCACACATAGTGGCATCGGTGAGTCTCCTTGCCGGGGAGGTTTCTTTCTGACAAAGATAGATATTCCGAATTATTTTTTCTACCTTTGTCAATGGAATTTTATCAACAACACTATAACAATTACACAAAAGATGAAATTACTTGAGGGGAAGGTAGCTGTCGTGACCGGTGCCGCCAGAGGTATCGGCAAGGCGATTGCCCTACAATTTGCTAAGGAGGGTGCAAACATTGCATTCACCGATTTGGTTATCGACGAGAATGGTAAGGCCACCGAGGCAGAGATTGCCGCACTGGGTGTACAGGCCAAAGGCTATGCCTCCAATGCCGCCAACTTCGAGGAGACACACAAGGTCATCGAGGAGATTGTGAAGGATTTCGGTCGCATCGACGTATTGGTCAACAATGCCGGCATCACCAAAGATGGTCTGATGTTGCGCATGTCTGAGGCTCAGTGGGATGCTGTGCTGACTGTCAATCTGAAGTCCGCATTTAACTTCATCCACGCTGTATCGCCCGTGATGGTACGCCAGCGCGGTGGCTCAATCATCAACATGTCGTCGGTGGTTGGCGTGAGCGGGAACGCCGGTCAGTGCAACTATTCGGCATCGAAGGCCGGTATGATTGGATTGGCCAAGTCGATTGCCAAGGAGTTGGGTCCGCGTGGCGTCCGTGCCAACTGCATCGCTCCTGGATTTATCTTGACCGACATGACCGACAAGCTCCCCGACGAAATCAAGCAGGAGTGGTACAAACAGATTCCGTTGCGTCGCGGTGGCACACCCGAGGATGTTGCCAAAGTTGCACTCTTCCTTGCATCGGACCTCTCGTCGTATGTAAGTGGTCAGGTCATCCACTGTTGCGGTGCGATGAACTGCTAAGCAACCCATCGAAAAACAGAAACACTTGTGGGGCAAGGAGGGGAGGCCTTCTTTGCCCCGCATTGCTTAAATCCTAAAATGACAGACTTCACATGAGACGGATTCTACTGCTCGCCACCCTACTATGCGGAGGGGCATGGGCCTGTGTCGCACAAGAGTATCGTGTGGCTAACCCCGATGCCATGCTTCTTGGCGGAGCGAACATCGAAACGGTGTCGGTGGCTAGTGCCTACAGTGCCAACGAGAACCCTGCGGCTATCCTCTTTGGACGACAACAGATGCAACTTGCCACCTCGTTTTTCACCTTCGACGGACGAACGGCCTACTCGGCTGCCACCTACTTCAAGTTGGGATTGCAACACGCCTTTGCCGCCTCGTGGCGCAACTATGAGTTCGAGGAGCAACGCAAAGACAAGGCGGTGACACTCGCCTACGCCTACCGACTCAGCGAGCAGGCGGCATTGGGCCTCTCACTCAACTACAATCGGTTTGTGTGCACGCTCAACGGCAACGCCCTCTTTGCCGATGTCACCACCCAGGTAGTGGTTCCCATCGACACCGATAGCGACTACTCGGAGGTGCGTTTGGGTGCTAAATTGAGTGGTATCGGTGGATTCTTCAACGGACCTTCGGAGATGAAGTTACCCGTAAGTGTAGCCGGTGGTGTAGCCTACAATCGGTCTATCACCGATGCCCATGCCATCACCCTCTCTGCCGAAGGACGCTACACCTTCTCTCCCGTGAGAAACCGAGGTATCGAGGGAGCCATCGCAGCGGAGTATTCGCTCATGCAACTGTTACAATTTCGCGTAGGCTATCACTGTGGCGAGTCTCGACGCTACTACCCCAATTATGCAACCATCGGGTGTGGCGTGCGTTTCATGCACCTCTGTTTCGATGTCGGCTATGCCATCGCCACCTCGGCATCACCCTTGCACAATGCCTACTCGCTCAGTGTAGGTCTCGACTTCTGATGTCGGATAGCAACCCTTCGCAGGCATCTTCGAGAAGGTCAAGCACCAACTCAAAACCCTCGTGACCCTCATAGTAAGGGTCGGGAACGTAGCTCCACTGCGGGGAGTGGCGACAGAACTCCACCATGCGATAGATTTTGTGTGCCATAGCACGCGACGGTGCCATACGGTGTACCGTTTCGTAGTTGTTGTCGTCCATCACAACGATGCGGTCCATGCGTTCAAAATCGGCCTCGCATACCGTGCGCGCACGATGGGTAAGGTCGTAACCTCGCGTAGCGGCAGCTCGCCGCATACGCGAATCGGGAAGGTCACCCACATGACCCGAATAGGTGCCTGCCGAGTCGCAACAAATCAGGTCACTCAATCCGGCATGTGCCACTCGGGTTCGAAATATCTCCTCGGCTGCCGGTGAACGACAGATGTTGCCCAAGCAGACAAAAAGTATCTCGTAAGGTTTG
>CAYUJP010000081.1:0-3586 GCA_964445055.1 uncultured Alistipes sp.
AATAAGAATGAACAGTTGTAGAATAGGAATAGGGGGCCCTGTTGGCTCCGGAAAGACGGCCATCATCGAGGCCATTACGCCACGGCTCCTACAGGCGGGACACAAGGTGCTGATTATCACCAACGATGTGGTCACTACAGAGGATGCCAAACATGTGCGAAAGATGCTCAAAGGCATCTTGGTTGAGGATAGAATCGTGGGGGTCGAGACCGGGGCATGCCCCCACACCGCCGTTCGAGAGGACCCCTCGATGAATATTGCCGCTGTGGAGGAGATGGAGTCCCGATTTCCCGATGGGGACGTCGTGCTCATTGAGTCGGGTGGCGACAACTTAACCTTGACGTTCAGCCCTGCGTTGGTCGATTTCTTCATCTACGTAATCGATGTGGCAGCCGGAGACAAGATTCCTCGAAAAGATGGTCCGGGCATATCCCATTCCGACATCTTGGTAATCAACAAAACCGATTTGGCTCCCTATGTTCATGCCGACTTGGAGGTGATGCGTCGCGATTCGGAGGCCATGCGTCCGGGGAAACCCTTCGTCTTCACCAACTGCATGACCGGCGAGGGGATAGACACGCTCATCGAGTTGATTCGCAGCATGGCGCTGTTTGACCGCGATGGGGTGCGGAGCCCGGTGTCGTGTTGCGACCTTGCGCGTTGAGTCTATCGGGAGGTATCACCTATAAGAATGTGCAACATGCTCACAGACAGACCCGCGAAGACAGGGTATCTCTATTTGGGTTTTGAACGAGATGCCACAGGACGCTCTCTGCTGCGCGATTGCGAACGTCGTGCTCCCCTGATTGTGCAGCAGGCCCTCTATTTCGATGAAGAGTTGCCCGATATGCCGTGTGTCTACATCCTCTCGTCGGGAGGTCCCATTGTGGAGGGCGATCGATACGAACAACACATCGTTTTGCGAGAGGGGGCTTATGCGCATATCTCTACGGGTGCAGCCACAAAAATCGCGGAGATGCGTGGGGGTTGTGCGCACATGAGCCAACATATCGACTTGGAGCACGATGCCTACTTGGAGTATCTGCCTGAGCCCACCATCCCTTGCCGTCGTAGCCGTTACTATGCAAGTACCACCGTCCGAATGGCACCCTCTGCAACCTTGTGCTATGCCGACACCTACCTGAGTGGACGACGCTACTATCAGACGGGCGAACGATTTGCGTATGAGGTCCTGTCGTTGGAGTTTCGGGTGGAGCGACCCGATGGCGAGGTGCTGTTTCGGGAGCACCAAGTGATAGAGCCGAGTCGCTTCTCGCCTCAGCAGTTGGGAGTTGTGGCCGACTACGATGTGGTGGGCAGTGTGCTGCTCCTCACCCCTATGGAGCATGCCCGCATTGTCGAACGTCAGACCGCCTCTTTCATCGATACGAAGCAACGTCTGGCTGCCGGGGTGACCTACCTCCCCAACGATTGTGGCCTGCTGTATCGGATATTGGGCGACGACACGGGGCGTGTGAAGCGGCTCATTCGGCAATTCTGCTCGCAGGTGCGTATGCAACTCAAGGGCAGACCCCTGTTTGAGGAGTTTCCTTGGCGATAAAGTTAGATAAACAGACAGAAATATGAAACAGAGAGAACGAAACAATCGATACGATGAGATAGACTATCTCATCATCTTGCTGCGAGGTGTGGGACAGGTGATGTTCCAGCAGAGTGCATGGAGCGGACTGCTCTTCTTGGTGGGTATCTTTTGGGGGACGTGGCTGACCGATGTCTCGTATGTGGCATGGGGCGCTGTTGTCGGGTTGCTCGTGTCGACATTGACGGGATTCGTCCTGCGCCTTCCGGCAACGGAAGGGGAGCAGGGACTGTGGGGCTTCAATGGGGTGCTGGTCGGTTGTGCGCTTCCCGCTTTGTTGGGAAATACGACGGCCATGTGGTTGGTGCTGGTGCTATGTGCCGCCATGACAACGTGGCTGCGCGATGGCATGAACCGCGTGTTGGCCCCCTATCGAATCAACTCCCTGACCTTCCCTTTTGTGGCGAGTGTTTGGATTGTGCTCCTTGCTGCGAGGGCCTTTTACCACCTGCCTCCTGCCCATCTGCCCGACCCTGTGCTCCCCGTTGCCGATGCCGTGAGACGCATCTACCCGTGGTACGACTATCTGGGTGCATGGGTGAAGGGGTTCTCGCAGGTGTTCCTTGTCGATTCGACGGTGACGGGGCTTCTCTTCCTGCTGGGCTTGTTGTGGAATAGCCGATGGGCAGCGCTGTGGGCCGGTGTAGGCTCGGCGGTGGGTATGGGGGTTGCCCTGTTGATGGGTGCCACGACTGCCGATGTGGTGTCGGGACTCTACGGATATAGTCCCCTCCTTACGGCCATCGCCTTGGCAACCGTATTTCATCGTCCGACGATTCGGTCGGCCTGCTGGGCCTTTGTCGGCATCGTGGCGACAGTGTTTGTGCAGGCTGCCGTCTCGGTGGCACTTGCTCCTGTGGGGGTGGTCTCCCTCACGGCCCCTTTCTGTGTCGTTACGTGGCTGTTTCTCTTGCCCCGATTGCGTATGGACGACCGTGCCCGGCTTCCCGACCACTCACATTGGGAGGGCAAGTAACCTATCTGTGCCTCTTGCGCAACGAAGCAACTCGCTCGCGCAGGTGGGTCCACTGCTCTGCAACGCCCAGTAGCACAACCCCAATGCCGACTCCTATGACCGACTCGAAGAAACGCAGCGTGCAGTTTATCAGCGGATTTGCGTGCGGATACATCTGGGAGATGAGTAGGATGATGAGCATGGTGATGGTTGCGATGTGCCCGTTGTTGTAGATGTTTATCAGCATGAAGAGTGTCTCAAGAACGACGACACAGCCCAACATGCCCACCACGGAGAAGTGAAAGAGGCGCAGGTAGATGTAGGCGATGAGGGCTCCGGCGAAGGTGCCCAGCACCCGACTCCAGCCAAAGGAGACCGACTCGCGGTAGTTGCTCTTTTGGAGTACGACCACTACCGATGTGCATGCCAACATGGCTCCCATCCATCGCGATGAAGAGTGAAAAGGCCCTGTGAAGTATATCCCCACAAGATAGGCTGCCAAGATGCCGATGCACATAAGCCCAAGGGCGAGAAGTTGCACGCGCTGCAGGGCCGCTTTGAGGCGATGTAGAAGGGTTTCGAGAAGAGACGACATAGCTTTTTTCGGGTGCGTGTGCAAATAGCACGCCGTGATGGACCACAACGAAACGCTGACAAGAGGGGGTTCTCCGTGCGACAAGAGGTTTCGAGAAACCAACGACAACCCTCAGGTCCGACGCTGCAAGGAGTCGGGCCTTTTTGCTGCTTTGAGAGCGCTTAAACCGCTTTTTTGTTGGACTTTGTGGCATAATATGCAGATGAAGTGTTGTATTTCGCGAATTTTTGCTACCTTTGTTGTGCTGTTTCTCAGCGAAATAGCCGATAGTGTTGATTTGAGAAGGTGTTTCGCCGATTTGCGATAGCGCCCGTTGGCGAACGACTCCACACCTTCGGTTGAAATGACTGCGAACACTGCACCGGAGTTGCTGCAGCACCTGCTCACCCACCGCCTGATGTCGATGTTGGAGGGCGGGCGTACGAAGCCGAACAAA
>CAYUJP010000081.1:3686-6023 GCA_964445055.1 uncultured Alistipes sp.
CTTTTGTTACCTCTTGTCGGTAGCCTCTGTCTGCTGGCATGTTCGGGAGGAAGCGAGACGGAAGAGATTCTCCCCCCCCCCCCACTATTTCTGAGAAAATTCCGCTTAACATCGGCGTAGCCGTAGCTACGCGTGCTACGGACACGGCATTTGAGACCGGCGACAAGGTCGGAATCTATGTGGTGAACCAGAAAGACAACGCCTCCGTTGCACTCGCCGCGTCGGGCAACCACGTGACCAACGAGGCCTTCACCTACTCGGGTAGCAGTTGGAGTTCTGCCACCCAGCTCTATTGGCAAGACCAAACCACCAAGGCCGATTTCTACGGCTACTATCCCTACAACTCCACCCTCACAAACGTAAACGCCTATCCCATCACCGTGCAGGCCAACCAGAGCACCGAGGCAAACTACAAAGCCGGCGACATCCTTTGGGGCAAGAAGGAGGCTGTCGCTCCGACAAGCAGTGCGGTGCAACTCAACTTGTCGCACGTCATGAGCAATCTGCTCATCTACCTCAAGGCCGGTAAGGGGTACACCGACAGCGAGGTCGGCAACGCCACCGTCACCATCGTCGGATTGAAGACCGCCGCCACGCTCAACTTGGCAACGGGCGTAGCTACAGCCACCGGTGCTGCTGCCGACATCACGCCGAAGGCGGAGAGTGGCTACCTGCGTGCCCTGATTGTTCCCCAGAGTGTCAACAACGCAGCGCTGATTAAGGTGACGCTCGGTGACTACACCTATACCCTGACCCAGACCGTCAACTTCGAGTCGAACAAGCAGCTGAAGTGTACGCTGACTGTCGACAAAATCGAGGAGGGGCTGAACATCGGCATCAGCGGTTGGGAGACCTCCGATATCGACTACGGTGGAACTGTGAAGTGATGCGCAGGCTATGAGAAACGACCGTTTCAGATGGGTGATTGCAACAGGGGTTGCAATCACCGTTGCCTCGTGTGCCAACGACGATACGTTGTTGGGTGACCTCGGCAACAACAGCATGCAGAAGATTGCCATCTCCGGAGAGATTACGCAGGTGAACCAGACCCGTGTCAACGACTCCGGCTTTGCCGATGGCGACGGCATCGGTGTCTACATTGTCGACTACGACAACGGACAGCCCGGGAGCCTGCTCAGCTCGGGCAATCGGGCCGACAACCTGAAGTTTACCTATGCGGAGTCCGACAACAAGTGGACCTCGTCGTACGACATCTATTGGAAGGACGACAAGACCAACATCGACATCTATGGCTACTACCCCTACGCGACGCCCGACGACATTGCGACCTATGCGTTTGAGGTGAGCAAGGACCAGAGCACCGATGCCGCCTATGGCAACTTGGGTGGCTACGAGGCGTCGGACTTCTTGTGGGCCAAGGCCGAGAATGTCGCACCGACCGAGAAGACCATCCCGCTCTCGTTTGCGCACAAGATGGCCTCGGCACGTGTCACCCTCACCGAGGGCAGTGGCTTTGCCGAGGGGGAGTGGGCCGACCTCGACAAGGCGGTGCTCGTGTCGAGCACCAAGCGCAATGCCTCTATCGACCTTCGTACGGGCGAGGTGACGGCCACAGACGAGGTGGCCGCTACGGGCATCATCCCCTACAAGTGTGCCAACGACTTCCGCGCCATCGTGGTGCCGCAGACCCTCGAGGCGGGTGCGACGCTGCTGACCCTCACCATTGGGGGCCGTCCCTATACCTTCCGTCGCGAGGAGGTCTTCACCTACACCCCCTCGAAGATGCACAACTTCACCATCCGGGTCGACAAACGCGAGGAGGGGGGCTATGCGCTGACCCTCACCTCGGAGAGCATCACGGCGTGGGAGAACGACAATGTCTCGCACAGTGCAACGACCAAGGAGTATGTGGTCATCCATGTCGAGACCCCCGGCACCCTCGAAGAGTGTATTGCCGCTGCGGGGAAAGACCTGACGACGCTTCGCAACCTGAAGTTGACGGGAAAGATTAATGATACAGATTTCGGTGTGATGCGCGACAAGATGAGCCGACTGTCTGCCCTGAACCTAAAGGAGGTAGAGGTGGAAAATGATAGAATTCCATCTTTGGCGATGTGTGGCAAGACTACCCTTACCTCCTTGATTCTTCCGGATAAATTAAAGATAATTGAAAGTAGCGCATTCGATAACTGTAGTAGTCTTACCGGTTCGTTACTTATCCCCGAGGGGGTGGAGTGTATCTACGGTAGTGCTTTTTCCGGATGCTCAAGTTTAACAGGTACGTTGAGTTTGCCATCTACATTAAAGACAATAGGTGAATGGGCATTTTACAACTGTGGCTTTTATTGCGAATTACTTCTTCCGGAAGGTCTTGAA
>CAYUJP010000082.1:0-1713 GCA_964445055.1 uncultured Alistipes sp.
TGTTAATAAGTCTATGCACCTACATACATCTTCGGCGTTTAAATACATGAGCAAAGGCAACTGCCAACATCAAAAAACCGATTTTTCCGTGGATGCCTCCTATTGGAGCGTGTACTCCAGTCGTAGACCAATGAACGGTTGCTATGATAGCGGAGACAATCACCGACAAAAAACACCACCACAGAATCCTTGTAGCTTGTTTCTTTAACTTGCTGAATCGCAGAAACCAATTGCAACGTCCAAAGTGTAAATAGATGTGAACAACACACAAGATAACTGAATAGAGTGCAAGTTCCATGTGCGCTACAACCAGCCTACTGTGTCGGCTATGGGTAGCTTCAAGTGCGATGCTTGTACAGAGTGTTAAAGCCATGCCATAAGCAGACACCAATTCGTGTGTTTGAGTCTCTTTGCTTTTGTTATCTGTTGCAATGAAAATGAGTTAAGTCGCTGAACAAGCCTACAGGAGTAGCGCGAGTGTGGCGAGCACAAAGCCACATACATATCCTGCCACAATCTGTAGCAGGTTGTGACATCCTAACCAAAGTCGTGCCGATGCCAATAATCCGGAGCCGACGATAACGACGTAAAGAACGGTGTCGATAGCACCGACGCACCCATAGGCAAGCAATATGAGGATAGCGGTGATGGCACCTTGTGTAGTCAGGTGCAGGCTGATTTTCCAATAGCGGGTCACAACCAAGCAGAAGAGTTCGCAGTAGATTCCCGCCAACATCAACTTATAGATGAGAAACACCGGAATCTTCCGCACAGTGATGGCACATAGCAAGTAACAAATAATGCCGATGACCAATGGCCAAGTGCGCTCACGCCGATTGTCGATATGAATGGACGAGACCCGTCCCAAGTGCCGAAGTATCCCAATGGCAAGCAGGGGTAGCAAAATCGTATAGAGTACCGTTATCCACAATAGGTAAAACTTCACCATCGGGGCAAAGAGCGAGAGTTGCGTCGGCCCGAAGAGCAGTAGTGACACCATAAAAGTGGGCATCAAGAAGGGATGCAACAACGTAGATATCCATACGGAGAGTCGTGTGGGTAGCGTTGAGTCGGTACGGCGTAGCGGTTCGGTCGTCTCTGTGAACATAGTTGTTAAAGCTGTTTGCGCAGTCGTGCTACGGGAATGCTCAGCATCTCGCGATATTTGGCTACCGTACGGCGTGCAATGCAATATCCTTTGTTGTTTAGAATCTCCATCAAGGTCTCATCAGTCAGTGGACGTCGTTTGTCCTCCTTGTCGACACACTCTTGCAAAATATTCTTTATTTCGTAGCTTGATACCTCCTCGCCCGATGAGGTCTGCATCGCCTCCGAGAAGAGCGATTTGAGTAAAATGATACCAAACTGCGTTTGCACATATTTGCTGTTTACAACACGCGATATGGTCGATACATCGAGATTGGTCTTATCAGCGATGTCTTTGAGTATCATGGGCCGAAGTTTTGACCGATCACCGCTCTTGAAGTACTCCTGTTGGAAGTTGAGAATCTCTTGCATGGTGCGCATCAAGGTGTCACGTCGTTGCTTGATAGCCGATATAAACCACTTGGCAGAGTCGATTTTCGTCTTTACAAACTGCACCGCTTCGCGATTCTTCTCTTGAACGTGCCCATCGGGTTGTACCATCTCGCGCATCATCTCCACATAGCGGTGATTGATTTTCACATCGGGAACGTTATAGGCATTGAGCGA
>CAYUJP010000082.1:1813-5915 GCA_964445055.1 uncultured Alistipes sp.
AGACACTCTTTGAGATTACGAGCCCCGATACCTGCAGGCTCCAAATCTTGAATGATTTTGAGCAACGACTCCAACTCTTTGGGGGTTGTCTCCAATCCTAAGGTGAAGGCAATGTCATCGCATATTGACTCCAAGTCGCGTCGCAAGTATCCATCTTCATCCAAACTACCTACCAAATAAACTGCCAGTCGCATCTCCCGCTCCGAAAGGTTGCGGTAGCTGAGTTGTTCTCCCAAGAACTCTTGCAACGATCGTCCGCCCGATAAGGGTACTTGTCTCGGTTTATCGTCTTTCGAGAAGTTGTTGGCTCGAGTTTTATAGGTAGGTGTTTCGTCCTCGCGTAAGTACTCTTCGACAGATATCTGCTGAGGTGCTTCGTCCTCACTTTGGGGTTCAACCTCGTCCAGCACGATGTTATCCTCAATCTCCTGCTTGATACGTTGCTCCAACTGCACGGTGGGTAGTTCCAGAAGTTTAATCATCTGGATTTGTTGCGGAGAGAGTTTCTGCTGAATAGTCAGCGTCTGTCGTTGATGAATGGCCATGAATCAATATAAATTAAAAATTTCGTTGCATACACAACGGGCGGATACCTTGTCCCGCCCGCTTGTATACTCGATTTTTAATTGCTTGATTGACACTTAAAATTCGGCGTGTTGTGGCGTGCGCGGGAAAGGTATCACATCTCGAATGTTGCCCATACCTGTCACGAAGAGAATTAGGCGTTCGAATCCCAATCCGAAACCCGAGTGAGGTGCTGAACCCCATCGGCGGGTATCGAGATACCACCATAATTCGCGCTCGTTCATATTTAGCTCTTTTACCCTTGCACAAAGCTTGCCATAATCGGCCTCACGCTCCGAACCGCCAATGATTTCGCCTATTTTTGGGAATAATACGTCCATTGCACGTACAGTCCGCCCGTCTTCGTTCTGCTTCATGTAGAAAGCCTTGATCTCTTTGGGGTAGTTAATCAAGATAACTGGACGTTTGAAGTGCTCTTCCACCAAGTAACGTTCGTGCTCCGATTGCAGGTCGCAACCCCAGTCGCAAGGAAATTCGAACTTGCGTCCCGATGCTTTCAGAATCTCAATACCCTCTGTGTAGTCGAGTCGTTTGAAATCGTTGTGTGCCACGAACTCCAGTCGTGCAATGAGTTCCGGATCCCACATCTTGTTCATGAACTCCAAGTCCTCACGACAATACTCCAAGGCGTAGTTAATCAGATATTTGAGGAACTCTTCAGCCAACTCCATGTTGTCTTCCAACTCAAAGAAGGCCATCTCTGGCTCAATCATCCAAAATTCGGCCAAGTGACGGGGCGTATTAGAGTTTTCGGCGCGGAACGTCGGGCCAAAGGTATAGATGCGACCTAAGGACAATGCGCCCAACTCACCCTCCAACTGTCCCGATACGGTCAAGTTACAGGGTTTCCCAAAGAAATCTTGACTGTAGTCTACCTTTCCATCCTCAGCCTTGGGCAGGTTGTTCAGGTCAAGTGTCGTTACTTGAAACATCGCTCCTGCACCTTCGCAGTCCGAGGCGGTAATCAATGGCGAGTTCCAATAGTAGAATCCCCTGTCGTTGAAAAATTTATGAATGGCAAATGCCATGGCGTGACGGATACGCAACACAGCACCAAAGGTGTTGGTGCGAGGACGCAAGTAGGCGATGTCTCGCAAGAACTCTAGCGAGTGACCCTTCTTCTGCAGTGGGTAGGTTGCAGGGTCTGCTGTGCCATACACCTCTATGGCCGAGGCCTGTACCTCTACTCCTTGACCGGCTCCTGGCGATTTCACTAGGCGACCGTCTACACGGATGCAAGCACCTGTAGTGACAGGTCGCAACAACTCCTCATCGAATTGGCTCAACTCAACAACCACCTGAATGTTCGCCACACACGAACCATCGTTCAGTGCAATGAATGCAACATTCTTGTTACCTCGTTTGGTGCGAACCCATCCTTTGACGGTGACGTCGCAGTCGACCGTCTCGCTATGAAGTAAATCTACGATTCGTAGTGTTTTCATGATAGTTATCCTCTATTAAACGTTTTCTTTCTACAAAGGTACAAAAAAAAGGATAATGTCATTTGTAGACAACAAATAAAATAAGAAGCGTCTTCGCCTATCGGCGGTAGGTACGTTTCCATGTGGTGGCGTTTCCTGCCCCATCAGTTACAACAATGCAGAGGGTATGATCGCGTTGTCGGCCAAATATTTCATCGTCGAAGTAGTGCGTGAATGTCCCTTTCATGCGGTTCTCCTCTACGATAGCCATGCGCCCATCGATGGTGCAAGCGATGCTTTTGATACCCGAGAAGTTGTCTCTCACAGAGAAGGTAATGGCTGACGTGCGTCCCAATTCCGCCTCCGTAAAGTGGGGACGTAGTGTGGGTCGTACCGTGTCTGTTACAAGATAGAAGGTGCCCAACGACCGTGTGGAGAGGGCTAACCGTTCTCCTTCGAGTGTACCACCTTCGTAGCGTAGCACCCCTTTGGACGATAGTGATGCCCAAACGGTGTGACTTCTCAACGAATCCGGAACAAAAGAGATGTCGGTGCTCACCGTTGCGTAACTATGCAGAGGTGTGCGTACATCCAATATCTCAACTCCCGAGGAACAGATGTCAATCGAAGAAACGTTGGGCCGTGGCAACGTCGAAGGCCGTTGCCGATAGAAACACGACTCATAGAGCGTGCCTGCCGGAATGCTGACACGTATGCCATCTTGCTCGTGTGTGAAGTCACGGTCGTAACGTACGATAGGTAGGGTGTCCGACATGGCGGTTGCTCGGAAACAATCCTCGTCGGGCTTTCCCACGGTCCGAAAGGTCAATTGGGAGGTGTTGCCACATTCATCTTCGACAACAAGATGCAACTGATGACGTTCACCGGCGTGTGTCGTGAGTAGCGCACGGTTTTTTAGTTGGGTATAGAATTGTGTGGGGCATCCCTCCAAGCAGGTTAGGCGAAACACCTCGTTGCGCGATGAGAGTTGTAAAGGGTAGTAACTCACAGCATTGCAATAGCGCGTATCGGAGAAAAGAAAACCATCCATGCGATATTCGTAGCATACCACCGAGTCAATCGACAGCGCGATATGGTAGATACCAAAAGTGTTGGTAACTTGGTCTTTCCGGTCGGAACACTCTACAATAAAATACCCTTTTCGGCCGACAGCAATGGGTTGCGTCTGCCGCAATTGATAACCTCCTCCATTGGCAACAACAATATCATAACTTCTTAATCTCGCGTGTTGTGCAATCCCACGAAGTGTATCTATCTCCACATAGTGCAGACGCATCAACCGAGGCGGTGTTGTGTCATGAACGGGAAAGAGTCCGCGGGCAAGCGTGTTGAGGGTACGTTGACTCTCGCTTTCGCGCAACTCGAAGTGCAGGTGTGGTCCCATGGAGGCTCCCGAATTGCCTGAGAGCGCTATGGTGTCACCTGCATGTACCGGAAATTGTGTAGGTTTGCATACGATGTCAATGTTGCTACGTCCTTGTCGATAGCGACAATAGCGCAGATAAGACTCCATGTCCTGCCGAAATTGTTTGAGATGTGCATAAACCGACGTCGTGCCGTCGTTGTGTGCAATATAGAGTACGCGTCCATAGCCACCCGGTGCAACCGCCATACGTACGACGTAGCCATCGGCCACAGCTACCACTGCTTTGCCTTCGACACCTCCAGTTTTGATGTCGATGCCTGAATGAAAATGGTTAGGTCGCATCTCGGCAAAGGAGGCTGCATAGAGTGCCGATACGTCACGCACAGGGAAACGATAACTTGTTGTGTGTTGCGCGTATGTCGCAAGGAGCGAAAATGTCAGTAGAAGTGCTAAAATAGGTCTTCGCATGAGTCGTCGGGTGTAAGTAGTGTATCAATAGCTTCGCGCACAACCTCGTAGTCGTAACCTTGCGATAGCGCATAGCGAATCAATTTAGTGCGCACCTCATAGGTAGTTTTTCCTTTGGTTGTACGGAGTTTGCGTTGCAATAATGTGCATACACGTTGGTGCATGTCGGTTGTGGAGAGTAGTGGGGCAAGAGCCTCACGTATGATTTCGGTGTCGATACGTTTGCGTCGCAATGCAT
>CAYUJP010000083.1:0-5895 GCA_964445055.1 uncultured Alistipes sp.
CTTTCATTAAGGTTATGAAAATAGGACGGCTCTAAAAGAACCGTCCTAATCAATGTGGACCCAGAGGGGCATGATCCCGCGACCTTCGGATTATGAGTCCGCTGCTCTAACCGACTGAGCTATGGGTCCGATGATGCCTCAACGCTCGCTAAGGCGGTGTAAAGATACAAAACTATTTTTCAAAATCACAATCCCTACGAAATTTTTCCTCGACATCACAGTTTTTGAAAATATTTTACTACATTTGCACCACGAATTTTACAAACAAAAACAAAACGAAGAGATGAAAAAAGGTATTCACCCTGAGAATTATCGTTTGGTGGCGTTCAAGGATATGTCCAACGACCACGTGTTTTTGTGTCGGTCCGCCGTTTCGACAAAAGAGACCATCGAGGTGAACGGCGAAACCTATCCCGTGTATAAGATGGAAATCTCCAACACATCGCACCCGTTCTACACAGGTAAGATGAAGTTGGTTGACACCGCCGGTCGCGTCGATAAGTTTATGAGCCGCTACGCAAAGCGCTACGATAAGAAGAACGCCACAAAGTAAGTCGCGTTTCTCCACAAAACAAAAGGGAGTCGATTAATCGACTCCCTTTTGTTTTGTACATACTTCATCGTCAAATAACAGAAGAGGCGGAAGATTGCAAATGGCAACCCTCCGCCTCTTCTACTTGATGCTATTGCGATGGTTAGTCCTCTAACTTCGCCGACAAGAACTCGCGATTCAGACGTGCGATGTGCGCAATGGAGATAGCCTTGGGGCACTCTGCCTGGCAAGCACCTGTGTTGGTGCAGTTACCGAAGCCCAACTCATCCATCTTGGCAACCATTGCCTTGGCACGACGACTTCCCTCAACACGACCTTGAGGCAACTTTGCCAACGATGACACACGAGCAGCTACAAACAACATTGCCGAACCATTCTTGCACGTTGCGGCACATGCGCCACAACCGACACAAGCTGCAGCATCCATCGACTCATCGGCATCGGCCTTAGCGATAGGAATTGCGTTGCCATCGGGTACCGAATTGGTACGTACCGAGATGAACCCTCCCGCCTGCAGAATCTGATCGTATGCCGAGCGATTCACTACCAAATCTTTGATGACCGGGAACGCAGCCGAGCGCCACGGTTCAATGGTGATGGTGCTGTTGTCCTCGAACTTACGCATGTAGAGCTGGCACGTGGTCACTGCTTGCTCAGGACCATGTGCATGACCGTTGATGTGCAACGAGCACATACCGCAAATACCCTCGCGGCAGTCGTGGTCGAATGCTACAGGCTCCTCGCCTTTGTGTACCAAGTCGTTGTTGAGAATATCAAGCATCTCAAGGAACGAGGTATCCGGCGAGATATTATCGACTTTGTAGGTTTGAAACCCACCCTTCGACTTAGCGTCCTTTTGACGCCATATCTTTAATGAAAAATTCATAGTGCGATTTTGTACTTAAAGTTTAACGTCAATGGATTAGTCCTTATAGTTACGTTTAGCCAAATGGACGAACTCAAAGTTGAGCGGTTCCTTGTTCAGTTCAGGAGCCTCATCCATACCCTTGTACTCCCAAACGGCAGCATATACAAAGTTCTCGTCGTCACGATCGGCCTCACCCTCCGGAGTCTGGTGCTCCACACGGAAGTGACCACCGCACGACTCCTCACGATTCAGAGCATCGCGTGCAATCAACTCGCCCAACTCCAAAAAGTCGGCAAGACGCAATGCCTTTTCCAACTCGACATTGAAATCGTCTGCACGGCCAACAACCTTAACATCCTTCCAGAACTCCTTACGCAGCGCCTGAATCTCTGTGATAGCCTTCTCCAACGACTCTTTGGTACGAGCCATGCCGACATTCTCCCACATGATGTGACCCAAACGCTTGTGAATATCATCTACCGATTGCTTACCCTGGATTGAAAGTAACTTCTCAATCTTGGCACGTACATCTTTCTCGGCTTTTTCAAATGCAGGTGTATTTGTGTTGACTTTCGGAGCCTGAATCTTATGCGAGAGGTAGTCGCCAATGGTGTAGGGCAACACGAAATAGCCATCGGCCAACCCCTGCATCAATGCCGAAGCACCCAAACGGTTTGCACCGTGATCGGAGAAGTTTGCCTCACCGATTGCATACAAACCCGGGATAGTGGTCATCAGATTGTAGTCAACCCAAATACCACCCATGGTGTAGTGCACTGCAGGGAATATCTGCATCGGCTCATCATAAGGACTCACGTCGGTAATCTCCTTGTACATATCGAACAAGTTACCATAACGTTGCTTGATAACCTCTTTACCCTGACGTTCAATGGCGGTCTTAAAATCAAGGAACACAGCCAAACCTGTCTCATTTACACCATAACCGGCATCGCAACGCTCTTTGGCAGCACGCGATGCAACATCACGTGGCACAAGGTTACCAAATGCCGGATAACGACGCTCCAAGTAGTAGTCGCGATCCTCCTCTGCAATGTCCGAAGGTTTCTTGGTCTTGTTGCGAATCGCCTTGACATCCTCCAATTTCTTAGGAACCCAAATACGACCATCATTACGCAATGACTCAGACATCAGTGTCAACTTCGATTGCTGGGTACCGTGTACGGGGATACAAGTCGGGTGAATCTGTGTGAAACAGGGGTTTGCAAAACCGGCACCCTTGCGGTAGCACTGGAATGCTGCCGATCCATTCGATGCCATTGCATTGGTCGACAAGAAGAATACATTTCCGTAGCCACCCGATGCCAAAACCACCGCATGTGCACCGAAACGCTCCAATTTACCAGTCACCAAGTTACGCGCAATGATACCACGTGCCTCACCATCTTCAACTACAATGTCGAGCATCTCATGACGCGGATAGGTTGTCACGCTCTTTGCGGCAATCTCTTTGTTCAAGGCAGCATAGGCGCCTAACAACAACTGCTGTCCCGTCTGACCACGAGCATAGAAAGTACGCGAAACCTGCGCACCACCAAACGAACGGTTTGCCAGCAAACCGCCATACTCACGCGCAAAAGGCACGCCCTGTGCTACGCACTGGTCGATGATGAGGTTCGAGACCTCAGCCAGACGGTAGACATTGGCCTCGCGTGCACGATAGTCACCACCTTTGATGGTGTCGTAGAACAGACGATATACCGAATCGTTGTCATTTTGATAGTTCTTTGCAGCATTAATACCACCCTGCGCTGCGATGGAGTGCGCACGACGCGGAGAGTCCTGAATGCAGAACACCTTGACATTGTAACCCAACTCACCAAGCGATGCAGCAGCAGAGGCACCACCCAGACCGGTTCCGATGACGATGATGTCGAGCTTACGCTTGTTTGCAGGGCTTACGACTTTAATGGCCGCTTTGTGGTTGCTCCATTTCTGCGAGAGCTCCCCTGCGGGAATCTTAGAATCTAACTTGAAAGCCATATCGGATATTTTTTAATTGACTGAATGAATTAACATGCACCACAGCAGCAGCACAATGACGAGCAAATAAAGTAGTACACAACCACCGCAGCGAATCCCAAAAAGATGAGGGTTGCCACAACGTTTGCTACACACTTCAAGCGCGGATACCATGTGTCATTTGCCCAACCTACCGTTTGGAACATCGACCACACACCATGAGTGAGGTGAAACCACAAAGCGGCAAACCACAGCAAATAGACTACAACATAGTACCAACGAGAGAACGTATCCTGCACCAGCGCAGCACCATCACCCGGTGCAAAGCCCAACGAATTCGTCTCTTTACCTAAAATTTCGGTCAACTGCATCTTCGACCAAAAGTTGAAGAGGTGAAGTGCGATACCAGCTAGGATAATCCATCCCAACACCAGCATGTTCTTCGAGGCCCAATCTACGCCTTTCTCCGTAACAGTTACCTCATAGCGTTGCTTACCACGAGCCTGATAGTTGTTGTAGGTCAGCCACAGCGCATACGCAAAGTGAACGACTACACCGGCAGCCAGCACAACCGTACCGACCAGTGCATACCAATTGGCTCCCAGAAACTCGCAAATCGCGTTGTATCCCTCAGGCTTGATGATTGCAACGAGGTTCATGGACATGTGGAAGAGGATGAACAGCACCAGAAAACATCCGGTAACACTCATCACCAACTTCTTGCCAAGCGACGAATTGGTTAGAAAACAGTTCATAATGTTTTGATTTTTGTTTATTTTTGTAAGTGATTTTCGTTACAAGTGCCACAAAGATAGGTATTGTTTGTTTAATAACAATACGAAACCTCAGGAATTTGTAGCAAAATCTACCTAAAAATGGGGATTTCCGCTTCGAACAGAGGCATGGATGTTTATCGAACGAGTTACCAGAATCCAAATCATCGACTGTGCTACCTAAAAACGACATACGGAAGCAGATGCGTCAACGCAACCTCGCGCTGACGTATCAACAACGTGCAACGGCATCTGCCACTATCTTTCATCAGATTGAGCAACTTGCTCTCTTTCGCGAGGCTCGAACCATCGCTCTTTTCAGTGCACTTCCCGACGAGCCTGACACCTCAAACGCACTGATACGTTGGGCAGACACGCACAAAATTGTACTCCCACGCGTCGAGGGTCAGACCATGAACTTCTATGACTATACTCCCGGAGCACTCTCTCGCGGAGCATTTGGCATTGCCGAACCTACAGCCGATGTCCCTTGTAGTGCGGCGACAATCGACCTCATCATCTGCCCGGGTGTGGCATTCACTCCGAATGGCAACCGGTTGGGACGAGGACGAGGCTATTACGACCGCTACCTTGCTATCGCATCCCTACATGCCCATACAATAGGAGTAGCTTATGCTCACCAGATTGTCGATGCGCTTCCCATAGAGCCTCACGATCGGCCAATGGAACTCGTAGTCTGGGACCGATGAACTACCATCGGCCGCCCCAGCCACCACCTCCGCCACTACTACCCCCGACGGTTGTAATACGCGAGTTCTGCGTAAAGGTGGTAACAGTCGTTCCTCCACTATACTGAGCCGAGGCATAATAGCCTTTCCAAGTCTCTTCGCCACTGACGCTTCCACCACGAGTGAGGGTGTATTGTGTACTCTGCGTCAATTCAGGGAAACTCAGCAACAAACACATCGAACTCATGGTTCGAGGTAACTTATACACCAACAAACTATTCCCCGACGAATCTTTTACCTGCAAATAGACATCCTTGGTTGCGGAGAAGCCATTGTAAATCGCTGCGCACTGTGTACAAGCACTCGATGTCGGGGTGCTTGTCGAACCTCCCGTTCCGATGAGAACGCCACCGGTGATGCTGAATCTATTTTGGTCACAATCAAATCCGGTCTCCGGCTGTTGTGTACCCGAAGCAATCACTACACCTCCACTGACAGTGATGGTCCCATTAGAATCAAGTCCATCGCCATTCACCGAGTAGCAGTAGAGATAACCTCCACTGACCGCAACTGAATTTGAGGCATTTATTGCATCATCGTAGGCATATACTGCTGTTCGACCTCCTGTAAAAGTTAGCGCCGACTTGCTCTCTATGCCCTCTGAGCCCTCACTCTTTCCAGTAACACTCACCTCAATATCACCTCCCGAGATGAGCATTTCGCCATCGGACTTAATGCCCTTAGGCGAGGAGGTAATGCCATTTCTGGAGTTGTAGACGAACTGCCCGCCTGTGGTTGCCACAGTGATGGTTCCCCCCGTTACGGTGAGCTTGCCATCGCTATTAATGCCTTTGCCACCTATACCGGTACTCTTCACCTCAATACGCCCACCGGAAATCACGATATCGCCATTGCTCTTTAAACCCGACGGAGAAGATGTATCAGCTTCTGTTGTATCGTAGTAGGCGTTCCCCGAGGTGTAGAGACGCAAGTCACCTCCATTGATGGTGATGTTGCCATCGGTCTTTACGC
>CAYUJP010000084.1:0-5832 GCA_964445055.1 uncultured Alistipes sp.
AATCGTACGTCTACGACAGGCCCGATAATCTGAGATATGTATCCCTGCATAGTTTGTTTATCTTCCTGTTGCTTGTAAGTATTCTAATTTTTTTATTTCGTATTGTGACCAAGCCTCGGCATAACGGTCGTGACTTTGCCGAAAAAGTGTTTGTGCATCCATTAAATCACTCATGGTAGAGGTTCCTGCCTTGTAGTAATCTTCGTTCAGACGCAGATTCTCGGTAGCTTGCTCGATGGAGTTTGCTGCAATCTGCACTTGTTGGTAGGCGTTATCCAAGTCGTTCCACGCTTTCTGCATACGGATGACGAGTAGCTCGCCACCATCGGTGAGTTGCGTCTGTGCATTCTGATAGCGGTAACGTTGTTTCTTGACGCTATAAGGAGCCTTCCACGAGATGGGTACAGTGACAGACACATAGCCCAAAAATCTATTTTGCGAGAACCCCATGAAATCGTTGTAGAGGTACCCTCCGCCAAGTGCTATCTTGGGCAGGTGCTCACCCAGCGCAAGTCTCTTCTGCAACTTTGCAGCCTCTACATTCTTGTTGAGTAGTTGATACTCAGGGGTAGCTTCCAAAGCGGCATCATGGTCGGTATAGAGATATCCGGGAGATTGAGGCAACTCCTCGGTGATGGTCGAGTCTACATCGAATGTTGTTTCATCGACACCTACAAACTGAGCTAAAACAATCCTGCTCAATGACAAGTTGTTCTCCAAATCGATGCGGGTACTCCGAATGTCGTTCTTGCGCAGGTTTACTTGCAACAAATCGTTGCGATTGGTTACGCCTGCCTCCACAGCAGCCGCCACATCTTTGCTGATGCGACCCAACTGAAGTTCTACGGCCTCGATAGTTTGCAATTTGGCTTTGAGTACAACAATCTGCCAATAGTATTGTTCGACCGTCAGACTGATTTCATTTTGTGTTTGACGCAATTTCAACTGATTCACCTCGACACCTATTTGTGCCAATTTGTTCCCATTGTAGATGACACCGCCTGCATAGATGGGGAGTGTGGCGGTTACGCCTACACCCAATCCGTCGTCCATGAGTTTTATCTTCTCGTCGGGTGACATCTGCAGTTGCAACAATCCATCGTCGGCTGTCATGCCGATACCGATAGCCGAAATGGAGGGTAGGAAGTTGGTAAAAGCCTCTTTCTTCTCCTGACCGGCGGCTGCGAGGTCGCCTTGTGCCGTCTTGATACGAGCGTTCTCTGCGAGTGCCAATTCACGACACTCGTCGAGTGTGTAGCATTGTTGTGCCGTTGCTGCTTGAAGTGTTGCGCAACATGCTACGAGAAAAAATATCTTGATACTCTTTTTCATAAGTTCAAAGGTTACCCATTGATTGAATTAAAATAGCAAAATATTCACAATGAATTGTGCATATTGTTGATTCTCTACGAATTAGTAATAGTTAGACGGCTCGTTACTACTGCTTCCTGTATGCACAACTCCATTGCAAATTTCGGAAGAATCCCCGAAATTTTCAAAGAATTTGGCAGAAATCGACCACGTTGTGTTATCATCCGATTTTCTGATGCATTGCCCGTAGGTAGTAGCGAAACTATGTCCAATCTTGCCAATCATCGTGAAATAGCTCTCTTAATTTGGTTTTAATACAATGTCTAAGGTTATTCCAATTCCAATTTTTCACGCTCCTGACGGATGCTCTCCACACCGTGGAAGAATTGCATGTAGGCAACCGGAATCACCAGCAAGATAAAGAACATCGTAATCAGTGTACCATAGAAGATGACTGTACCCATCGGCATCCACAATCCGTTTCCGCCCAAAATCATGGGGATGACACCCATCGAGGCTGCAGCCGAGGTGAGGAATATCGGACGCATACGACGCTGTGCTGAGAGGAAAATCGACTGTACGACAGACAACCCCTCTTCACGTTGCAGTTCATGTGCATAGTCGAGCATGATGATACCGTTGCGGACGATGATACCCATCAGTGCCACCAATCCCATGGTACATGTTACTCCGAAGTTGACACCCTGAATCAGCACACCAAGTGCAGCTCCAAAGAGACAGAGTACAAGGCTCGAGAGCAGGAATCCCGCCTCGGAGATGTGCTTGAAGTGCCCCAAAAGGATGACAAATATCAATACTACAGCTATCGTCATGGCGGCCATCAAGTCGGGCATAGTATCCGTACTTTCTGATATTTCACCTCCGTAAGTAAGGGCAACGCCATCGGGAAGTTCCACATCTGCAAGTTCCTTCTGTACGAGTGCGGTAGTCGACATCTCGTTGAGTCCTCTTGCAACCTCCGAAAAAATCGTTACGGTGGGTACGCCATTGCGACGGCAGAGCTGTCCTTGATACCAATGAGGTTCCACCGAGGCTACTTGTCGTAGAGGTACGGTGGTGATACCGCCCAATACGGGAATCTGCTCATTGGCGAGATCGTCTATGGAGGCATCGTCAGAGGTGGTACTCTTCAACATCACGGGAATGTCGTAGTCGCCATCCCAAAGTGTGGCAACGGGAGTACCACTTCCATAGCGCATAGCCATGGTCATCTCAACTGTCGAATTGCTCACACCCAACCGTGTGGACTCGTCCTCGTCTAAGGCAATGCGCATGCCGTAGAGTGGTTCGTTGAGACTGGTGCGTACCTGACGCAACTCCTTCATGTTGCGCATTTTTGCTTCGATTTCGCGAGCTACCTTCACCAATTGAGTGCGATCGTTGCCACTGACACGAACCTCTATGGGATAGGTTGCTTCACTGTAGCTGAGTTGCTTGATGCGCACAATAGCCTCAGGAAAGTAATCCGAATAGAGAGGCGTAAACTCATCGAGTAACGCTTCGGTTGCGTGCGAATCCTTCGTGTTGACGATAAATTGGGCATAATTGGTGCCTGCAATCTGTGGCGCATAGGAGTTCTGGAATCGCGGTGATGCACATCCGATGAACGAGGCTACCGATACCACACGGTCGTCTTGTCGCATGATATGCTCCAGCGAGTCGGCCACCTGTGCCGTCTTCTCGGTGGAAGAACCGGTGGGTAGGTATATCTCTACAGCAAACTGGTTACGCTCTGCAGTCGGAAGCATACGTTGGGGTAGTATCGTCATCATCCACATGCCTACGCCGATAGAGATAGCTGCTACCACCAAGGTGATGTAGGGGTGACGAAAACATACGGAGAGTATGCGGTTGTAACTGTTCTGCAACCAATCGAGGAAAGAGAAGGGTCGTTTGCCGTTGCTCGTTGCCTTATTTTCGATAGGTTTGCGAATGAACCAGAACTGCAGGAACGGTACGAGCATCAGTGCCACGAGTAGCGAAATCATCAGAACGATGGTTACAGCCCAGGGGAAACTGCTGGCAAAGTCGTTAATCATACCCTTCGTGGTGAGTAGGAAGGGGAAGAAAGTTACGCTGATGGCCAACGTTGCCGAGAATATGGAGCGTGCAAAGTGTTCGGCACTGGTGATGGATGCGTGCCAACGCGACATTCCTTCGGCAAGCAACTCCATATAACTGTCGATAATCACAATTGAATTGTCTACAATCATACCCAATGTGACGATGAGGGCTGCCAGTGTCACCGTGTTTAGCTCCATCCCCAAGGCATAGAATAGACCTAAGGAGATGAATATCGTGATAGGAATAGTCGAGGCTGCAACCAATGCCGTACGGATAGGTAGCAACATCATGACTACAAATACCACAGCGCAAATGGCAATCATCAACTCCTTGAGGAAGGTGCGTACGCTTCGTGCTACAACATCGCTCTGGTCGGTGATGCGAAACAGGGTTACATCGCTGGGTAGTGTCTGCTGAAAGGCTTGCAACTCTTCGTTGATGGCTGTACCCATCTGCACAATGTTCTTACCTTTCTTCATCTCTACGCTGAGCAACAGACATTTACGTCCGTTGTTGCGAATGTACGAATCGGGGTCGGCATATTCGCGTTTCACAGTAGCCACATCTTTCAGCCGGATGTTATTGCCCATTGGGTCGGAGAAGATAATCAACTCCTGTACATCGCGTAGCGTGTTGAATGATTTGGCTACGTAGATAGGAGTGCGATAGTTCTCGCTGTCCATGCGACCGCTCATCGTGGTGAATCCCTTTGAGAAGAGTGTGAGGGCCAATGTTTGGTCGGTTAATCCATATTGTGCCAAACGCTCGTTGTCGAGAACGACCGAAATCTGTTCGTTCTGCATACCACTGACGGTCATACGGCCCACGGCCTCAATCTTCCGTAGTCGGTCTTTCAGCAAATCCATGTAGTCGTCCAACTCGCGGTAGGTCTTCTCCTCGCTCTCCATCGTAATGAGCAGAGCCGAGGTGTCGCCAAAGTCATCGACCACTTGTATCGCAACTACATGCTGTGGCAGTTGCACCTTGAACTCTGAGATGCCGTGTTTGAATTTCGACCAAAACTCATCTTTGTTGTAGATGTTGTCGTTGAGTTGCACCTGTATGTAGGCGATTCCATCGCGTGTCGAGGAGTGTGTCTTCGCCTTCTTTACCTCTTTGTATTGGAAGATATAATCTTCGAGTGGTTTGGTCACTTGCTCCTCAATCTCCGATGCGGTTTGCCCAGGACATACGGCCACGACAATACCTTGGCGTACGGTGAAGTCCGGAAATTCGTTTTTCCGCATATCAGCCAATCCCCATACTCCGAAAGCGCACAAGCAACTTACCACAAGTATGACGATGGAACGGTAGTGCATGGCCCACTCGACGATGCCCCGTTTCTGTTTGGTAACGCTCTCCATGGTCTTAGCGGACAATTTCAATAGGTGTCATTTCACTTACTTTCTGCTGGCCCTCTACAATCACCACGTCATCGGCTTGCAGACCTGCTACAATGTTGACTCCCTTGGGCGAAGCCTCTCCGCAAGTGACAAAGCGACGTACCGCATGCCCATCTTCGGCTACCCACACAAAGGTTTGGTTGTTCTCATCGAGCTGTACCACATTGCCCGGCAGTGCAATGGCAAGTGCTGCATCATCGGCCACAAGAGCTATCTTGGAGACCATGCCCGGCATGAGTGCTTTTGAACGGTTCTCCACCAAAATTTTAACCTCATAGGCATGCGAGAGTGGATTGGCTGCAACGCCCTTCTCAATCACATGTCCTGTGAATGTCTGATTACCCAAAGCGGTGACGCTCACCGTGGCCTCTTGTCCTACCTTCACAGTGGCAATTTCAGCCTCCGGAACAGCTATCTTAATCTTTACACGGTCTATTTTTACCACCTTTGTCACCGTCATGCCCGGGGCAACTTGCTGCCCTACCTCCACATCTTTGGAGGCAATTACACCACTGTAGGGTGCGTAAATCTTGCAATCCGAAAGATTCTTCTTTGCGATGGACTCCATCGATTCGGCCTGTTGCAACTTGCTTTGCACTTCAATCCACTGAATCTCCGGAAGGCTCCCTTTGTCGTAGAGTTGTTTCATACGTGCGTATGCATCGCGTGCTTGGTCGAGAACAGCTAAGGCAGCGTCATAGGAACTTTTTGCCGATGTAGGGTCAATCGTAGCGAGCAATTGTCCGGCTGCAACTCGTTGCCCGATGGCAACATGAAGGGTTTGAATCGTGCCACCCATCGGAAAGCTAACCAATGTTCCCACCTCCTCTTCGACAGTTCCGGAGAAGGTCCGAACGGCCTCATTTTTTGCACAAACCACTTCGTGAACCTTCACCTTTACGGGTGCGAGACTCAACTGCTCAGTACCGTTTTTGCAGGCCGTGAGGCTGAGACCAGCCATAACGATTGCTACATAATACGCTTTGTTCATTTCTTATCGGCTTTTTGTTTGGTGCAAAAATGAATGATTCTT
>CAYUJP010000085.1:0-1411 GCA_964445055.1 uncultured Alistipes sp.
CAGTAGAATGCCACATGACCCGGCGTATGACCCGGCGTAGGCAACACCTGCAACACCGTCTCACCGAAATGTATCTCCGGATTCGCCTCGAGATTCACCTCTATGGATGAAGGCATCGATGTCACCTTGACACCAAAGACCGAACTCCCGGGAGTTGCGCTCTCCAACAGAAAGCGGTCCTTCTCCGAAAGGGCAAAAGGGATCTGATAGGTATCCTTCAGAAATTGCACCCCCATTGTGTGGTCGAAGTGCCCGTGTGTGTTGATAGCCATCACCGGTCGCAATCCGCGTGAATCGATAAACTCCTGCAATCGCCGATTTTCCTGCTCATTGGCGTTTCCGGCATCGATGACGACGCATTCGTTGGTCGCATCCCACACCACATAGGTATTTTCACAGATTGGATTGAATTGCAACGCAGCTATTTTCATACTCATTTGCTCCATTTGCACAAAGATACGGATTTTACAATAAACGCCGATACAACTCCCGAAAAAACGTCTTGTCGGTATTTGCCGACACGCATCGGCATAAAGAATTCAAGCACCGCAACACGGGTTGCAGTGCTTGAATAGGTTCTCGGTAGCCCACACGAAAGCTTGGAATGCAGATGCATCGACTTTCGAGGAACTACACGTGCGCACTATGCGTACTTGAACGTCGACTCGTCCGATACAGTCAACTTCTTACGACCCTTTGCACGACGTGCGGCCAACACTTTGCGACCGTTTGCCGTAGCCATACGCTGACGGAAACCGTGCTTGTTGATTCTCTTCCGGCGCGAAGGCTGGAACGTTCTTTTCATTGCCATAGCAGTATCCTTTTATTTTGTAATTTACGCGGTTTGCGGAGTGCAAATGTACAACAAAAAATGGACCCACAAAAACTTTTCGTGAAAATATTCCACTTTTTGCCTGAAATCGCCCCGTTTACCGCTTCACATAGAGCTACGTAGGTTGAATTTGCACACCGGAGGAACGAATGTCGGTTATTTTCGTTATTTTTGTGCCATGCAACTTGGAGCAATGACTCTTCGTCGGTCTCTGTGTGTGTTGCTATCGGCGGCACTATTGTCGGCGGGCTGGCTTGGCCTGTCGGGATTGCCTTTACTCGTTGCACTCATCCCATTACTTTGGATTAGTGATAGTTACAGCGCCACTTGTCGCGATTGGTGGCGTATGTGTGGTTGGGCGAGTATCACCTTTGTATTGTGGAACGCAGTAACCATCTGGGGATTGTGGTATGCCACGCCTGTAGGTCCCATCGCTGCCACGATGGTCTCCACATTTCTCAACCTCTTGGCTTTTATGCTCTACCACACCGTCAGCAAACGTGCCCATCGTGCGTTGGCCTACACACTGCTTGTATCGGGGTGGATTGCTACGGAATATTGGTACACCGTCGGAGAGAT
>CAYUJP010000085.1:1511-5801 GCA_964445055.1 uncultured Alistipes sp.
TATCCGGCAGGTATGCAGTCATCGACGGCACGATTCCGTAATGGTTTTTGGTTTGACCGTTTCAACACAGCCCTTCAACTTGACTCATGTACCTTGAGCAACATCCGTCATAAGTCGCGATTGGTGATTGGTGTTGAGAAGATGCCTGTTCAGTGGCTATTCAACTGGCTGGAGTTTCTTGTCATCGACCTCGGAGGTACCACCGGCCAACTGGGAGTTGACCACCATCCGACAAACTTCGTAGCCGACAATACGCCCTTTGTCCCCGCTATCTGTTACGAATCGGTCTACGGAGCCTTCTTGGGTGAGTTTGTGCAACGGGGGGCACAATTTTTTCTTATCATCACCAACGACGGTTGGTGGGGTGACACGGCCATACATCGTCAACATTTTGACTTCGCTCGTCTGCGAGCCATCGAGCATCGACGTGCTGTGGCACGTTGTGCCAACACCGGCATATCGGGTTTCATCAATGCACGTGGCGAGGTGGTTGGCGAACCGTTGGGGTGGGATTGCCGAGGCTCTCTCACACAACGTGTGGAGTTGCGCACCGAACAAACGTTTTACACGCGCTATGGTGACTACCTCGGTCGCATTGCTGAGTATCTTATGTTGCTCTGCATCCTCTACTACATAGCCTATCGCGCAAAACGACGCAATTACTTAGTAGATTGAATCGAAAAAAATATCACAGTATGAACTACGCTCAAACGCTTGACTTCCTACTCTCGGCAATGCCATCATTCCAAGACAAGGGAGTCGATGCCTATAAACCCGGGTTGGAACGTATCGGAGCCTTCTGCCGACACTTGGGCAACCCTCAGCGCAACTTCTTCACTATCCACGTAGCGGGAACCAATGGCAAAGGCTCCGTATCCCACATCATCGCCTCGGTGTTGCAACAAGCGGGCTATCGCACCGGTCTCTTCACCTCGCCCCATCTGCACGACCTGCGCGAACGTATCCGTGTTGATGGCGAGTTGATACCCAAACAGAAGGTTGTTAACTTCGTCGACAAGCACCACGACAAAATGTTGGAATTGGGACTCTCTTTTTTCGAAATGACAGCAGCCTTGGCTTTCGACTACTTTGCACAGAGCGACGTGGAGGTGGCTGTCATCGAAACAGGATTGGGCGGACGTCTCGATGCCACCAACATTATTCTTCCCTTGGTGAGTGTAGTCACCAACATCGGATTGGAACATACGGCTCTATTGGGCGACACTCTGCCGAAGATTGCCACTGAGAAGGCAGGCATCATCAAAAAGAGTATTCCCATTGTGTTGGGCGAGGCCAATGCTGCTTACAACTCGGTTTTTGAGGAGACAGCCACCTTCAACAAGACACGCGTCACCTACGCTGAGCGTGAGTTCTCTTGCGAAGAGCAGAATATGCATGGCGACAAGCAACACTTCCGCTTCACTCGCCATCGCGATGGTCACATTTACGACTTCGACACCGACTTGCTGGGCATCTACCAGCGTCACAACCTGCAGACCGCACTGGCCACCCTCGATTTGCTCCACGAGCAGACTCCGCTAACCATCAGTCGTCGTGCTTTCATCGACGGAGTGGGATGTGTCACCCGTTCCACTGGGTTGCAAGGTCGCTGGCAACAGTTAAGCGAGCAACCCCGTATCTTGTGCGACACGGGGCACAATGCACATGGTATGGCCTATGTCACCGAACAACTGCGCGACTTGTTGCACAGCGGTGAAGGCAGGCTCATCTGTGTATTGGGCTTCTCCAATGACAAAAACATAGACTCCATCTTGGCAATGCTTCCGCGCGAGGCACACTACCTCTTCACACAGGCACAAAGCACACGTGCCTTTGCGGCTGAGGAATTGCAACGTCGCGCCACAGTCCTTGGGCTCGATGCCGAGGCTGTCGATACGGTAGCCCAAGCCTATGCCCAAGCCAAAGCTCTTGCCACATCTGAGGATACCATCTTTGTAGGTGGTTCGAACTTTGTGGTAGGTGAAATCCTCTGAGCCCTATAAATTTTCACATAATCTTAACCTCTATGAAGTTACTACCAAAACTAACCGGTTTGAGCCTGCTGGCACCACTGAGTGCCTATTGCCAATCTGAACAACCCAACATCATCTTCTTTCTGGTCGATGACTATGGTTGGCTTGACAGCTCTGTAGCCTATGGCGAGGAGGTTTACCCCAACAACCTGCGCATACAGACGCCCAACATGGAGCGTCTCTCAAAAATGGGTGTTGTGATGACCAATGCCTATGCTTGTCCTCTCTCCACCCCGACACGTACCAGTCTGATGACCGGCATGAACTCTGCCCACGAACGTGTAACCACCTTCACCTCACCCGAGAAGGATTCGCCCACCGACTGCTCGGGTGGAAGCCACGGTTTCTATGCCAGCCTCGATGACCTCAACAAGGATTCGCTCTTCATGCGTCCCGATTGGAACTACAACGGCATCAGTCCGGTCAAAGGAATCGACCACGCCCTCTATGCTACACCTATGGTGCAACATCTCAAAGATGCAGGCTACTTCACCATCCATGTAGGTAAGGCACACTGGGCCTCGATGGGTACCCCGGCTGCTTCGCCTCTCAACATGGGCTTTGTAGTGAACATTGCCGGCAACATGGCTGGTATGCCTCGCAGTTACTATGCCGAAGAGAACTTCGGCAATATACCCGACAAGTGGAACTACTCGGCCATCAACGACCTGGAAGAGTTCTATGGCACCGATATCGACCTCACGCAGGCGCTGACTCAGAAGGCACTCGCAGCTCTTGACTTCCCCATACGTACACATCAGCCTTTCTACCTCTATTTGTCGCACTATGGAGTTCACACCCCCATCCAGGCCAACAAGAACTATTACCAGAAGTATATCGATGCCGGATTGGAGGAGAAGACAGCATGCTATGCCTCCATGGTCGAGAGCGTTGATGAGAGTTTGGGTCATGTACTCGACTTCATTGAACAACGTGGTATTGCCGACAACACCATCATCATCTTCTACTCCGACAATGGCGGTCACAGCGTCAACAAAGCGAAAGGTGGCAAGGCGCACCGATTCAATGCACCTCTGCGCGAAGGCAAGGCATCGGTCTACGAGGGAGGTATCCGCGTGCCACTGATGTTCTATTGGCCCGGCAAGAGTGCTGCAGGTACGCGCGTCAATACGCCTGTGGTTCCCGAAGATTTCTACCCCACCATCCTCTCGATGGCCGGCATTCAGGAGTACCACACCGACCAAACACTTGATGGCAAGAACCTCTGCGACCTTATCATTAAGGGTTCACAACTTGCACGTAAGGCGATGGACGATGGCACCATTAGCAATCAAAAACAGGCCAATGCTTTTGTTGTTCCTGAATCGGTATCGGGCATCAGCCCCGAACGTCCGGTCATCTTTCACATGCCACATCGCTGGCGTGTCGAAGAGCAAGCCGATATCGACTTCATGAGTGCTATTCGCGAAGGCGAATGGAAATTGGTCTACCGCATGCGCACAGGAGCACTCGAACTCTACAATTTGCCTACCGACATCAGCGAGCGCAACGATGTTGCAACAGCTCACCCCGACATTGTAAAACGCTTGGCGTCTGACTTGGGTCTACAGTTGCGAGCATGGGATGCACCCATGCCCATATACCGTGCGACAGGTAAGCCAGCACCCATGCCCGATAAGTTGAAATAGCTTACACATACGCATCACTATCAAGAGTCGAAAGGGTAAATGCCCTCTTCGGCTCTTTTTTATATCCTTGTACAAGAGGTTACCGACGTGATTTAGGCTATTTTTGTCAACTCTTATGCGGTTTCTTATCCAAGGAATTTGGTAAAATCGAATTAACATCTTACCTTTGCGGACGGAAGGATGGCAGAGTGGTCGATTGCGGCGGTCTTGAAAACCGTTGAGCTGAGAGGCTCCGGGGGTTCGAATCCCTCTTCTTCCGCCAAGAGAATTCTTAAAAGGACGAGGTTCTGTAGCCAATAGGTTACAGAACCTCGTCCTTTTTTCCATCTATACATCTTCGGTTAGCACAGTGGTATATTCTCCTTCACTTCCTGTATAGCCTCTATTTGTCGTCCATCACACGAAAAAAGTTATACTTTCTATCCACCTGTTTAATAAGCGCATACGACAGAGTACGCTCTATTCCTAAAAATTTTATTTGCAAAAAGTTTGCGAATTCAAAAAAAGCATATACCTTTGCACTCGCAATCACCTCGAAAGAGGTAGCAACAAGTTCTGCGGAAATAGCTCAGTTGGTAGAGCACAACCTTGCCAAGGTTGGGGTCGCG
>CAYUJP010000086.1:0-5757 GCA_964445055.1 uncultured Alistipes sp.
CGATTCATTCGCATATCCAAAGCCGCAGTTCCTCGGAAAGAGAAACCTCGCTCAACAGCATCGAAGTGGTGCGATGAAACACCCAAATCAGCCAACACTCCATCTACCTGCGTCACACCCTGCAATCGCAAAGCTCCACGCACAAAACGGAAGTTACTCTCCACATAGTGGAATCGGCTGTCTTGGGGACAATTCTCGCGCGTATCACTATCTTGATCCACCCCATACAATCGGCCTTCGGGACCCAGCATCGAGAGGATTTTACGAGAGTGACCGCCTCCGCCAAAAGTCAAATCGACATATGTTCCGCTCGGCTGAATGTCAAGCAAGTCAACCGACTCCTGCAACAACACCGGAGTGTGATAACCTTGTTCCATGCCTCAAATAGGTATCAATGCGTGAATTTGGGTGTAAAGTTACCTATAATAAACAGATTTCCCAACTATTTTAGCACATTTACATAACGTTTTCCACACCAAATACACCGCATCTGCCAAGCCTCCCCTACCACAGATGGTTCTCTAACTGTGACAATGTTATCACTATTTTGTAATTTGAGTTATAAAGATGTAAAATCGAAAATAAAACAGGCCCGACAAGCATATTTTTCAAAAAAAACGTATCTTTGCGACGATAAAGTCGAAGTGCGGATTGAACTCTTTGCTCAGTCTCTTCGACATAGGTGCAACGAAAGGTTAAATACGTATGGATGATGGCTCTTACCCCCCGAATCGCAGCCGTATCGTATCTCAATACGATACCTTTCATTTATGGCATTCAGCATGCAGGTAGCCTGCAGGCGGATTTGTTATTGACTCCCCCCGCCATTTGCGCAAAGAATTTCATCGAGGGCAATGCCGACATCGCATTGTTGCCCTCGGCAGTTGTGCCCGAATTGCGGAGTTTCGAGATGCTCACCGATTATTGCATTGGAGCACAAGACGAGGTACGTACCGTAGTAGTGGTCTCCAACACGCCCATTGAGGAGGCACATCGCATTTGGTTGGATAGTCATTCGCGTACATCGGTGCAATTGGTGGGTTATCTGGCCGCCAAATGGTGGAAGATTGCACCCCAATGGTTGTCGCTCGATGATTACTCGGTGTTGGACACTCCGCAAGATGGCGATGCATTCTTGCTGATAGGCGACAAGGTGTTCGACCATGAAGATGAATTTATCTTCTCCTACGACCTCGCATCAGAGTGGCATAGCGCAACCGACCTTCCTTTTGCTTTTGCCGTGTGGGTGGCTCGCAAAGGAACACCTTACGAGCTCACTGACGCATTGGCAAGTTCCCTTACGTTTGGGGTTGAACACATCTACGAGGCCATTCTCGATAGCGAATATCGCGACCGTCCCTATGCCTATGACTATTTAACCCATAACATCGATTTTCTGTTCGACAACGAGAAACATAAGGCTCTTCAAAAGTTCTGGACCTCAGGCATCAAGGTGACGCCTCGGGTCGAACCCGGCTGAAGAGGGTAATCGCCGCGTCCGTTGACGCAGCACCTTCAGGGAGTTCACTTTTTAGCCGTCTCATCCGACCTTGTGTCGGAGATAAAACACCGGGTGCTTTATGATTACCATTTACTTGAAACAATATAACAAGATTATTCGCAACGCCGACCCCAAACTCTTCGATGAGTTTGGCTTCGATGACATCTTGTGGATTGACCTGCTGAACCCCACCATCAAGGAGCAGAAGGCGGTCGAAAACTTCATGGAGATTAGTCTTCAGACCAAACAACAAGTCGAAGAGATTGAATCTACCTCAAAATACTCCGAGACAGAGAATGCCATCATCTCCAACTCGAACTTCTTTGTCCCGACAGGCGAATCCTTTGTGGTCGAACCCGTGTCGTTCATCCTCTCCAATGAGGGTGTGTTGGTATCGGTGCGTAATGCAGAGTTCCGCACCTTCCGCGAGGCAGAGAAACGTCTGCAGATGAACTATCGCAGTTTCTCCACCGGTTATCATCTCTTTATCTCACTGTTGGAGGTGCGCATCGACTACGATGCCGACCTTGTGGAGATGATTGCCAAGCAGGTTGCAACCCTCTCCAAAGACATCAATACCGAAGACTCCATCGATAAGGAGGTTATCCATCGTATCAATGCTCTTTTGGAGAGCACCATGTTGTTGCGTGAGAATATCTTCGACCGTCAACGCGTGCTGTCAGGCATTCTGCGTTCCGAACGTTTTCCCAACGATATCTACCCTCGATTGCAACTGATGATTAAGGATGTCAACTCTCTGATTAATCACGCTGATTTCAGTTTCCAGCGATTGGATTACATCCAAGATGCAGCGTTGGGACTCATCAATATCGAGCAGAACGAGATTGTCAAGATTTTCTCTGTGGCAGCCGTTGTCTTCATGCCCGCAACACTTGTGGCAAGTATCTATGGCATGAACTTCCATGCCATGCCCGAATTGGAGTGGGTCTATACCTTCTCCAATGGGGTCACCCTTCCCTTGGGCTACCTCTTTGCCATCGGATTGATGATTCTCTTCTCGGCAGGGACCATTTGGTTCTTCCGTTACAAGAAGTGGTTATAATAAGCGATGCAACCTACACCAAACAACGATAAAATGAACCTAAGTCGAAACCTTTGGCAGTTTTTTACGGTCACCATCTTTCAGCGCAAGGATGAATCCTATAAGAGCGGGTTCGTCCGTTGGTGGGTACGTCAATATAAATTGGTCTTCTACACGGCTCGTGGTCTGATTGACCATGGTACGATGGTGCGTAGTGCAGCGTTAACTTTCTACACGCTCATGTCCATCGTTCCGGTTGCCGCACTGGTATTTGCCTTGGTCAAAGGATTCGGCCTGACTGAAACCCTCACGCAAAGCATCTACTCACTCTTCCCACAGCATCGCGAGATTGTCGAGTATATCGTGGTCTTTGCCGAGAAGGCCATTGCCAACGCACAAGGGGGTGTTGTCGCCTTTGTGGGTGTCATCCTTCTTTTTTGGACGGTGGTTCGAGTCTTCGGTTCCATTGAGTCGGCGTTCAACAACATCTGGGAGGTGAAGGTTTCTCGTAGTTTTGTCAAGAAGACAACCGACTACATTGCCGTGGTGGTCATCACCCCTGTGTTGTGGGTTGTTGCTACCACAGCGGGGCGTTATGCCGGTCACCTATTGGGGGTAGATGCCTACAACGAACTTTACAACATTCTCTCCTACGGGTTGTCGTTTCTTGTGATTTGGGCCATGTTTAGCTTCATCTACTTGGTGGTACCCAACACAAGTGTCAAGTTCATCAATGCCTTCAAGGCGGGCATCGTCACAGGCACAATCTTTCTCTGTTTTCAGTATGGATACATCGAGTTGCAACGCTACATGACCTCATACAACGCTATCTACGGCAGTTTTGCTGCGTTGCCTCTTTTTCTAATATGGGTACAATGGTCGTGGCAGATTCTGCTCTTCGGGGGTGAGCTCTCCTTCGCCTATCAGAACATCACACGTTTCACAGAGGAGCGCGAATCGTTACATGTGAGCTACGATTACCGCCGTCAGGTGTCGCTCGCGGTCATGCTACTCGTAGCCCGACTATTTCGCGATGGTCATGGTCCCGTGTCGGCCGAGAGCATCCACACGGAGTTGCGTCTGCCCACTCGCATTGTAAACGATGTACTCTATTCGTTGGTCTCGGCCCATCTGTTGGTCTCCGTCCGTAGCGATGTCGACGATCGTGAGTTACTCTTTTCACCGGCCGTAGACATTCATTCGCTTACGCTCTACGATGTTCTTGAAAAGTTGGACCGCATGGGCAACTCCGACATCGACTTTCACGACTCGCCGGAGATGATACTCACCGGTGACCTGCTTGGCGACCTTCGCAAGGCAGCACGTACAGCACCTTCTAACGTGCGTTTAATCGATATACCCAATGTGTAACGTATGATTCAATCTGTAGTCATCATAGGTAGTGGGAATCTTGCCGAATCTTTGGCTCAAGCGGTTGCCGACTCCTCGGTGGAGTTGCGCCAACTCTTCGGGCGCAATGTAGCGCGTGTGGCGGAGGTGGCTCGCTTGGCCCGCACGGTTCCTTGTTGCGATGCAACCAAACTTGCAGTTGCCGATCTCTATATTCTTGCTGTAAGTGACCGTGCAGTGGCAGAGGTAGCCTCACAACTTCCTATCCCAACAAAGGCTCTTGTCGCGCACACAGCAGGTAGTGTAGACATCCTCGCCTTAGCGAGCTATGCACGGCGTGCCGTCCTCTACCCCTTGCAGACCTTCACCAAAGGTCGGCGTGTCGACTTCGCGCAAGTACCTCTACTCATTGAGTCATCGACCGATGAGGCTGCCATTGAACTTGAGGCTTTTGCTCGTCAACTGAGTCAGCGCATCTATCGAGTTGACTCCGAGCAACGCGGAAAGGTACATCTGGCCGGTGTGTTGGCATGCAACTTTGCTAACCACCTTTTTGAGTTGGGTTGCGAGGTGTTGCAACAAGCTCAGCTCCCAACAGACCTGCTACATACGCTCATTGCCGAGACTACAGCCAAAGCACTGAGTGCCACGCGCCCCGCAGATGTGCAGACAGGACCCGCCGTGCGTAACGACGTGCAGACACAAGAGCGCCACTTGCGACTACTGTCGGGCGACAAATTACACAGCGAAATCTATCGACTTCTTACACAAAGCATATGGGAAACTTCAAAGAAGATATCGTAAATACAGAGGCTTTTGTCTTCGATGTAGATGGCGTCTTTACCGATGGAGGTATCACCCCCTTCGGTGACGACTTTATCCGACGTTACAATGCCAAGGATGGCTATGCCGTGGCCTACGCTTGTCGCATGGGCTACAAGATATGTATCATCTCCGGAGGCCGTGGCAAGTGGTTGCAGGAACGTTTCGAGCATCTGCACGCCACACGCATCTACACCGACTGTGCCGACAAGATTGCCGCCCTCGAGGAGTTCTTGCAGGACTTTCACCTCGATGCCGCACATGTCATCTTCATGGGCGATGACATTCCCGACTTGGAGTGTATGAAAGCTGTGGGAATCCCCGTCGCACCTGCCGATGCTGCCAGCGAGATTTTGGAGGTGGCTCGTTACGTCTCCGAATACCCGGGTGGACGAGGTTGCGTACGCGACATCGTGGAACAGGTGTTGCGCGCACGAGGTGATTGGGCACTGCACAGTCAAGGGGTCAATTGCTCCGTCGATGTAAAGTCACGTTAGTGTTGGAGCCTCTCTAAGCGCTTCTCGTTCAGCAGTCAGAGGTTGCGTGTTCGTACCGAGGGTGTATAGACTTTTTAGGTTGCCTTATCTACCTAAAATCTATCTAAATAGGCCTTTTTTGTCCTTGTTGCACATCGAATAACCCATTACCTTTGCACACGAAGTTTTAAGGTTCATTTAAGGTTAGTAGTTTTAGGTTGGTGAGGAAGTCGAAAGGTCGTTTCGCAGTAGCGAAACTAAGGTTTCAAATTGCACAGTTTGAAGTCGAAAGCCTTTCGAGTTCCTCTTTTTTTGTGGCTCTCCACGTAGGGTTGATTCCCAACGATCGATGACGCACTTCGGTGACGAAGTCGCGCCAAGCAACTTCGCAAAGTGCATCTCTAATCAGATTCAGGATTTTTTCGTTTTTGGTCTAAACAAAACCAAACTGCACCTCACAAGCCCAACTTAGGAGATGTGAAGTGCAGTTCAAAGCGTTGCCACATGTTTCTTCTAACAAAGCGTGCGCAGGTACTCTCTCAAGGAGAATCCTCGCTGAAGGCTAT
>CAYUJP010000087.1:0-3029 GCA_964445055.1 uncultured Alistipes sp.
AAAAATATGGCAGACGAAAAAATCATCTTTTCCATGGTCGGGGTCTCCAAGACCTTTACCAACCAGAAAAAGGTACTCAACAACATCTACCTCTCTTTCTTTTACGGTGCAAAGATTGGCATCATCGGTCTGAACGGCTCAGGTAAGTCGACACTGATGAAGATTATTGCCGGCATCGACAAGAACTACCAGGGCGAAGTGGTATTCTCGCCCGGATATACGGTGGGCTACCTCGAACAGGAGCCCCAACTCGACGACAGCAAGACCGTGCGCGAGGTGGTCGAAGAGGGGTGTGCCGCAACGATGGCACTGCTCAAAGAGTATGAACAGATAAATCAGCAACTCTGCGAGCCGATGGACGACGACACCATGGCACGTCTGATTGAGCGTCAAGGCGAACTCTACGAGCAGATTGACCATGTGGGAGGCTGGGAGATTGACAGCGTGTTGGAACGCGCCATGGATGCGTTGCGCTGTCCCGAACCCGACCAGTCGGTGAAGGTGCTCTCAGGTGGTGAGCGCCGTCGCGTGGCACTCTGCCGTCTGCTGTTGCAACAGCCCGATGTGTTGTTGCTCGATGAGCCGACCAACCACCTCGATGCAGAGTCGATTGATTGGTTGGAGCAACATCTGCAACAATACAAGGGTACGGTTATCGCTGTAACACACGACCGCTACTTCCTGGATAAGGTTGCCGGATGGATTCTCGAGCTCGACCGCGGTGAGGGTATTCCGTGGAAAGGAAACTATTCGGGTTGGCTCGAGCAGAAGTCGAAACGGTTGGAGATGGAGGAGAAGCAGGCATCGAAACGTCGCAAGACCTTGGAGCGCGAGTTGGAGTGGGTGCGTATGTCGCCCGCGGGACGACGTGCCAAGAGCAAAGCCCGTCTGTCGGCCTACGACAAGATGCTCAACGAAGATACCAAGCAACAGGAGGAGAAGCTCGAAATCTTCATCCCCAACGGTCCGCGTTTGGGCGATGTGGTGATTGAGGCGCACGGTGTCACCAAAGCTTTCGGAGACCGTGTGCTCTACGAGAATCTGGAGTTCACACTCCCCCCTGCCGGCATCGTGGGAGTGATTGGTGCCAACGGTACGGGTAAGACCACCCTCTTCCGCATGATTATGGGATTGGAGCAACCCACCGCCGGGACATTCACGGTGGGGCAGACCGTTCAACTTGCCTATGTCGACCAGCAACACAAATCCATCGACCCCGAAAAGACGGTCTACGAGGTGATTTCGCAAAACAGCGAGTGGATTCAGTTGGGCAACCGTCAGGTGCCTGCTCGTGCCTATGTCGCTCGTTTCAACTTCACTGGAGCCGATCAGGAGAAGAAATGCGGTGTGTTGTCGGGGGGTGAACGCAACCGTCTGCATCTGGCCTTGGCACTCAAGGAGGGAGGCAATGTGTTGTTGCTCGATGAGCCGACCAACGACATCGATGTAAATACCTTGCGCGCTTTGGAGGAGGGTCTGGAGAACTTTGCCGGCTGTGCTGTAGTCATCTCACACGACCGTTGGTTCCTCGACCGCATTGCCACACACATCCTCTCGTTCGAGGGTGACTCAAAGGTGGTGTTCTATCAAGGTTCGTACAGCGAATACGAGGAGTGGAAGCGTGCACAAGGAGGCGACACCACCCCTCACCGTGTGAAATATAAGAAGTTAATGGAGTAAAAAAGAGATACAATGGGCATACAGAAACCATCTATTCCGAAAGGAACGCGCGACTTCTCCCCTGCGGAGATGATGCGTCGCAACTATATCTTCGACTCGATACGACAAGTCTTTCAACTCTTCGGCTTCGCGCCTTTGGAGACCCCTGCGATGGAGAACCTCTCTACCCTGCTAGGAAAGTATGGCGACGAAGGTGACAAGTTGCTCTTCAAGATTCTCAACTCGGGCGACTACGCCGGTGGGCTCTCCACAGAGGAGTTGCGACAAGCCGCTCGCATCAGCGAGAAGGGGTTACGCTACGACTTGACCGTGCCCTTTGCTCGCTACGTAGTACAGCACCAAGGCGAGATTGTATTGCCCTTTAAGCGCTATCAGATACAACCCGTATGGCGTGCCGACCGTCCACAGAAGGGGCGCTATCGCGAGTTCTACCAGTGCGATGTCGATGTCATCGGCTCGCGTTCGTTGCTCAATGAGGTAGAGTTGGTGGAGATCGTGGCACGGGTATTTCGAAAGTTGGGCATCAGCGTCACGCTGAAGATGAACAACCGTAAGATTCTCTACGGCATTGCCGAGACCATCGGTCATGCCGACAAGATGGTCGATATTACGGTGGCTATCGACAAGTTGGAGAAGATTGGTATCGACAACGTAAATGCCGAATTGCGTGAGCGCGGTATCGACGACGAGGCCATTGCACGACTACAACCTATCCTTGAGTTAACAGGTGATAACAGCGAGAAACTACGCAAGTTACGCGAGGTAATCGGTTCGTCGCAGACGGGTGTCAAGGGCATTGAGGAGATGGAGTGCATCTTCGGCTATGTGAGCCGTTTGGGCATTGACCTGCACGTAGAACTCGACCTGTCGTTGGCACGTGGGTTAAACTACTACACGGGAGCTATCTTTGAGGTTAAAGCCAACGATTTTGCCATCGGCTCGATTTGTGGAGGTGGTCGTTACGACGACCTCACCGGCATATTTGGTATGCCCAACACGTCGGGTGTCGGCATCTCGTTTGGTGCCGACCGCATCTACGATGTGATGGTGGGGCTCAATCTCTTTCCCGAGGAGGTTGCCTTCTCGACCAAAGTACTCTTCGCCAACTTGGGAACAGAGGAGGAGCGTGCATCATTGCAACTTATCAAGAAATTACGCGATGGAGGTATTGCCGCTGAAATCTACCCCGAAGGTAGCAAGATGAAGAAACAGATGGAGTATGCCAACCGTCGCGCCATCCCCTATGTTGCCATCATCGGTAGCGAGGAGTTGGCACAACAGCACGTCACACTGAAGAACATGCGCACAGGAGAGCAACAACAAGTGGCATTTGATGATGTGTTGCAACA
>CAYUJP010000087.1:3129-5708 GCA_964445055.1 uncultured Alistipes sp.
GAGTCGATGCACTTCACCCTCACCCGCGAACAGATACCCTACTCTACCATCGATGCTGCATTTCGCATCACACCGGAGATTGGCTATATCAAGGTGAACCGTTTTGCCAATACCACCAACGCCGATTTCAACCGAGTTTTCGAACAGATGTCGAATGTAAAGTCACTCATCTTAGATTTGCGTGGCAACGGAGGGGGCGCGCTTCAACAAGCCCAAAAATTGGCATCGTTCTTCCTACCCAAAGGGTGCACGGTGGTGACTACCGATGGACGCAGTGTTGCACAGAGCACCTACACTACCGACAGCAACGGACGTTTCGTGAAACGTCCCGTTGTGGTGCTGATTGACGAGAAGACGGCTTCGGCCAGCGAAATTGTTGCCGGAGCATTGCAAGATTGGGACCGCGCCGTGATTATCGGGCGTCCGAGCTACGGGAAGGGGTTGGTACAACGTATCTATTCGCTTTGCGATAAGTCGTCATTACGCATCACCGTGTCGCAATATCAGACTCCCACAGGACGTATGATACAACGTCCCTATGAGTTGGGCAACAGCGAGGCCTACCAAGCTGCCCACAAACAACGGAGCAACGACCTGAGTGCCGACACCCTCACCGAAGGGTTGCCTCGCTATCGTACCCTGCTCAACGGACGCACGGTGGTGGGAGGCGGTGGCATCCATCCCGACATCTATGTCGAGGCCGACCACACGACACAGAGTGCCTATCTCGTGGCATTGAAACGCAACACCATCGTCAAAGATGTGGTGGTACGTTACTTCGACAGCAACCGGACGGAACTCACGGCACGCTACCTCACCTACGAGGAGTTTGCTACCACCTACGAGGTACCTGATGAGTTGTTGCAACAGATTACCAAGGCTGCAACCGCACGGGGAATCACCGCCTCGCACACCGAACGCGAAGAGGCTGCACCGTTGTTGCGCGAGCAGGTGCGGAGCATCCTTGCCGAGCGGCTCTTTCCCAACGAGGGATACTACCGCATGTTGGCTACCGACCCCGACACAGAGTTGCATCGTGCCATCGAGCTGTTGGAGCATTGGGCAGAGCAGGGAGCACCTCTGTTGGCAGCGCCTACAGATGCCATACCATCGTCAAATCCGCCTGTAAAACAGACCTCAGTAGGTGAGAAGGACCTCGTCGCCGAGGTGGAATAAATCGAAAAAAATCTCCCAGATGAAAAAATACTTTATCGTTGCCCTGAAAGGTTGTGCAATGGGCATGGCCGATGTGATTCCCGGAGTATCGGGAGGTACTATCGCCTTCATATCGGGCATTTACGACGAACTTATCGGCTCGATTCGACAAGTGGGAGGGGGTGCATTGCCCCTGCTCCTACATGGAGAGTTGCGTGCCTTTTGGCAACAAGTGCATGGCAACTTCCTCCTATCGGTCTTTGGCGGTATCTTGCTTGCCATCTTCTCGTTGGCGAAAGGGATGACCTATCTATTGGCCCACTACCCCATTGAGGTGTGGTCGTTCTTCTTCGGACTCATCGTGGCTTCGGCCCTCATGGTCTGTGGCGAAATCAAACGCTGGAACCTTCTTACAGGGGCGATGCTTCTTGTGGGAGTGGCACTCTCCGCTTGGATTACCATGGCATCGCCGGCGCAGACACCCGAAACTTGGTGGTTCATCCTACTATCGGGAGCGATTGCCATCTGTGCCATGATTCTACCCGGCATATCGGGAGCATTCATCCTATTGCTCTTGGGTAAATATCAATTTATTCTGCAGGCGGTGGCAACGCTTCAAGTCGGGGTGTTGTTGCTCTTTGCCGTGGGAGCCATTGCAGGGCTCACCAGTTTTTCGCATCTGTTGGGGTGGCTGTTGGCACACTACCGCAACGCTACAGTGGCTCTGCTGACGGGTTTCATGCTCGGCTCGTTGAATAAGGTGTGGCCCTGGAAAGAGGTGATAAAGGTCTACACGGATAGTCATGGCGTCACACATCCCTTAGTAGAGCAAAATGTATTGCCTCAGACTTTTGCCATCAACAGTGGCAATGATGCGGCTTTAGGAGTTGCCGTTGTCTGCTGTGCAGCGGGTTTTCTGCTGATTCTCAGCATCGAATGGCTCGGCCACAAGATGAGTAAAGCCAACAACTGATTCACTCGACCATGCGACAATTTGGACTTATTGGGCGGACACTCAAACACTCTTTCTCGGCAGACTACTTTGCCGCGAAATTCCGCAATGAGCAGATTAACGACTGCTCCTACACGCTCTACGAACTACCCTCCATCGACAATCTGCAAGCACTGCTTGATGAGCATCCGCAACTTGAGGGACTTAACGTCACCATTCCATACAAGCAACAAATCATGGAGCATCTCGACTCGATGACCGATGAGGCGTGGCAAATCGGAGCGGTGAATTGTGTACGTCGCACCGCAGGAGGCCTCTGTGGCTACAACACCGACATCGAGGGGATACGCGCCACGTTGCATGAGTTGGTGGGTGACAACTATCGGGGCACCGCATTGGTGTTGGGTAGCGGTGGCGCATCGCGTGCCGTGCAATATGCCTTGGGAGAGGCACACATTCCCTTTCAGGTTGT
>CAYUJP010000088.1:0-5623 GCA_964445055.1 uncultured Alistipes sp.
AATATATTCAGGCAAATACGGTGTGGAATGGCAAACGGTCTTCATTACGGGGAAGAATCAAGGAAAAAACGATTAGAAATCGTGACGAAGAAACGGATAAAATTAAAAAAATAAGGGGGGGGGGGAAAAAATAGATTCCTAAGGCTCAGAAAGGAGGCTCTCTATGTGTAGCCTGATTTGTGTTGCCGGAAAAAATAATATTGCGATACGCATTGTAGAATACCTCCAACGTCACTATCCAGACATTCCGCTGTGTGCTATTGTCAATCGAAACGATAGAGGAACAAATGGTTTTCAATACTCGTTCAAAGCCTTTGTCGAACAAAATCAGATTCCGTTAGTCTCGTTAGAGGACGTGTATGCTCAAGAGCAATTGCTGTTTTTGTCGTTGGAGTTTGATAGGATTATAAAACCCGAATTGTTCGCAACCCGACGTCTCTATAATATTCATTTCTCTTTGCTCCCTCAATACAAAGGTGTGTACACATCGGCTATGCCAATCTTGTATGGCGAATCGAAGACAGGCGTTACATTTCATCGGATTGATGCAGGAATCGATACAGGTGAAATCATTGCACAAAAGGAGATACCGATAGCCGATAACGACAATTGTAAGGATGTGTATCTAAAGTACATTGAATATGGGACACACTTGGTAATCTCTTGTTTACCAAGTGTGATATCCGATTCTGTGGTTTCGTATCCGCAACAAGCCACTCATTCGAGCTACTTCTCCAAACAAGCAATCGATTACCATAATCTGCACATCAACTTCCAAGCGACAGCTTGGCAGGTACGCAATCAAGTGCGCGCTTTCTCGTTCAGAGACTTTCAATTACCCATGGTGGATGGATGGCCCATTCATCATGCTGTGATAACTTCGGAGCCGAGTAGTGAAAAACCGGGAACTATTCTCACTAACGATAATGAATCGTTGAAAGTATCGACTATAGACTACAACGTCATACTTGCAAAGGATAAATTAGACCAACTTTTTGACATCGTGCGATGTGGCGATTTAGCCGAGCTGAAGAGTTGTTGTGATTTGACTCTCTATATCAACGAACATGAAACATCGCATGGATGGACACTATTGATGGTAGCCGGTTATGCAGGTAATGAAGGTATGTGTGACTATCTGTTATCGCAAGGTGCCGACATCAATGCGACAAATCACAATGGAACCTCTTTTATCATGTATGTAAAGGAGGCATCCCTGCGCCTCAATCGTCCGCAACTCATCTACTCATATATACAGCGTGGTGCCGACCCATATCAGAGAGATGTATATGGGAAGCACCTCGTTCATTACCTACAGCATCAACATCCCGATTGGATAGAAAGCATATTAGCACTATGATTAAGTTTTTAGATTTACAACAAGTTACCGCACTGCATGCGGATGAGATACACGAGGCGGTGAACCGCGTTGTCGATGGAGGGTGGTATCTTCAGGGAAAGGAGAACGAAACCTTTGAACGTCACTACTCCGAATTTACGGGGAGTCGTTACACCATAGGGTGCGCCAACGGACTCGATTCGCTCATCTGGATTTTCCGTGCCTACATCGAGTTGGGCGTGCTACAACGTGGCGACGAGGTGATTGTCCCCGCCAATACCTACATCGCCACCATTCTTGCCATCACAGAGAATGGGCTGACGCCGGTGTTGGTTGAGCCCAACCCCACCACACTCGAAATCGACGACAGTCGCATCGAGGCGGCCATCACCCCACGTACCAAAGCCATCACCATCGTACACCTCTATGGACGTATGGCCTATACCCCGAAGATAGAGGCACTGTGCAAACGCTATCGGCTCAAGCTTATCGAAGATTGTGCACAGTCGCATGGATGTCGATACAGCGACGGCAGAGTGACCGGCAACCTCGGCGATGCCGCAGGCCACTCGTTCTATCCCGGAAAGAACCTCGGTGCATTGGGCGATGGTGGCGCGGTGACGACCAACGACGAAGAGCTTGCCAAGGCGGTACGCGCGCTTGCCAACTACGGCTCGCAACGGAAGTATGTGTTCAAATATGCGGGACGCAACTCGCGATTAGACGAGATTCAGGCAGCCATCCTCGATGTAAAGTTGAAGCACTTGGCCGAGGACAACGCCCATCGTCGCGAGATTGCACACTACTACTACGACCACATCGACAACCCGCTTGTCACGTTGCCCGACCGCCTGCCCGATGCACAGAATGTCTATCATCTGTTCCCCATCCTTGTGACAGGCAAGGTCAATCGCGACCGTCTGCACGACTATCTCGAGGCGAATGGTGTGGGCACGGTGTGCCACTAGCCGATAGCTCCCCACAAGCAGGAGTGCTACCGCAACGAGCCGTGGAACACGCCCCAACTTACGTTGCCCGTCACCGAGCGTTTGGCCGACGAAGAGCTGAGCATCCCCATCGGCCCCACCCTCACCCCGGATGAGGCGGCACAGGTGGTAGCCCTGATTAACAAGTTCTGATTACCGACGTGGGGGCAACCACATTGCGTTGCTCCACATCCATTTTTATCACAGCCGTTCTCTTATGTCGGAGAAATCGTACAAAGCCATCGCCAAGAATACCGCCATATTGGGGGGAACCGAGGTGTTCAACATCTTGGTGGGGGTGCTGCGCGGCAAGTTTGTAGCCATGTTCCTGGGAGCGGAGGGAATGGGTATCTCTTCGTTGCTTGGGACAGCGGTCAACACCATTCAGCAATTTACCAACATGGGACTTACGATGTCGGTTGTGCGCGAGGTGTCGGCAGCCAACGAGCGTGGCGATGCGGAGTCGTTGCAACGGGGTGAGCAGACCATCCGTGTGGCGCGGATGCTCCTGCGTGCAACCGCGCTCATCGGTGCCCTTGTTTGTATTGTGTTCGGTCGAGCCATCAGCAGACTCACCTTCGGAAATACCGACTATCGATGGCACTTCGTCGCGCTCTCCCTGTTTGTGATGCTGACTACGTTGGGCAATGGAGAGCGGTCGATTCTCACGGGCATGCATGCCATCAAACGATTGGCCTATGCATCGTTGGTGGGGTCACTGACCGGATTGTTTGTCGGGGTTCCTCTCTACTATCTCTATGGTCAAGGGGGAATCGTGCCGGCGATGATTGCCTTGTCGCTCGCGACCTTTCTGTTCTATCGCTATCACACCTACAAAGTCGTCCGGACGCGTCGCGTCACTATCAGTCGCGAGACATTCACCGCCACCGCCAAGGTGATGATTTCACTTGGCGCGGTACTCATGGTATCACAGCTGTTGGGCACGCTTACCAACTACTCCATCAACAATTTCATACGAACATTCGGGTCGGTGACCGATGTCGGTTTGTTCTCGGCCGCCAATGGAATATGCTCCCAATATGTCGGGTTGGTCTTCACGGCAATGAGTGTAGACTACTTTCCACGACTCGCCGCCGTTCAGAACGATGTAACAAAATTGCGAGCAACCGTAAACGAGCAGAGCGAAATAGTTGTGTTGGCTGTGGTGCCGCTACTTGCGTTGCTGATTACGTTGTGCCCGTTGGTGATTAAGATTCTTCTGACCGATGAGTTCCAAAGCGTGCAGACCCTCATGCGCATTCTCTGTCTGTCGGTCTTTCTGCGTGCCGTAGCCTATCCGTTGGGATACATCTCCTTTTCGAAGGGTGACAAACGTACTTTCTTCTGGTTAGAGGGTGTGTGGGGCAATGTGTCGAATCTGTTAATCAGTTGCTTATGTTTCTATTTTTGGGGCGTTTTGGGCCTCGGCATCGCTCCGCTGATAAACTATACAATTTTCATCACCCTATACGTAATACTCACCAAAAGACTGTACGATTTTCGGCACAATCGGCAGGTCATTAAACTCACGACAACACTGTTTGCACTGCTGTTGGTCGTATTTGCATCCTCCTTTCTCGGAGGCATCGTCTCCTACACGGCGATGGGACTCTCCTGCGCAGTTCTCTGCGTGTATAGTCTGCGTGAGTTAGACAAGCGAATAGGCATAGTCGGTCTCCTAAAAAACAAAATTCAAAACCGTCAATCATGAATACGACCCCACCTTTGGTCTCGATAGTCGTCATCACCTACAACTCGGCAAACTATGTCCTGGAGACGCTTGACAGCATCTTCTCGCAAAGTTATAAGAATCTTGAACTGATTGTCACGGACGATGGTTCGCAGGATTCGACCGTGGCACTTTGCCGGACGTGGATAGCCGCTCATGCCGACCGATTTGTGAGGAGTCAACTTCTCACGGTTGCGCAAAACAGCGGAATTCCGGCAAACTGCAACCGTGGCTATCGAGCGGCACAAGGCGAATGGATAAAGGGGATAGCCGGTGACGATATTTTGGCTGACGATTGCATTCGGCAGAATGTCGACTATGTATGTCAGCATCCCGACATTCGTGTGTTATTCTCGAAGGTTCGGGCATTTCGTGTTGTCGATGGCCGGAAAGAGTTTCTCGGTGAACGTCCCGGTCAAGACCAAAGAGAGATTTATGCGTTGGAACCTATCGAGCAGCTGAAGATACTTCTTGCCGGGAATACACTGGTTGCAGCGACCTTGTTTCTACATCGAAGCGTCTACGAACAGTATCAATACGATGAACAATACCGATTCTTTGAAGATATCACCTACTATATCACCCTTACATTACATGGAATCAGACTCCATTTCATGGATACGGTGACAGCCTTTTATCGAATTTCCGACAGTTCCATCTCGATGAATGGGGATTCGTTTTTCCCCCTGCGCATGTACGAGTCGAAACGACAATTCTTTTGGAATGAACGGATGTGGCTAATGCGTCGATATGCTCCCGAATTGATTGATAGAGAGCGCAAAACTTTGTTGCTGTGCGATTTGAGCGAATTATTATTTAAGAATAGGGCTACATTCGTCAATCGGCTCCTGTTTCGGTTCATCGAATGGTTTATCCATCGATTTCACTTTACCCTACACTCATAACCTTAGCATGACAAAATTGAACAGCATATCGAAATTCCAGCACTGTTTTGGTTGCGGAGTATGTGCGATAGTTTGTCCCAAGAAGGTCATCACCTTAACGAGAAATAGCGACGGATTCTTTGCGCCCGTCGTTGACGAGGACAACTGTATCCATTGTGGAAAGTGTCTGCAAAGTTGTGCATTTGCCGGACAAAAGTCGGCTGTTGGGCGTGAGCACAACGATAGGTTCTATGCCGCATGGTCCAACGATGCGGGAATACGAGACAAAAGTAGTTCCGGAGGTGTAAGTTTCTCTCTTATAGATAAATTTATAGACAAAGGATATCATATAATTGCGGTTAAATACAATCCGGACAAACGCCGGGCTACCCATTTTTGCACAAACAGCAAGTTGGAGGCTACACAAAGTATCGGGTCAAAGTATATCCAAAGTTACACATTAGACGGTTTTAAAGAGTTGCTTGACAAGCAGCGAAAATTTGTCGTATTCGGAACTCCTTGCCAGATTGCTTCGGTTCGCAAGTTAGTCAATGCGCAACATCGAGAAGATGACTTTATCTTGGTAGATTTCTTCTGCCATGGAGTACCCTCGTACCATCTGTTCGACAAATATCTTGCTGAAGTTTCCCAACGAATCGGATGCCCGAATGATGTACTGTTTAGA
>CAYUJP010000089.1:0-2077 GCA_964445055.1 uncultured Alistipes sp.
CTCCGGTGAGCAGAAGCATCGCAAGTCCGCTCACGGCACACACCGAGTGTGTGTGATGTTTGAAGGCTTTCATCTTACTTTGTTTTAAGTTTAACATACGTCTCTTTATATCTAACAACTAACTAATCTCCAAGCGCTATTTCTTCACTCGCAAAGTTAAGTGGTTGAAAATGAAACGTACGGTAAAAGTGTCCGAATCTTCGGACGTTTTGTTCGCGGAATCAAAAAAGTGATTAGATAGTTTCCGGCAAAGTTGCACTTCTGTCCGGTACCCCCAAAATCGACACAAAAAACACCAAGCTCTTAGTTGGTAGTGAGTAGATAAGATTTATAAGGATTAGAAAGTAGTGTTTAGTTAGTAGATGATAGTTAGGTTCATTTGCAAGGAAACTTCTTGCATGGATGCATAGGTGGTTGCATTTGACTTTGAGGTGGGTGAGAGGAGGGCCTAAAACGACAGCATCCCGAAAGTTAGTAACTTTCGGGATGCTGGAACAGTTGTAAGATACACCTCTACTGCTGAATGGTAGCACCGAGGAGTACACCCGGGTAGCCTTCGAGTAGCGTGGCAATCTTTGCTAGCTTCTGGCTTTGGGCATATCGCGGTAACGAACGCAATGTCGACAGCGTAGTATTGGCATCGAAGAGCAACGTAAGTGCGCCATCGGCAAAGGAGGTACTTCCCGTAAAAGAGGCTGTACGATCATCGAATATACAGTTGAATTGCAATGTTCCGGCAGTAGCATCGTAGCTGTAGGTTCCCTCGACATTACGGTCGGTGAGTACGGCACGAAAAGTTCCATCCTTGCGGAAGGTGAGTGTACCTTGTCCTGCCTGTAAGCCGGCTTGCTGGTAGTAGCCAACAAGTTGACTCTTGAGTGTGGATACGGCCAACGTAGCAAGCATATCTGTACCGCTATATTCCATCGCCGGAGACAAGTAGGACCACTCACCTACCAATGCAGATGCCGTAATCTGCGTGGCTACGGTCGAAGTGGTGGCGGAGGTGGTCGTCGATGTTGATTTGCCTGTCAGCATCTGCATTGCATCACGCAACAAACTCTGCCACGACTGTGCCGAGATGGGCATCGTGGTCGAAAGGCTAAGCAACAATCCGAGAATCCAACGCTTCATCGTCGTCTACTTTGAAAACTCGAAACCGAGGTAGAGATTATCGAAATTGCCTACTAAAGTACTGACAGTGGCAGCAGTAGTGCTATAGGTGGCCAACTTCGAGCCCAACGTATTGACCATACTCAGCAGACGTGTAGCGGGGAAAAGCAATTGCAAATCGGTACCCGATAGGTAGGCTTTACCTGTAAGTGTTCCGATATTGTAGTTTGATGTCGTTTCGAAACTGAGCGTCACATCGTGCGTATCGGCAGTAAACTCGTAGGTCCCCTGAAGCTTACGCGAACCAATGGTAGCAGTAAAACTCTTGTCGGACGAGAAAGTAAAGGTACATACCCCTTTCTTTATACCAACGATGGTGTAGAGTTTTGCCAAACGTGTTTCGAGTTTGGTGGTGAGTGCCGAAGCACCCAAATCAGCCAGCGTATTGTCGCTCTGAAGCTTCACACCGGGTTGTGTGTAATTCCATGTGCCCACCATTAAGGTCTCGGTAGCCTTGCCACCCGTAACTTGATCAGCCACATTAGAGGCAACACTCTTCAGTGCGTCCAACAGACTCTGAGCACCGGCAGGTGCAACAAAGCAACATGCTACAACCATGCAAATCAAAAACTTTTTCATGAGAAATATTTTAATTAAACCATCCTAACTAATCTAACTTATCGAGTTCCTCCATCCATACACTCACCGTTGCATCGGAGGGCATGCGCCAATCGCCACGCGGAGAGAGTGCCACAGAACCTACTTTAGGGCCATCGGGTAATGCCGAGCGCTTGAACTGCTGGGCGAAGAAACGGCTGAAAAAAGTACGTAACCACTTTTTGATGGTGGTGCGGTCGTAACTTCCGACAAAGGCCTTCTCTGCCAGAAAGAGTATCTTGACAGGAGACATACCCTGACGAACAAAACTATAGAGGAAGAAGTCGTGTAACTCGTAAGGACCCAC
>CAYUJP010000089.1:2177-3799 GCA_964445055.1 uncultured Alistipes sp.
TCGCAAGCTGCACGAATGGAGATTTCGCGTTTGCTGATTTGCAACTCCTGCATCAACTCCACCGCGTTGCGATAGGTGCGATCGGTCGTACCAAAACCCGGCATGGTAATGCCGATGATGCCCTGGCGTGCCAACTGCAGCAGGTCGAAAGCACGCACGGTAACAAGAAGCGCCAAAGTGGAATCAAGTCCACCAGACAAACCAACCACTACGCGCTGACAATGGGTGTGTCGCAGACGCTGAGCCAATCCAAGAGCCTGAATATTGAGTATCTCCTCGCAACGGCTCTGTTTGAGTGCATCTTGCGCAGGAACAAATGGCATGGCATCGACGGTTCGATGAAAAGGTCGATCCGTTGCCAGAGGCATGGAGACTGTAACGGTAGCCAATGCGTGCGTTGCGGTGGGGCGAAAAGTAGTCGTACGACAGCGGTCATAGCGTAACAACTGACAATCGATGTCTGCTATGAGCAACTGCTCGTCTAAGGCAAAACGTTGCGATGAGGCACGAAGTGTTCCGTTCTCGGCAATGAGCGCATTGCCGGCAAAGACCAAATCGGTGGAGGACTCGCCAAATCCTGCCGAACAGTAGATGTAGGCCGAACGGGTAGCTGCAGACTGCTGTGCTACCAAACGACGTACATAGTCGTGCTTGCCCACGGCGTCGGGCGAAGCCGAGAGATTAATGATGACCTCGGCACCTGCTTCGGCAAGATGTGCCGACGGGGGTGTGGTAACCCACAAATCCTCACACAACTCCACGCCACAACATGCCCCATTGATAACGAAGAGTTGTTCCGTACCAAAAGGAACCGACTCGCCGCACAACTCAATCTCGGTGGTGGGACGACCTGCTCCCGAAGCGAACCAACGCGACTCGTAAAATTCGGCATAGTTGGGGATGTGCGTTTTGGGGACAACACCCAGAATCTCGCCACAAGCCACCACTGCGGCACAATTATAGAGAACATTGTCGACTAACAACGGAAGTCCCACCGCATAGGCAACATTGAGTTCGGCGGTACGTTGTACCAAATCATCCAATGCACTCTCTGCTGCAGAGAGCAATATAGGTTGCAACAAGAGGTCGGCACAAGTGTAGCCCGTGACGGAGAGCTCGGGGAAGACCACCAATTCGACTCCCTCAGCAGCCGCACGCTCCAATAGGGATACCATGCGGTCGACATTGGCACGACAATCGGCCACACGTACCGAAGGAATCGCCGCCGCAACTTTCAGATAACCATACCCATCCATACTACCCTACTTTGCCCACAACTGTGCAAGATTGAGTATCACCTGCAATGCACGTTGCATGGTGGTGAGCGAGCAATACTCGAACTTGCCGTGGAAATTCATTCCTCCGGTAAAGAGATTGGGACAAGGCAGCCCCATGAACGAGAGGCGTGCCCCATCCGTTCCACCTCGAATCGGACGAACAAGAGGCTTCACTCCAGCTTGACGCATGGCCTCCATTGCCCGTTCGATGAGTTGAGGATGTGGTTCCACCATCTTGCGCATGTTGTAGTATTGGTCTTTGAGGGTGATGGTTAACACCTCAGCGCCATATTTACGTTGCAACAAAGCAACCACTTGCTCGATGTAGGCCTTCTTCTGCTCAAA
>CAYUJP010000089.1:3899-5425 GCA_964445055.1 uncultured Alistipes sp.
TTTTCATACTCCAATTCGCCCTCCATGCCTCCATCGACCGTATAGGCGAAATCGGCACCGAAAGCTTTTACATCGAAGAAATCGACACCACGTCCCACCTCTTCATCGGGAGTGAAACCAATGCGAATCTTGCCGTGAGACACCTCCGGATGGGTGAGCAAATACTCGGCAGCCGTCATAATCTCTGCTACGCCGGCCTTGTCGTCGGCTCCTAATAGCGTCGTACCATCGGTATGAATGAGAGTATGCCCCTTGAAGAACGACAATTCAGGGAAGTCGCTCACGCGCATAATCAGACGGTCGTTGAGTACGATGTCTGTACCATCGTAGTTCTCAATTACGCATGGCTTTACATCTTTGCCACTCATGTCGGGCGAGGTATCTACATGCGCAATAAACCCCAACACAGGAGCATCTTCACAACCTTGTGTAGCAGGGATAGTACCCATTACATAGCCGTAGTCGTCCATCTGCACCTCGGTCATGCCCAACAGACGCATCTCCTCAGCCAAATCGCGCAACAACACCTTCTGCTTATCGGTCGAAGGAAACGTCGTACTCTCCTCCGATGACTGCGTATCGTAGGAGACATATTTCAAAAATCGGTCTTTCAGTTCCATATACAAAAGAATAACTATTTTATCAGATAATACAAATAAGAGGGTCCTAAGCCTCTTCCTTGCGTGCCTGCAAGGTGTGCCAGGTTAGGTAGATTGCCAAAGCTATATACATAACCAAGCCTAACCACTCAGCACCGTTGGATGTAGCCCACTCGGTCATATACCAATCGATGCCGGCAAAACGCAATACGGCAGAAACAACGCCCATCAGTGCACCTCCAGCAATGAAACCCGAAGCAAGCAGGGTACCACGATCGAGACGTGCCTTGTTGAGTTTGGCATCATCCGAACGATGGGATACAAACCAAGCTATCAGACCACCCACTACCAATGGAGCATTCAACTCCATAGGGATGAAAATACCCAGTGAGAATGCCAATGCCGGCACGCCAATGGCCGTGAGTACCAAAGCCAACACAGCACCTATGAAGTAGAGCACCCACGGAGTTGTACCGCCCTCCATCAACGGCTGGATGACTGCGGCCATGGCATTGGCTTGTGGAGCCACCAACGCTCCTTCACCGACAAAGCCATAGGTGCGGTTCAACACAATCATGACACCCGCTACCGTAGCGGCCGAGACCACCGTACCCAAGAACTTCCAAGTCTCCTGCTTGCGCGGAGTAGTACCAATCCAATAGCCAATCTTCAAATCGGTGATGAAACCTCCCGCCATGGAGAGCGCGGTGCAGACTACACCTCCGATGATGAGGGCCGCTGTCATACCACTCTTACCACTTAAACCGATGGAGACGAGTACCAGCGATGAGAGGATAAGTGTCATGAGCGTCATGCCGGATACAGGGTTTGTACCCACAATAGCAATGGCATTGGCTGCCACCGTAGTAAAGAGAAAAGCGATGACAAAGACGATAGCCAACGTAACTAAGGTTTGCATCCAATTGT
>CAYUJP010000090.1:0-5347 GCA_964445055.1 uncultured Alistipes sp.
TAGGCTAAATTACTGATCATAAAGTTGGTATATTTCGGTTTCTTATTTTAATCTACTTCTTGGTCTTTGCAACCTGTGCCATCAGCGTAGCCTCGCAAGCCAACGTATCGCCGACAAAAGCCTTCGCCTCCATGATGCAAACGCCACGACGAATCGGTTCGGTCAGGTGCAACTCAAACTGCAACGTATCACCCGGTATCACCTTGCGTTTGAACTTAACGCCATCGATTTTCATGAAGTAGGTCGAATAGTTCTCCGGATCGGGAATATTGCGCAACACCATGATACCTCCACACTGTGCCATGGCCTCCACAATGAGCACACCCGGCATCACCGGTTCGTTGGGGAAGTGACCCACAAAGAAGGGCTCGTTCATGGTTACGTTTTTGATGCCGGCAATCGAATTCTCATCGACATGGAAGATTCTATCTACCAACAAGAAGGGAGGACGATGCGGCAACATGCGACGGATGTCGTTGATGTCGAAAATCGGGGTCTGACGACAATCGTATTTGAAACGCGGACGCTCACCGCCACGACGTATCGTGCGATGCAGTTGTTTCATGAACTCGGTATTGGCGAAGTGCCCCGGACGAGAGGCCCACACACGTCCCTTGATACGCATACCCAACAAAGCCAGGTCGCCGAGCAGGTCGAGCAATTTGTGACGTGCCAACTCGTTGGTGAAACGCAACTCGAGGTTGTTCAGGTAGCCACCCGTAATTTGGATGTCGTCCTTGTGGAAAATCTGCTTCAGATGAGCGAACTGCTCCTCAGAAACGGGGTTCTCCACCACAACAATGGCATTATCCAAGTCGCCTCCCTTGATGAGATTCATCTTGAAGAGAGGTTCCAGTTCATGCAGGAAGACAAAGGTACGACAAGGTGCAATCTTCGATACGTAGTCATCCTCCGGTAGGAAGGTGGCGTATTGGTTGCCTATCACTTTGGAGTTGTAATCCACATGAACCGATGCCGAGAACTCCTCGTCGGGATAGATGATGATGGAGACGCCCTTGTCGGGTATCGTGTAGACCATCTTCTCCGTCACCTGATAATACTTGCGGTCGGCATTCTGCTCGGCAAGGCCTACCGAGGCAATCACATCGGCATATTCACGCGCCGAGCCATCCATGATGGGTGTCTCGGGGGCATTGATGTCGATGACGGCATTGTCTACACCCATTGTCCACAGTGCCGACATGATATGTTCGATGGTCGACACCTTGGCACCATTGGCCTCAATGGTCGTGCCACGCGAAGTATCCACTACATTTTCGCACAAAGCGGGAATCAGCGGCGTCCCCTCCAAATCGATACGACGAAAGACGATGCCGTTGTCCGCCTCAGCGGGCAAGACCGTCATCGTCACTTGAACACCTGTATGCAGCCCCTTTCCTGAAAACGAAATCGGAGCTTTCAGGGTTTGTTGTTTTGTTATCATGTGAGAAAATATTTTTCCTTAAACCAGCACAAAGATAACTATATTTGGGTAAAAAACACTAATTTTGCGCGAAATCTTCCGGACGATGACATCTCAAGAGACGAAACCACAGCCCAAACGCCCCCGTCTGCGACTTCCTTTTGACAACCGTCGGGAAGATGCCGGAGAGTGGGCTTTTGACCATCGTGTCGGGTTGTGTGTTACGTTGATTGCCTATCTGTTGCTGGCGATTGCATTTGTCTCTTCGAAGATTTTGATAGGAGCAAAGCCCCACTTGCAGGGTTTCTACATCGACCTGCAGAACCTCGAACAACTTGCCAACGAGAAGGAGCGGTTGGAGCAAGAGGTGCGTGAACGCCAGCAGGAAGAGCCTATCGATTGGCGCAACATTCACAACGACATATCCAACGAGAATGCAAAACTCGATGCCTCCATACGCGATGACCGAGGCATCAATGCCGCAGCTATCAACGATGCCGCCGATGCCACGCAAGCACGCATGCGTGCCAATCGCGAGGCTTATGAACGGGGATTGGCCGAAGCCGAGGCCCTGCGCCATGGGACCTCGGAACAAGATGCGCAACGCGAAGCGTCCGACCGCAAGGTACAGGGACGCGTGACGGTCTCCTTCTCCTTGGTCGACCCTATTCGGCATGCACGCTACTTGGATGTTCCCGCCTATCGTTGCGAAGGGGGTGGCGAGGTGGTTGTACGCATCACCGTCAATCCGGCAGGCGATGTAACGGCGGCCTCTATTCTATCGGGTGGCGATGAGTGTATGCGCTCAACCGCTCTGCAATCGGCACGCAAATCGCGTTTCGACATCAACAACTCGGCACCCACCCGGCAGAACGGTACCATCACATACATCTTCATTCCGCAATAGTCTACTGCATCGGCTCGGCCGTGTCGGTTCTTTTCGGATTGTCCCAAAACGACAAAGAGCAGTCTCTGTAGCCGATTCGGCATACAACGGGACTGCTCTCGGGTGTGATCTCGGCGGGAATCGAACCCACATCGTAAGAACCGGAATCTTATATTCTATCCATTGAACTACGAGACCAAAGGTGTTGCAAAGATGCAAAAAAAAACGATAACACGAAACATTCTCTTCAAAATAATCGTATTCGTCCGCAGCTTGTACGCAATCGGCGCGCCACACATACGCAGAGGCACCATTTGGGGATTTCGCAAATTATATGTATCTTTAGCGACTAAAACAAGCACGTTATGTTTTCAGGTATCATAGAGCAAACCGCTACGGTGGTTGCCATTCGCAACGACCAGCAAAACAAGCATTTTACCCTCGCTTGCGACTTCTGCAAAGAGTTGAAAATAGACCAAAGTATCGCACACAACGGAGTTTGTCTGACGGTGGTGGAACTCACCGATGACACCTACACCGTGACGGCCATGAAGGAGACGCTGACACGCAGCAACCTCGGCGAGTTGCAGGTGGGTGATTTGGTCAATGTCGAGCGGTCGATGAAACCCGATGCACTACTCGACGGACACATCGTTCAAGGACATGTCGACCAAACGGCACAATGCACCGCCATTGAGGATGCCGAAGGCAGCTGGTACTTCACCTTTCGCTACACACCTCAGGGTGACAACTGCACCGTTGAGAAGGGTTCCATTGCGGTGAATGGAGTCAGCCTCACCGTCTGCAACTCGCAACCTGACAGTTTTCGCGTGGCGATTATTCCCTACACCTTTGAGCACACCAATTTTTGTCGCATCAAGGTGGGAAGTGTCGTCAACCTGGAATTCGACATCGTAGGGAAATACATTGCACGATTAATGCACAACTACATCAAGCAATAAACGCGACCTATCGGGGCGCACTAAAACCTTATCGACCATGAACATCAAAACAAAGGAGACCGCATCGTTGCTCATCGCCGTTGTTGCAGCGATGGCTGTAGCGTTGGCCTTGGCCGTGATGCACACCACTTGGTGGGTGCTTCTCACTTTTATCGTGGGAACATTTCTGGTAGTGGCACTCTGTGCACTCTGTGTGATACGCAAATATGTGGCCTATAAGATTAAGCCCATCTACTCGATTGTCGCCTCCCGCAATGTACACACCCACGAGATTCTCGACGAGATGAAGGACAAACATGTCGAGCACATCTCCGAAGAGTTGTCGGCATGGGCCGACACCAACGATCAGAAGATTGAGCAGCTCAAACAGACCGAGAAGTTTCGTAAGGAGTATCTGGGTAACGTCGCCCACGAGTTGAAGACTCCGATATTTAATATTCAGGGCTACATCTCTACCCTGCTCAACGGAGGTCTCGAAGACGATCTCATCAACCGCAAGTTTCTCGAACGCACCGAGAAGAGCATCGACCGACTCATCAACATCGTCAACGACTTGGATACGATTTCCAAGTTGGAGAGCGACATGACTGCACTGAAGATGGTCGACTTCGACATTGTTGCGCTGACCAAAGAGATTGCCGACCAATTGGAGATGAAGGCTTCGGAGCATAAAATCAAGTTTTTCATCAAGGGAGCCGACAACCTGCCATCGCCCTTCTGGGTATCGGCCGACAAGCACTATGTGGGTCAGGTGTTGGTGAATCTGCTCACCAACTCGATTTGCTACGGTCGCGAAGGAGGTCAGACCCGCGTACGTTTCCGCGACCTGCTCGATAAGATACTCGTCGAGGTCGAGGATACCGGTGTCGGCATCGCCAAGGAGGATTTGCCTCGTGTCTTTGAACGTTTCTATCGCACCGACAAGGGACGCTCGCGCGAACACGGAGGTACCGGCTTGGGATTGGCCATTGTCAAACATATCATCGAGGCACATGGCGAACATATCAACCTGCGCAGCGAACTCGGCACAGGTAGCACCTTCTCCTTCACACTCAAGAAGGTAGACCCCAATAAACTAAAATAACCCTACAAAAAATGATGATTTTCTCGCCCCTATACGTCGTATGGGATTTCAATCCGGTGCTTTTCACCGTCGGTGGCATCGACATCCGCTACTATGGTTTGATGTGGGCCTTGGCCATCTTCATCGGAGCCAAGTTCTTCGATAACTTCTGCAAACGCGAACAGTTGTCGGCGTCGGTCTCCGAGTCGATTTTCGTCTACGGCACCTTGGGTACCATCATCGGCTCACGATTGGGGCACTGCCTCTTCTACGAACCGCAACACTACTTGGCACACCCATTGGGTATCATCACCGAGATTCGCAACGGAGGAATGGCAAGCCATGGTGCGGCCATCGGTCTGCTGATTGGACTTTGGCTCTTCTCGCGACGCAACCGGTTGCCCTACATCTGGTCGTTGGACCGCATCATGATTCCGGTAGCTATCGGTGGTGCCGGCGTCCGCCTCGGCAACCTCTTCAATTCGGAGATTATCGGATGTGTGACCGATGTACCATGGGGGTTCAAGTTCGTGCGACTCTATCGCAACTTACCGCTTGAGGCAATCCCGGTCCAGCACCCCACACAACTCTACGAAGCGTTGTGCTACGTGGTGACCTTTGGTCTGTTGCTTTGGCTCTACTACCGTCGTAACATCGGCATACGACGTCCCGGATTGCTCTTTGGTGTCGGGCTGATTGGCATCTTCCTCACACGCTTTCTTATCGAGTTCATCAAGGAGGACCAAGAGGCTTTTGAACAGGGGATGTTGCTCAACATGGGACAACTGCTGAGCATTCCTTTCATTGTGTTTGGCATCGGGATTACCGTGTGGGCCTTGACACGACCCGAAGTGCAGCCCATTGTCGCAAAACCGCGTACCAAGAGGGCCTAAACACCTGCTTGTGGCGGAATTCTCGAGTCACTTTCGCTAAAAAAACTAACATCAAACGAAACTATGAAAACCAAGGCTTTACTTGTCGCATGCTGTGCGCTGTTTGTCGCGGCATGCACC
>CAYUJP010000091.1:0-5322 GCA_964445055.1 uncultured Alistipes sp.
AATTTATCTTCGGAACAGGAATGTTGCTTCCGAAGTTTGAAGCAGCTATTTTGGGAAAAGAGTCCGGTGAAAAAGTTGCCTTTACGCTTGCTCCGGCCGATGGATATGGCGAGGTAATCGAGGAGGCCGTCATCAACCTACCCAAAACCACATTTATGATTGACGGCAAGATTGCCGAGGATATCCTGTATGTAGGTAGTCAAATCCCAATGTCTAATGCAGACGGTCAGCGTATGATAGGTGTTGTCAAGGAGGTCACCGACCAGAGCGTCAAGATGGACTTCAACCACCCTATGGCCGGTAAAACGCTCAACTTCGAGGTGGAAGTTGTCTCCGTACGCGATGTCACCGCCGAGGATCTTGCCGGCAAGAGTTGCGGAGGATGCAACTGTGGCGATGGTTGCAACTGCGACGATAGCGAACAAGGGGGTGGTTGCCAAGGTTGTCACTAATCGAGTTATACCTCACATCTAAAGGGTCGGCTTACAGCCGGCCCTTTGACTATCTTCTAAAATCGCTCCGCAACAAACGTCTTCAGCAGACAAAGTCGTGTTAAATTTGTATCTTTGTCACTGATAATTGGTATTATTTCTTCATGACTACATTTCGACATCTCACGCCACAAGAGATTATTGCCCTTGAGGAACGCCACACACACGCTTCCGATTGGTCTCGCATTGAGGTGTCCGACGATTTTCAACCTACACAACTCTTTCGTGTGGAGTTCAGTGGTGTCGTACGAATTGCGTCAAATGTACACATTCGCAATGCCTACGTCTGCAACTACAGTATAGGCAACGATACCCTCATCGAAGATGTCGTGCGACTGGAGTGTCGCCACACAAGCGCCTTTGGCGAAGGAACTCCCGTGGCGGTAATGAACGAAAATGGCGGACGTACCATCCACATATTTTCGGAACTCACCGCTCAGATAGCTTATATTACAGCACTCTATCGGCATCGTCCACGTTGTGTCGAGGCTCTCGAACAGATGGCTTTGGCTCAAGCTCGACAGGCCGAATCGCCATTGGGATTCATCGGACCGCGGTGTCGCATCATAGGCTGTCGGCTTCTTCGCGAAGTGCGACTTGCTCATGATGTGATTCTCGAAGGCGTGTCGCTTCTTGAGAATGGCAGTATCGGTGCTCACGCCTTTGTAGGTATCGATGTCAAGGCCTACAACTTCATCCTCTCCGACGCAGCACACGTTGACAATGGCTCCATCATCGAGCGATGCTTTGTGGGTGAATGTTGCCATATCGACCGCGGTTTCTCGGCAATCGACTCCCTCTTCTTTGCCAATTCTCATTGTGAAAATGGCGAGGCTGTCTCCATCTTTGCCGCGCCCTATACGGTCTCCCACCACAAATCATCGTTGCTCATTGCCGGTTTCTTCTCCTTCTTTAACGCGGGAAGTGGCGCCAACCAGAGCAACCATCTCTTCAAATGTGGAGCTGTACACCAATCGGTTCATCGCCGAGGATGTAAATTTGCCAGCAGTGCTTATGTGATGTCTCCGGCCATTGAAGGCATCTACACCATGGTCATGGGACGTCACACGCACCACCACGATACATCGGCATTTCCATTCTCCTACCTATTGGAGCAGGAGGGTAGCTCGGCACTGATTCCTGCTGCAAATCTTGCCAGCTATGGGACGATACGCGACATCGCAAAGTGGCCACAACGCGACAAGCGCATTGAGCGAAGAGACCTCATTCGCTTCGAGCAGTGGAATCCCTATGTAGGCGAAGCCCTCCAGCAGGGCATTGCGACCTTAACCGCACTTCACGAGCAAAATCCGGATGCACAGACCTACATATACAACAATGTGCACATCAAAGCATTGGGCATTCAACGGGGATTACATCGCTACCATCTGGCACTGGCCGCGACGCTATCGTCACTTCTCCCACCGACGGCCCCTGCTGAAATTTTTGATGCCGACACGGTGTGCGATTGGATTGATGTTGCCGGTCTTTATGTCACACGACACTTCATGGTACAACTTCTCACCGACATCGAGCAAGGCGTACTGACTACCGTTGCAGCCATTCTATCCCGTTTCAGCGAGTTCAACAACACCTATACCACCTATGCCCAACATTGGGCGCTTGCACAGTTGCAACAGCGATTGGGACATACCCCATCGGATGCCGACATTGCCCACGCCATACAAGAGGGGATAAGCGCTGAACAGGAGCTACAACAGTTGACCGAACGCGACCGCTTGGCCGATTGTTCGCCGGACATGTCTGTCGGATATGGTATCGATGCTTTGACAGCTCACGAGCGCGAGGACGACTATCGCTCGGTACGCGGTTTTACAACTCTATAGCAGATTCAAAAAACAGCATATTATGGAAATAGAAAAGATTAAGTGTCTTATCATTGGCAGTGGCCCTGCAGGGTTCACAGCAGCCATCTATACGGCACGAGCCAATCTCTCTCCGATTCTCTACGAGGGTATCGAGCCGGGAGGCCAGCTCACCACTACCACCAGTGTCGAGAATTTTCCGGGTTATCCCGAAGGTGTCGATGGCAATCAACTGATGAGCGACCTACGTAAACAGGCTCAGCGTTTTGGCGTGGAGATACGTCGAGGTATCGTCACCCGTGCCGATCTCTCCTCTCGGCCCTTTCATCTTGTAGTCGATGGAGAGAAGCAAATCGAGGCCGAAAGTCTCATCTTGGCCACAGGTGCCTCCGCGCGTTACTTAGGTCTCCCTTCAGAGCTAAAATACCGCGGACAAGGAGTCAGCGCGTGTGCCACTTGCGACGGTTTCTTCTATCGCAAGAAGGATGTTGCCGTAGTAGGTGGTGGCGACACCGCATGCGAAGAGGCTACCTACCTTGCCTCGCTCTGTCGCCAAGTCTATATGATTGTTCGCAAGCCCTATCTTCGTGCCTCAAAGGCGATGCAACAACGAGTTCTTCAAGCTCCAAACATCAAAGTACTCTTCGAGCACAATACCGTAGAGGTGCTGGGCGATGAGGCGGGAGTCACCGGTGCTCGACTGCGTGGAGCCGATGGCAACGAATGTACCATCGACATATCGGGGTTCTTCCTTGCCATCGGACATCACCCCAACACCGAACTGTTTCAGGGACAATTGGCTCTGGATAATGAGGGATACATCCGCACCGAGGGAGCCTCGTCACGCACCTCTATCGAAGGGGTATTTGCCGCCGGTGACGTACGCGATCCACATTATCGTCAAGCCATCACTGCGGCCGGTTCGGGCTGTATCGCTGCCCTCGACTGCGAGCGTTTTCTTCTTCAATAGATCACGAGTAACTGTGTGATGCAATCATCATCGCGCAGTTACTCGTTTCATTTCGCCACCATACCGCTGTTCCACGACGACATCTTTTATGCGACACCTTCTCGTCACCCTTGTCATAGCACTCTTTACAACAAGTTGCACACGACAGATCGCACAGGTATCTTACATACCTGCAACGCCCTCTTATGCCGACAGCACATGTTGGCATAGGGTTCTCAACGACGACGGCACGGGTGCCGATATCTTTTACATTCCTTCTACGTGGGAGTACGATTGGTACACCGCCGACAGCGTAGTATGCCACTATGCCGATGTTGCTAACCCCACACATCGTGCTCACATGGCTATCGAGCTAACCAAAGCTGCAAGCTACATGGCCGATGGCAACAACTTCTATGCCCCCTACTACCGTCACATCACACTCGACACGTGGGCCACGCTCAACGAAGATACCATCAACCGTCGCTACTTCAGTGTGGCATTTGTAGACATCGAACGCGCATTCAACTACTACATCGACCACTACAACCACGAACGGCCCTTCATTCTCGCGGGTTTCAGCCAAGGTGCAAAATCTGTTGTAGAGCTCATGAAGGTGCTCTCCCCCGATGTACGTAAGCGACTGATTGCTGCCTATGTATTGGGCTACAAGGTAACTCCTGCCGACACGATAGACCACCCCAATGTGTTTATCGGTGCCACGAGAGCCGATGATATAGGCGTAACCATCTGCTACAATTCTGTATCGGATGTGAAGTATGTAAAACCCCTCGTAAGTACGCCCAACCTATTCTGCATCAATCCGGTAAATTGGCATACCGATGACACACCTGCCACACTATACGATACCATTACGGTAACTTTGTCTCCCAACGATAACGTGTTGGTCGTAGAGGGATACGATGGCTCCATGTTGCCCAACATTCTCAATATACTCAACACCGGTGACTACCATGGCATTGAGCCATGGCTCTACAGCGAATCGTTACGCAAAAACTTTCGGCAACGTATCCGCACCTACCACCGACAACACAATATTCGATAATCTCCCAAAAAATCCTTTACAACAGCTATTTCCGCTGTCTCCGAGCACTTTTTTTGCCCAATCATCCACGCATTTGGTCGCTGGATGTTCGTTTATTATCAAACGGTTATCTCACCATCGAGCTGATTATTGCATTAAAATCTATTCAACATCTATCTTATATACATTCCAAAAGGCCTATACTTTAAAAATAAATAGCTATATTTGTAGCGCTATTCGATTTGTGAATACGATTTATGTGAGCAAATAAACACCTACCAAGACCTTTCTTAAGCAATTAAACTTTTCAATCTTTTTATTATTAATCTAAAAAATGTGTGGAATTGTTGGTTATATCGGCAATCGTGATGCCTATCCGATTTTGGTAGGTGGATTGCATCGATTAGAATATAGAGGATACGATAGTGCAGGATGTGCATTGATGGACGATACACAGAACATGCGTATCTATAAAGCTAAAGGCAAAGTATCCGATTTGGAGGCAGTTGCCGAAAAATGCGATGTCAGTGGAACCATGGGTATTGCCCATACACGATGGGCTACACACGGTGCTCCCAGCCAAGTGAATGCACACCCCCATGTAAGTCAGAGTGGAAATCTCGCCTTGGTACACAATGGAATCATCGAGAATTATGCACTTTTGCGCAGTCAGCTGGAAAAATACGGTTACGCCTTCAAAAGTGAGACCGACACCGAAGTGCTGGTGCAGTTGATTGACTTTGGCATGGCTCAGGGTGGAACACTGTTGGAGAGCGTATGCGCCACCTTGAAGAAGGTAATAGGTGCCTATGCTATTTGTGTCATCGATCGGCGAAATCCCAATCAATTGATTGTAGCTCGCAAATCGTCCCCATTGGTCATTGGTGTCGGTGAAAACAACCATGAGTTTTTCGTTGCAAGTGATGCCTCGCCTATCGTAGAATATACACGACAACTGATCTATCTCGATGACGATGAAGTTGCAGTAATCGAGCGCAACAAGGAGATTCA
>CAYUJP010000092.1:0-3205 GCA_964445055.1 uncultured Alistipes sp.
AACGGTCCCAATCCAATCCATGCTTTGGCCCCATTTACCGACTTTCCTAAGGGGGTGAATGTTGCTAACATGGCAAGTATCCCGACGATATAGAGGGGATATGCCATCATGTGATAAAATTTTGCATCTACAAGTAAAACAACCAACGCAATGGGTATCACACAGGCAAACCACGTGTACTGCTTGATATAGAAGTGAGAGAAGTCAGAGAATGATGTCCCTTCAGTATAGGTAGCTGCAGTGATGCAGACGCATCCTGCCAACACAAGTAGCAGATAGTAGAATACCGCCTGTGTATCTACACCTTGAAACAATCCATCTTTGATACGACTCTGCATAGGTCAGCGTTATTTGTTGTAGTCGGGATAACTGATTTGCATCTCTTTAACCCGTTCTACTAACCACGGACGTTTGATGGTATCGGTGAGGTAGTACTCCTCGACAAGCGATGCAATGGGGAGTGCAATGGTTGCACCGAATCCTCCGTGCTCGACATAGACGGATATTGCAATACGAGGATTGTCTTTAGGTGCAAATGAGAGAAAGGTGGAGTGGTCGCGTCCTCGAGGATTTTGTGCTGTGCCGGTTTTACCACATACATCCCAACCATCGAGGCGGGCAAGGGTAGAGGTGCCTCCAACATTTACACCGCGCCACATACCTTCCACAATAGGTTCGAAGTTCTTGGAATCAATCATCGTATATTGCTTTTCATAGAAACGATGATCGATGGAGTCACATCCTTCAATTTTTTTGACGATATGAGGAATGTAGTAGTAACCCCTATTGGCTAATATAGCAGCAAAATTTGCCATCTGCAAGGGCGTACAACCCAACTCACCCTGTCCGATGGAGAGTGAAATGATGGTTAGTGCATTCCACGAATTGCGATAGGCTTTGTTGTAACGTTCGCTTGTCGGTACATAGCCCCTACCTTCGTCCAAAAAATCTGACTCCAATTTTCGACCGAAGCCGAGACTTGTAACATAGTCATGCCAATGGTCGAATCCTTCAGCTACATTCTCATAACGTCTGTTCTCGATGATATTGCGGAAAACATAGCAGAAGTATGCGTTGCACGAATTCGCTACTGCATTGCGTAAGTCAAGTGGTGAAGCGTGCGAGTGGCATTTCATTACACGATTACCATAGTGATAGCCTCCACTGCAAGGGTAACAATTGGCAGGGGTAAGTACCCCCTCTTGCAGACCGATGAGCCCCTGCACCAACTTGAAGGTAGAACCTGGAGGGTATATCGACTGTACGGCACGATTGAACAAGGGCTTCTGCTTATTTTTGAGAAGTTTCATGTAGTTGTTCCCACGCTGACCTCCAACCAACTCGTCAGGATCGAAAGTGGGAGAGGAAACCATCATCAGAATTTCACCAGTTGAAGGTTCGATAGCTACGGCAGCTCCTATTTTACCTCTCATAAGTTCTTCGGTGAAAGCTTGAAGTCGAGCATCGATGGTACACACAATATTTGCACCGGGGGTAGATAGCGAATCCCATGCTCCATTCATGTACGAATCTTGCACAATCCCCCGATTGTTAACCTTGGTATATTGCACACCTTTTATTCCACGTAAGTTGCTTTCGTAGGCTTTCTCTACGCCACTCATGCCAATATAATCGTTGCCACCGTAGTATGGATCACGCTTTATCTGCCAAGGACTGACCTTCCCTACATCGCCCAATAAGTTGCCTCCAATCTCGCGCGGATAACATCTCACGGTGCGGTAAACCGTGTAGAACCCGGGGAAATTGCACTCGTCAAAACGTAGCTTCACTTCACTGGGAAGAAACTCTGCGATGAGCGATGGAAGTCGCGAGTTCATGGCGGCATTCTTGAGTCGCTGCACTAATTTTTCACGCTTGATACCTAAGATGTTAACCATGCGTGTAGTGTCAAATCCCTCAGATGGAAGCTCCCGGTAGATGACCATCAGATCATAGTTCGCAAGATTCTGAGCTAAGAACTCCCCATTGCGGTCGAATACTTCACCGCGAGGCGGATACTGAATGACACGACGAAGGGTATTATTCAACGCTTGACGCTCGTAGTCACTGTTAAACTGAATCGATGCCAATCGCAGAATCAACGCTCCGAATACAACAAAGACAACGACTTGCAATGTGCGCATTCTCGCAAATTGTTCTCTCTTATTCATGAGCGTGAAAGTTGTGCGGTGAATAGATGTGAGATGAGCAACGCGAAAAGAATACCTGCAGTGGCACTGACAATGGTGCGCGCTAGGGTTATGCTAACATGAGACAATGAGAGTGCCTCCAAAAAGAAAAACAATCCATTGTGAATCAGAAAGAATAGTGCGAGGTAGATGCGAAATGCATTCCTGCCCAAACGTCGTGGAGAGGGTACTCCCCCATCGTGTATGTTCTCCTTGCTCCCAATGAAGAAGAGTAGATGGATGCGTGTGAATGCTACGAATACAGTAGTGATGGTGTTGATTCCCGCCATGCCCATGGTCCAATCCATGAAGAATCCGGTAAAAAGTCCTAAAAGCAACATCACCAATTGAGAGGTCTCCATGGGTAGTAACGCGATAAAGGTGATGTAGACCAAGGGGGTTAAGTAGATACTCAAGGTGAGGTTGTTGAAGAGAAATATCTGCAACAAGGCTAATACAGCAAAAAGAATCGCATATTGTGCATTTCGTGACATTGCTTAGTCGGTTTGAGGTTAATGCTATCTCTTAGTCTCCTTCTCTTCGATATGGGTCGAACTTTCCAACTCTTGTAGTTCATCGGCATTGCGATTGAAGATAACCAGGACATTGTGTAACGCGGTCATGTCAGCAGCTAATCGTACACGCAAGGTGTAGATACCACGTGTATCGTTGCGAGATATATGATCTACTGTTCCAATCATCAATCCCTCGGGAAAACGCGAGTAGGAGGTCGTTACAACTGTGTCACCCACTTTGGCCTCGGCATACTTCGACACCTCGCTCATCTTTACATGCCAAGCATCGCGTCCATCCCATGAGATGGAACCTGAGTGCCCATTTACTTCACCACTGGTGAAAAATGTAGTATTCAGTATCGACTTTACTACAGCAAAACGGTCAGAACAATCAGAAATGTAGCCTACCAACTCGCCTGTGGCAGTGATGACGGCCGATTCGGTTGTGATATTATCTAATAATCCCTTGTTGAGCGTGATGAGGTTCTGCCGTTTGTTGAT
>CAYUJP010000092.1:3305-5315 GCA_964445055.1 uncultured Alistipes sp.
GCATAGTAGTGCATTGCCACAATCTCAATGACAAAGAAAAGCACCACTACGAAGATGCTTCGAATGAATTCGTAGAGTTTATACACTGTGTTCTTCCTACATTATGCAACCCACTCATTGAGGCCACTTTTATGATGCGTTCCCGTCTTCAGCAACGACAGACGCATACTGCAAACGGGAACGATTGTACCTAAACGACAGAGGTTGCCCCTATCCGCGCATCAAGAACGAGAGGTTTTCGCTGTTTTTTAGAGCGATACCTGTACCACGTGCGATGGCGCGTAACGGATCTTCTGCGATGTGGAACGGTAACCCAGTCTTCTCCGACAAACGACGGTCAAGACCTTTGATAAGTGCGCCACCACCTGCCAAGTAGATGCCATTGCGGACGATGTCACCATAGAGCTCAGGAGGCATGTTCTCCAATACCTTCATCAGTGCATTGTCAAGCTTTGCTAATGATTTCTCGAGCGCATAGGCAATTTCGTTGTAGTTGAGAGTTACGCTCTGCGGAAGTGCCGTGAGCATATTTGGACCGGTGACGGTGAAATCTTCCGGCTCCTCATCGAGTTTCGGCACAGCGGCACCGATGGTGCATTTAATCTGTTCTGCTGTACGCTCACCGATGCGGATGTTATGCTGTTGACGAACGTAGTTCTGAATGTCAGCTGTGAAAACATCACCTGCCACAGCAATCGACTCTGAGCAGACAATGCCCCCTAACGAAATACATGCAATTTCGGAAGTACCACCTCCGATATCGATGACCATGTTTCCTTCGGGCGCTACTACATCCAAACCTGCACCCAATGCTGCTGCCATGGGTTCGTAGATAAGAAATACTTCTCGTGCTCCGGCGTGCTCGGCAGAGTCGCGCACGGCGCGAATTTCAACATTGGTTGACCCGGAAGGAATGCAAATCACCATTTTAAGCGAAGGTGAGAAGATGTGTCCCGAAGTTTTCACCTTCTTAATCATGCCTCGCAACATCAGTTCGGTAGCCGTAAAGTCGGCAATCACGCCATCCTTGAGTGGGCGGATGGTGCGGATGCCTGGATTGGTCCTCTCATGCATGTTTTGTGCAAGTTGACCAATGGCTATCAATTTGCCTGAGTGGGCATCGATGGCAACAATCGACGGTTCATCGACCACCACGCGGTCATTGTAGATAATCAGGGTGTTGGCTGTGCCTAAGTCGATAGCTAACTCCTGAGTTAATGAAAAAAGTCCCATATTGCAGTTCTTCTTATTATTCAGCTTGTTATGATGCCTGATGCGATATGCAACAAACAAGGTTCGATATTTACCTATACAAACCCTCGCAAAGGTAAAAAAAAGAACGGAATAACGCTATAATGAATTTGCGAAATTTTTGTACATTTGTTGCAAATTTAATAGATTTTCTATGAAGACGTTGAGTATCGATATTTCGAAGTCGGGTGTGGAGTTCGGCCCCGAATTGCAAACTCGAACACGCGAAGCCTTATCCTTGCTCTATTCGAAGCAAGGTGCAGGAAACGATTTCTTGGGTTGGGTGACACTACCGTCATCGATTTCATCGCAGGAGTTGTCGCATATCGAAGCAACAGCTAAGCGACTTCGTGAGCGTGCTGATGTTATTATTTGCATGGGCATAGGTGGTTCCTATCTGGGTGCCAAGGCAGTCGTGGAGGCAATGAACGACTCTTTTGCCTCGTTGCATCATCGTAATGAGCCTGTGGTGGTCTTTGCCGGACAGAATCTTTCAGAAGACTACACGTACGAGTTGCTTGATGCGGTGAAGGGACACTCCATAGCGGCAATAGTCATTTCAAAGTCAGGTACTACAACTGAGCCGGCTGTAGCTTTTCGCATTGTTAAAGCGGAGATTGAGCGTCGCTACGGAAAGCAGGAGGCTGCCGAGCGTATCGTTGCCATTACGGACCGTGCTCGCGGAGCATTGAAGATTTTGGCCACGAATGAGGGTTACGAGACTTTTGTTATTCCGGATGATGTGGGTGGCCGATTCTC
>CAYUJP010000093.1:0-5242 GCA_964445055.1 uncultured Alistipes sp.
CGTCTGTGCAGCGACCGACCCTGCCGAGAACACAAGCATCATCAGCACAAATACAGAGGCCACCGAGCATAGTATCGCTTTTGACTTATTTAAGATATTTTTCATGTACGTTCGTGTTAGGTTTGAACACTCTTTTCATTTCATCACTGCATGTCACAGTTGTCCCCTGTCACACACAAAATTTCGGTCTCGATTATTCGGTTGCGCCCAATATTTTATCCCTATCCGAGCCTTGATTCTGCTCGATAAAGTTCATATTGTACTCATTGAGTGTGTGGATATAGACATTGTCGATGTAGACACGGTGGTTAACCGAATCGACAAGATCAATATCTCCCGACATAAATCGAATTTGAGTAGATGATGTAATCGGGTTCTTCTCGGTTGACACCACAAAGAGAAGATAGTTGGAATTGTTCCACATCGATGTAGGGAACGTCTCCTGTTGTGGGTCAAAATTATCTACAGATACGGTTCGAGTGGTCAGTCCCGTATCTTGGAATACGCCACCACCGAGAATGCTCACCGTGAGCGTTCCATCGTCTTTTGTACCCTCTTCTGACGTATAAGCCACAGCTCTGAATGAGACCATCAACAGCGAATCGTTGCGCAGTTCGTTGGTATAGGGCGTTATCAAGTCGGCACCGTGACCGACATCATCGCCCAGTTTCAAATAGCCATTCTTCGCATAACAGTAGGCCTTCTCGGCATCTTTACCGACGGTTGACGTCCATCCATAGCCTTTTTGCACGGTGCTCCAGTTGGCTATTTCGCGCTCGCCATCTGTCACATAGGGGTTGTTGCTACCATAAGCAAAACCGCCAAACGCCTGACTCACACGAGCCACAGCACCCTGATAAAGCGGAATAAACTTACCTAAGTTCAGCGATGGAGCTACAAGGCTCAGCGTACCGCCACGACGCGTGTAATAAGGTGTCGTGCTGCGTGGGGCGACATTCAGACTTACTTTGTAGGCTTGTAGGGTGGCATCGTAGGTACACCCCATCACCTCCACCCAAGGAGACGTCGCATTATCCTGCCAAAAAACGTCGAACTCCACCGCCGACTTCACATAGAGAACTGTCTCACCTCCTCGCGCATCGAGATACCCAATGTCAATGGGCTCCTCTTCCAAATCGGTGTAGACCGTTATCGCATCTTCGCGTTCGGCATTCGGGTCGTCGTCGCTACATGCAACAGCCATGCAACACAACCCTACCCATGCCAAACACAGACACAATCCATGTGCAAACGCATGCACTCCGATTAGTAGTTTTTGTTTCATATTAGGTCTAAAGTTTTAGGTTTTATTATCGCTTCTTTCGCATATCGAAATCGATGCAGATAGGTCGGTGATCTGAAGGATGCCAAAAATTAGAGAGTCCCCGAGCATCGCGAACCGGCTCTGTGTATGCATCTCTAACCACATGTGCATCGAGAATACGCGCATAGAGAGGTGGCGTACAGTAGACAAAATCGATACGCGATGCTCCATGTGTGGTCGCACAGAACTCTCCGGGATGTTTTTCTGCAATCACGTCTACATAAGGGGTAGAGTCAAGTATATAGTTGTGAACCAACAGACGTGTATCCTCCTCAGCATAACCATATACCGCATTGTCGCGTCGCGATTGGGAGTTGAAATCGCCCATCATCATCCACAGTTGCTTATCGGCATCGGATACCGAGCCTATCGTATAACGACAGATATACTCTATCTCCATACGACGGTAGCTGTCGCCCTCACGGCAAGCTCGACTCGCTGCTTGGTCCTTTGCACGAAAGGCATAGGTCTGTGGCCACGTGTGTAGTGTCACAATGTTGACGGTCTGCCCTTTTTTCTCTATGGTGGCCCAACCACAGCCATGTGTCACCACACTATCGGGCTCCACGCCGACAATGCGTTGGATGTTTTTAATGGGGTACTTCGAGGTAATCACTTGTGGATAATTATCGCGATGACCACCCACATACCAATATTTATGTCCATAGCGGGCCGCCAGTTCGTCCCAATGTTCGGTCAGATAACGCTCTTCGGGAGCCAACTTCTCGGTTGATGCAGGATGGTAGATTGACTGCCCCTCGCACCACACACACACATCGGGGTCGTAAGACTTCACCCACGCCACAAAATTGTCGTAGTTGTTGCCTTGGTCGGACCACATGCCGTTTTGAATATTCCAATAGAGCAGTCGCAGTTGCGACGACTTCGATTTGCTCTTATTGCGTGCCTGCAAGGAGTTTCCACCGCACAGAACCAACCCTACAATAAGAAGAATATATGCTTTGAAAAATCTCATAGCTATGCAAATTATCCGTGTTCTTTACTTCATCTCAAAATCAACCAATATGGGTCGATGATCCGAAGGATGGTAGAAGTTGCTGATAGCAGCATCCTGCTCAAGCGTAGCGAAGGAGTCTGACACCGAAACAGCATTGCTTATCCGATTATACATGGCTGCCGATGTGTAGATATAGTCGATACGCGAACTTCCGGCTGTCGATGTAATGAAATAGCCCTTATAACGATTGCCAATGATGTCCATCAAGGAGGTATTGGCTGAGATATACTTATGCACCAAGAAACGGGTGTCACTCTCGGCATAATTGTAAATCCAATTATCGCAAATTGCACGCGAATTGAAGTCACCGAGCATCAACCAATTTGCATCCGAAGCATAGCTCTCCTGATTGACTGTCTGCGAGCAGATGTAGGCAATCTCGCGCTCTCGATACAAATCGCCTCCATTCTCCGCGGTGCTGGCAGATTGATTCGATGCTCCGTAGGCGTAAGATTGTGGCCATAGATGCAATGTCACAACGTTTACCGATTGTCCATTCGCGTTGATGCGGAAAAGTCCTGCACCATGTGAGACAACCACATCGTCCGATGAACCTGTGATGCTTGCCAACGTAGTGATGGGATACTTCGAGGTAATCACCTGAGGATAGTTATCGTGATGAGCACTCTTTGCCACATAACCGTGTCCATAGCGAGCCGCCAAAGCACTCCATCCATCGGGCAGGTAACGGTCTGCTGCCGCCATCGACACATTTGTTCCCGTTTTGTAGATGCTCTGCGCCTCGCACCACACACATATGTCGGGATTGTAACGTTTCACCCACTTCACAAAATTGTCGTAGTTGTTGCCTTGGTCGGCCCACATGCCGTTTTGGATATTCCAGTAGAGTACACGAAGATTATTGGCGCCCACCGTTGCCTCCCGGACCTTCGTCACCTGAATATCATCGACATAGATACCGTGTACACCCGATGAGGTGGTCGACGATGTCCAATAGAGCGCCGAACCATCCGACACATTTTCAGCGGTAATCTCCACTTTGTGCCATGTTTTCGGCTCGACATTGCTTGTAGGGATATCGACTTGTGAACGGAATACCGTCAACATCGCAGCATTCGATTTCACACTGTAGTTGTCTGTTGAGATTGCGACAGCTTGGCCATCGACCTTGCACGAGGTGATAAAGCCTCCATTGGTCACCTCAAACAGCAGGTCATCTGTGACACCCGCCTGAAAACAGAAGTTAAAGGAGATGTCGACCGTACTCAGATTCGTCAGGTTACTCAACGGGCAGGTCTGCAAGATACCTCGTACCGTGCGTGCCACGCCTATAGCTATGCAACCCTGATACTCTTGACAACGAAACAGATATTTCCAATCGTAGATGTTGCGGCTCTTAAGGTATGCCTCGCTCATCTGGTGGTTTTGGGCCACACCTTTGGTATCCCATGTGTTGGGTTGCATATAGCCACTGCCCGGAGCATCGCACGACACCGCCGACAACGCATCTTCCGTACCTTGCAACTCTTGACCGCCATCGATATCAAGCACCTCATCGCTGGGCGAATATGCCACCGAGTCCTCTCCTGCCATGATGTTGCCACCCCACACAAAGGTATCAAAGCCTTCGTAGAAGAGTTGATTCTCAGCCGGAGCATAGTCGATATTCACGCTATAGTTGGCATTTGCCGCAAGGTTCACAGCCGATATATCGTAGAACATTGCCCGATGATTGCGGTCGCAGATGGTCAAGCGCAACCCCGATGGGTAGTTTCGGGCCGGAACGACTACATAGAAGGTGACTCCGGCCGACGAGAGTTGCACACCATCGCCTGCATCTGAGCAATTGAGCGTCACAAACGAGGCCGAACTATCGCTCAGTGTCAAAGCCTTCGTCTCTTTCGAGAACTCTGCAACCCCCGACATTCCTTCCCCGGCCAAATCCTCTGCTTTGATAGAGGCGATTGCCACATCGCCTTTCAGTGTTACAGCCAAGGCTGCATAGGCATCCCGAAAGACGAGACGATTGCCCGTCTCGGGTGTATAGACGGCATAGAGCGGAAACTCTATCATCGATTGCAAAGCAGCGCCATAGTAGTATGCCAAGGGCATGATGACTCCCGTGAAACAACTGGTCTCTATGAACTTACCTGTTTTGTAATAGCAAGCCTGATACACTGCATCTTCGGCCTCTGCAACCTCAATGTAAGGTCGCTTTTGCTCATCCATCTGCACGGCACACGATTTGTTGTTGACACGAATCTTTTCGCCCCTAATCCATTTGTGGGCTTCAAGACCCATTGCCACATGGGGTGCCGTCTCATCGGTCGATAGGTAGAATCGTGCTTTTCCATCGACAATCTCAAGTTTATCCCCCGGTTCGCCATTCGAGTCCGGAAGTTCGGAGACATCACTATCCGAACAACTTGGCAAAGCAAACAGTGCAATGCACAACATAAGAAGGGTAACACACTTGTTCATAGGCATAATGTAGTTTTGTTTGGTTTTTTGATATTCGTTTTCGGATTACAACAACTGACGGTTGACACATACGAGCCAAGAGGCCCCCACCACAAGGGGCTATTTTACACCTTAAAATCCGCGTAATTTCCCACTCCACGTGGGAGAGATAGCAGTCTAAGCGGTACATCATCGCGTGCCAGCCCATCGAAGGTTCGTTAAAAGGTTGAATAGGTTTCGTAAATATACAAAAAATATTTAATTCACAACCCTTTAAGCTATGAAATTTTTATCTAACCATTCGTTTCACCCCCTTGATAAAAATTATTTCTGCATAACAGCTCAACGGAAATCACAGCGAGGGAATAGCCCCCAACGAATGTCGGAACGCCACTAAAAAAGAGAAGAGCTCTCGACTCCCAGCATCGAGGGCTCTTCGACAGAGGCTCGTCATAGCGAACTTAGTTGCCTGATGTTTG
>CAYUJP010000094.1:0-5192 GCA_964445055.1 uncultured Alistipes sp.
CAAAGCGTATCGCTCTCTTCGGCGTCTCCTCCTACCGTCTTATCTCCGGAGGAACCGGAGCAGGCGATGTCAACAAAGCCTACACGGTAGAACTTTGCGAAGGACTACGCAACGCAGGCTATCCGCTCGATGAAACTGTATGTGAGAGCTATGTTCAACACCTTGCCCACGAGGATGAGCGACTTGACTCCATCAACCAAGCACGAGGTTGGTGGTTTGGGGCCGTACAACCCAATGAGCTATCCGCTCCCGAATTGCTTGTACAACAAGCTGCAGACCGTGCCGATGCAGCTATCATTACCATCGGACGTCGTTCCGGTGAAGGGACCGATCGCCACATTGACGATGATTTTCTACTGCGTGCTACCGAACGGCGTCTCCTTACAGCGGTGCAACAAACCTTTCATGCGGCTCATAAACCCGTCATCGTCATTCTCAACATAGGAGGGGTTATCGAGGTATCTTCGTGGCGCGACTCAGCCGATGCCGTCCTTCTTTGTTGGCAAGCGGGACAAGAGGGGGGAAATGCCATAGCAGACATCCTCTCCGGCAAGGTCAACCCGAGCGGGAAATTACCTACAACTTTTCCGATAAGTTACGCCGATGTTCCGGCTCAGAATTTTCCTGCGCTCAACCTCAACACGGGGAAGAATGACTCATTCTATCGCTTTAGTCAGAAAAAACTCTATGAGCAAGAGAATGTAGACTTCACCAACTATACCGAGGGTATCTATGTCGGTTATCGTCACTATCTCACACGACATGTTCCCGTGGCATATCCATTTGGATATGGTCTCTCCTACACCACCTTTGCCCTCTCCGAACTAACCGCAACCGCAACGGAAACCGGCTGGAAGATATCCTGCAAAGTCACCAACACAGGTCAGCGTGCCGGACGCGAAGTGGTACAGCTCTACACACACAACCCCGACACAACCGTTGCCCGTCCCGAACGAGAATTACGCAACTACACAAAGACCCCGCTCCTTGCAGCAGGGGCGTCTTGCACAGTTGCCATGAATCTCACACCTCGCGATTTAAGTTATTACGACGAGACCCTCTCGGCATGGGTCACTCCGGCCGGAGAAGAGTTGGTCTATGTAGCACAGCATGCAGACGACGCGGGGCTCTGTTGTAGCATCAGCGTGGAACACACCTTCCAATACGCTACACACCCCACACCTCAACCCGATGGAGCACTCTACATCGAGTGAGCAGAAGTAGGTTTTACACTACGCTTTCCCAATATTGCAACCTCCAAACTCGTCTTGAGGCATTGGAGTTTTGATTGGGCCATGCACACTCTCGTAGCGGGCGATGTTCTCATTGAGGGAGAATAACAGCCGCTTGGCATGTTCCGGTGTCATGATGATGCGACTCTTTACCTTTGCCTTAGAGACAGCGGGCATGATTGCGGCAAAATCGATAATAAATTCCGAAGCTGAGTGAGCTATGATGGCGAGGTTCGAATAGTTGCCTTGAGCAACCGATTCATCGAGTTCTACATCGATACCTTGACCTTGGTTCGTGTTTTCCATACTAATTTTTTGTTGCTTTTATACTTTTTTTCGTATCACCGGCGCCGATGCTTCTATGTGAAGTCGCAACGCTTTCTACAAATTTAAGGGTAATTGCGCTATATTATCCATCACAGTCTACGAGTTTTCAATCTTTTATCAACAAAATATTCCGTTTGCAAAAATAGTCTGCTCGCTCCTGCGCAATATCCAAAAACAGACTTATACAAGGCGACTATTTTAATATATTAACAAATATTATGATTTTTTATCCAACAAACGCTTGCGTTTGCGCTTTTTTTTATATATTTATGATGCTAAAACTAAAGTTTCTACGCACACAACGCCCTCGACGTTGGTGTGAGTAGTTTTTTACAACCATTAAACTACACTATATGAAAAACTATTCTGCAAAGGAGATTAAGAACATCGTCTTGGTCGGTGCCCCCGGCTCAGGTAAGACGACATTAGCCGAAGCTATGGCTTTCGAAGGAAAGGTCATCGACCGCCGTGGTGCCATTGAGACCAACAATACACTTTCGGACAACACGGATATCGAACATGAATACAAACGCTCCATCTACTCGACTATTCTCTTTACAGAGTTCATGGACCGCAAGCTCAATATCATCGACTGCCCCGGCTCTGATGATTTCTGCGGAAGTCTCTTTTCGGCGTTTAAGGTCGGCGATGTCGGTCTGATGGTGTTCAATGCTCAAAACGGATGGGAAGTGGGTTCCGAGATTCAGTCGCGTTATGCGCGCGAGTTGGCAAAGCCCCTCATTGGTGTTGTCAATCAACTCGATGCCGAGAAGGCCAACTTTGAGAATACCATCGACACCATCCGTGCGGCATCGCGTGTAAAACCTGTCATTGTGCAGTATCCTGTCAATCCGGGTCCCGGATTCAATGCGTTCATCGATGTGCTGATGATGAAGATGTATCGTTTCACTGATAACAATGGCACACGCGAAGAGTTGGAAATTCCAGAGGAGGAGAAGGAGCGTGCTACTGAACTGAATCGCGAATTGGTGGAGATGGCCGCTGAGAATGACGATGCGCTCATGGAACTCTACTTCGACAAAGGTACACTCACCCAAGATGACATTCGCTCAGGGCTAAAAATCGGTCTTTCGAAACGCGACTTAATGCCTATTTTCTGCACAAGTGGTAAAAACGACATTGGCACCAAGCGTCTGATGGAGTTCATCATCAATGTGGCACCGGGTCCCCTGAAGGCACCGCATTTCCTTTCGGTAAGTGACGAAGAGATTGAGCCCGACGAGACTCAACCTGCTGTTGCTTTCATCTTCAAGAGCCAATTAGAACAACACATCGGTGAGATTAGCTACCTACGCGTGTTGCGTGGAAAACTCACGGAAGGTATGGAGTTGCTGAACGCTCGCACGGGCAACAAGGAGAAGCTCTCACAACTCTTTGCTGTAGCCGGCAAGAATCGTATCAAGGTTACGGAACTTGCTGCCGGTGACATTGGATGTACCGTCAAACTCAAAGCTTCGCGAACCAACGACACACTCACCTCACCTGCAGCGCCCATCACCGTGACTCCTATCGTATTCCCCGAGCCACGTTATCGAGCTGCTGTACAACCTAAGGTTAAGGCCGATGAGGAGAAGTTGGGTCGTTTGCTCAATGATGCAAAATATGAGGACCCGACCATCTTGGTAGAATACTCCAAAGAGCTGAAACAGACAATCATACAAGGTCAAGGCGAGCATCATCTCAATATTCTCAAAAGTCGTCTATCCTCAGAGAATAAGATGGAAATCGAATATCTTGCACCGAAGATTCCCTATCGCGAGACCATTACCAAGGTAGCACAGGCAGATTATCGTCACAAAAAACAGTCGGGTGGTTCGGGTCAATTCGGCGAAGTTCACATGATTATCGAGCCCTACTACGAAGGAATTGCCGAGCCCAAGAGCTACAAGATTCCCGGGAAGGGCGAAATCACGGTCAATATCAAGGGAAAAGAGGAGTACGATTTGCCATGGGGCGGAAAGTTGCAATACTACAACTCTATTGTCGGTGGTGCCATCGATGCACGTTTCATGCCTGCCATTTTGAAGGGTATCATGGAGAAGATGGACGAGGGTCCATTGACGGGCTCCTATGCACGCGACATTCGTGTGATTATCTACGATGGCAAGATGCACCCTGTTGACTCCAACGAAATCTCCTTTAAACTTGCTGCGCGCAATGCGTTCAAGGAGGCATTCCGCAACGCCGGACCTAAAATCATGGAGCCGATTTACAGCATCGAGGTTCTCACGCCCAGCGAATATATGGGTTCTGTCATGAGCGATTTGCAAAACCGCCGTGCCATGATTGAAGGAATGAGTTCGGACAAGGGATTCGACCGTCTCAACGCACGTGTGCCACTTGCCGAACTTTATCGTTACTCGACAACACTCTCTTCGCTCACTTCGGGTGCTGCATCCTACACCATGCGCTTTGCCTCCTATGAGCAGGTACCTGCCGACGTACAGGCTAAATTGCTGAAGGAGTACACTGATACCGATGAAGAGTAGTAACCTACCCTACCACTGTAAACAACCCCGGACTTATATCCGGGGTTGTTTGTTGGTTATCTTTCAGGAGTGTAAAAGGTGTAGACAATCTCCACACGCGGGTCGTGTGACATATCCATTGGATTTGTACCCCTAACTCCTTCCGGTACCTCCATGCCCAGATTCGAAAAATGGGTAACCCAGTAGGCCGGCATCGAGCCATCGGCCGCCCGGAAGTTCATCGGATAGCTCTGCAACAGATGCGTTGTATCATCGGTTGCTCGGTAGCAATGCCACACCAGCTCGCTACAATAGTATTTGTCATTATCCGGGAGAAAATCATCGTCATAGGGTCGTCCTATGCATGCATGCGCACGACGCAATGCCTCGTGTACCAATGTCTTGTCGACACCCCGCAGACGACCTACCGCCACAATGGGTTGATTGTTGTATTGTGCCGAACGATGCATAAACTCTTCCAACGGCGTACAGCGTACGCTCGTATCGATGGCCTCAATCACTTGAAAACCGGAGGATGTCTTCTCCACAATTCCTACATGGGAGAAGGGTATCTTTCCCGACTCCTGGGTCGAAGCAATGATTGCATCGGTCATCTCGTTAGAGGCCGTACATTGAAACAGCAAATCACCCGTACGCCAAGGTACATCGGCTCGACCACATCCTACGATGTAGCACCACACGACCCCACACACTATAAGTTTTGGTAGGTCCCTATTTACGAGCCTCCTCACAATCTTTTTCCTCACGTTGTTTGTCATCTTCCTCCCAGTCGAACCAATCAAATTGCGTGGTCCCATTCAACGAAAAACGTGTGTAGGTAATAGGCAGGCCTCTATCGAGAAACATACGTTCGTAGGCTGTCTTTATCGACAGCACCTCATCGGCATAACCCGAACCATAAATGTCGGCATTGGCCACTTCGCACCGCAAACCACACCGACGTATCACCTCGTTGGTATAGCGAAACAGATGTTGCGAATCGGTTTTGAGGTTGATGAACCCGCCCGGTGCAAGAAACTTGGCATAGCGAGTCAAGAACAGAGGCGAAGTGAGTCTTTTCCCTGCACGACGTGTCTTGAGTTGTGGGTCAGGAAAGGTAATCCACAACTCATCGACCTCACCC
>CAYUJP010000095.1:0-5173 GCA_964445055.1 uncultured Alistipes sp.
TTGCAAGGGATGCGTGCGGTCGCGCAGAGGCTATTTCTCTATCTTGATTTGTTGGGTGTTGCCCATAAAGTCAATATAGTAGAGCTGTATGCCGCGCAGGCCACTCTCCGTAGGGTCGTAACCACCCAAGCGGAACGATGCCATGCTACTTACGGTGGTAGCATCGACAAGGGGGGTCGATACCTTATGGCGCAACTCCAGTTGCAGATATTGCGAGTCGTCGGTAGCACGACTCTCGGTAGGGGTCACCAGATTGATTTCATGTTCCTCCGAACCCTGCACCAGCACATAGAACGACAGGGTGAAATAACCCCCTCTGATGCTACAGTCGTAGCCCGTGTTGTTGCTATATTGAACCGGTACAATTGCCTGGTCGCCATAATCCGTCCCCTCCACACCGATTGTGATATCCTTGGTCAGCAACTCACGCAAGCCGTGAAGCTTGATGTTGTGATTGTAGCCGGGACGTTGCGTCTCCAATTCCGAATAGTAGATGATGGCTCGTTGCCCATCTGTGGGCGCATAGGTCTCGAACCCGTTGGAAAATTCGGTGGGGTAGTAGGTCACACCGTCGTCGTCGCAAAAGTAGTAACTATAGTAGCTCTCCGAGGGATTGACAATGGTCACCAACATAGCATCGATGTCTGCGTCGCCCGACGAGGTGCTGTTGCATGCTTGTGTGGCCGTCAGCAATAGGACAACTGCCAGCAACCTTGTTGCAAAGGCAATGACTCTGTTCTTCATAGTCTCTTCTATCTTCTATTGTGCATCGATGAGCGAGCGAATGTTCTGTATCAGCATCGCTACAGCCACCGAATTGAATCCTCCTTCGGGGATAATCACGTCGGCATACTTCTTCGAGGGCTCGACAAACTCCTCGTGCATGGGTTTCACGGTCGAGAGATACTGCTCCACCACCGACTCCATGGTGCGCCCTCGTTCACACACATCGCGCAGGATACGTCGTGCCAACCGCACATCGGCATCGGTGTCGACATAGACCTTGATGTCCATCAGGTCGCGCAAGGCTTTGTTCTCGAAAATCAGAATGCCATCGACAATAATCACACGCGAGGGCTTCACAAACACCGTCTCCGGCAATCTGTCGTGCTCGACAAACGAGTAGACCGGGTGCGCAATGGGAACATTGTTTTTCAATGCGCGAATATGCTCCACCAACATCCGCGTATCGAATGCCTGGGGGTGGTCGTAGTTGAGCTTTGTACGCTCCTCGTAGGTCAGCTCCGGATGAGCTTTGTAGTAGTAATCATGACATAGCGTGGCCACATCGTCGTTTTCGAAGGCCTCTTGAAGACGTTTTACAAGCGTGCTTTTGCCGGAGCCCGTACCTCCGGCGACACCAATGACCGTGACGTTCATATCAATCGTTTTTTAATGTTTGCCTAACAAAAAGGAGCCTTTCCCACACGGAAAAGACTCCTTAATTTATTGTATCGGTTATGCATCGATGTTGGCATAGGTGGCATGCGTCTCGATAAACTCGCGTCGCGGAGCTACATCGTCACCCATCAACATGGAGAATACGCGGTCGGCTTCGGCAGCATTCTCTATCGATACTTTGCGCAAGATGCGAGTGTCGGGATTCATGGTTGTCTCCCACAACTGTTCGTCCGACATCTCACCCAAACCTTTGTATCGCTGAATCTCTGCTCCCTTGCCAAATTCTGCGGTGATGCGGTCGCGCTCCTCGTCGGTCCAGCAGTAGCGCACCTGTTTGCTGTTGGCACTACGTTTCACTTGGTAGAGGGGTGGCGTAGCAATGTAGACATGTCCATTCTCAATCAACTCCTTCATCTTGCGGAAGAAGAAGGTCAGCATCAACGTTGCGATGTGGCTACCATCGACATCGGCATCGGTCATGATAATCACCTTGTCGTAGCGTAGCTTCTCCAAATTGAGGGCTTTGCTATCCTCAGCCGTGCCAATGCTCACGCCCAATGCTTGGAACATCTCTTTAATCTCCTTGTTCTCCCACATGTGGTGCTCTTGTGCCTTCTCGATATTCAGAATCTTACCACGCAACGGCATCACGGCTTGGAACGTACGATTACGACCCTGCTTGGCCGTACCACCTGCCGAATCTCCCTCGACAAAGAAAATCTCGGCAATCGAGCGGTCGCGACTCGAGCAGTCGGCAAGTTTGCCGGGTAGACCGGCACCCGACAGGGGCGATTTACGCAACACCGCCTCACGTGCCTTGCGGGCAGCGTGGCGTGCTTGTGCCGTGAGAATGACCTTCGATACAATCGACTTGGCATCGCGAGGATTCTCCTCCAGATAGTTGGTCAGCGCCTCCGACACCGCCTGGTCTACTGCAGCGGCCACCTCGTCGTTACCGAGTTTGGTCTTGGTCTGTCCCTCGAATTGAGGCTCTGCCACCTTCACCGAAATCACTGCGGTCAATCCGTCGCGGAAGTCGTCGCCGTTGATTTCGAATTTCAACTTTGCGAGCATTCCCGAGTCGTCGGCATATTTCTTCAGGGTGCGGGTCAACGCACGACGGAATCCGGTGAGGTGCGTACCACCCTCTATCGTGTTGATGTTGTTTACATACGAGTGCGTATTCTCCGATACGGAGTCGTTGTATTGCATGGCAACCTCCACCGGTACACCGTTTTTCTCGGTGTCGAGGTAGATAATCGACTCAATGATGGGCATGCCTCGTGTAGCATCCAAATAACGCACAAACTCCTTCAATCCATCTTTTGAGTGGAACGTCTCGTGCAGATACTCCCCATTGTCGTCCTTGACACGGCGGTCCTCAATCGAGAGCTGAATGCCTTTGTTCAGAAAAGCCAACTCGCGCAGACGATTCGACAAAATCTCATATTTGTATTCGGTGGTGTGGGTGAAGATTTCGGCATCAGGCAGGAAGGTGATAATCGTACCACGATCATCGCATGTCCCTACAACCTCCAACTCCGAGGTGGGCGCTCCCTTGCTGTAACTCTGACGATAGATCTTTCCATCGCGGTGTACTTCGGCAACCAACTTTATCGAAAGGGCATTCACGCACGAAACACCTACACCGTGCAGACCACCCGACACCTTGTAGCTACCTTTGTCGAACTTACCACCGGCATGCAACACCGTTAATACTACCTCCAAGGCCGATTTGCCCTCCTTCTCGTGGTAATCGACCGGAATACCACGTCCGTTATCCTTGACTGTGATAGAACCGTCCTCGTTGATGACAACATTGATGTCGTTGCAGTAACCGGCCAACGCCTCATCGATGGAGTTGTCCACAACTTCATATACCAAATGATGAAGACCCTTCTCACCGATGTCGCCAATGTACATGGCCGGACGCTTGCGAACAGCCTCCAGACCCTCCAACACTTGGATACTCGATGCGGAGTACGCCTTCTCTTGATTCATCTCTTCACTACTCATTTCTTACCTATTTAGCGTACAAGCGTACGTGTCGTTTGCTTTTTTAGTTGGGACGTGCTACAGACATGCTAATCGCGTGTAAATTAGCCGGATTTTAAGGTCGCGTTAACACGCGCCGTACCCCGCTTGCGCGGATACTCCGCAACAGCCCATAAACGTCACAAAGATAACGTTTTTTTCGAAAAATAGGGTATGGATTCCCGATTTATTTTAGTCGACGACCCCTCGAAAAGTACCGGCTCTTTTCCGGGCGAATTCACCGTATCAACAACATCCGTCGATTGTCCTTCGACACCCCCTCCACTACTGTACTGAGGGACCAATGCAATACCGACGAACCTAACAAAAAGGCGCCTTCGGATTGTGCTCTCCTACGAATGGGTCTAAGCCTCCTCTTCCGCCTCTTGTATGAGTGCTTGCATATCGATTTCGCGTACCTCACCCTTCTCAAAAAGGATGGTGCGTGCCGGATACTCCTCAATAAGATTGGTGTTGTGTGTCGACATCACCACAGCACATCCACTCTTCGTAATCTCTCGGAATAGCTTCATGATGCCATCAGCGGTCATGGGGTCTAAGTTCCCCGTAGGTTCATCGGCCAACAGCAGGCGCGGACGATTCAGCAATGCGCGGGCAATCACCAAGCGCTGTTGCTCTCCACCGGAGAGCTCAAAGGGCATCTTGTAGTGTTTTGCCTCCAACCCGACAAGTTGCAACACCTCATCGATGCGTTTGCGTATCGCTGCATCGGAGCGTGTGCCGGTGGCTTGCATCACGTAGTAGAGGTTTTGAAAGACATTGCGGTCCGTGAGCAACTGATAATCTTGAAACACCATCCCGATTTTACGTCGCAGGTAGGGTATCTCGCGACGTCGCAAGGTGCGCAAATCGAACCCCACGACATTGCCTTCGCCGACCAACAACTCTACCTCGGCATAGAGCGTCTTTAGCAGGGTGCTTTTCCCGCTTCCTACACGCCCAATCAAGTAGACAAACTCTCCTTCATCGACAGAGAGGTTCACCCCTTTGAGCACCAATACCCCCGATTGAATCATGCGTTCGGCCGAATAGTTGCCAAAGGGATTTTCAGCATGGTAGATTGCTACATCGCGTAGCTCGATAACGCGTTTCTCGTCCATAATTCTTTCAAAACTTCTCTACAAAGATACGAATTTTTCGGTCGCTACGCTTTTATTTCGGGAAAATAGTATAACTTTGTCACACCTTATCGATGGAACTGTTCATTGCGAATCTCCATCGGTCAATTCACCTAAGGGGATGACCGGTTTTGACAGCAGGTAGAGTTCGATTGTAAGCACGTCGAGCGCTGTGTGGCAGCTCGTAAATCTCGATGCACAACGCACAACTGGCGAAAACAGCTATGCACTCGCTGCCTAATTTCCAAGGGAGATTAGCTTAATCGTCGGGTCCAAGGTGGCTTGACGACGAGTATCCCGAGGCACGGTTCCGCTCTTTAATCGTGTTTCATTGTGGGGTATCATTCAATTTAGAGATAGCGTGGTGTGAGCCTTGCGCACCGCGCGAAATCAAAAGGCTGGGACTCGAATTAGGCTGCCGCCTGCCAGGTTCGGGTAGAAGGATATAAAGGTCGGCTAAGCGTGTAGAAAGCAGTTGGGTTCCTTGTTTGGACGCGGGTTCGATTCCCGCCATCTCCACCCCGGCATCGGCAGTTGCCGAATGCGTTTTGCTATTGTGAAAGAGTCCGGAAAATGGCTATTTTCCGGACTCTTTCGAT
>CAYUJP010000096.1:0-5163 GCA_964445055.1 uncultured Alistipes sp.
GAAACCCATCCTCCGAAACATCGCCATCCCATGCTATCGTACCTCCCGCTTGTAGCGTATTGTCAAGCAATTCCATAAACTCATCGATGGACAGGTTGTAACTACGATGAGCGGCCCAATTGTCGGGTAGCTCAAGGATACACTCCTGTTGAAAGGGATGGTGCAGAAACGAAGTGAACGACCGATAGTCATCGCGATGAAATCCGATGTGGTCGGCATAAGAGGTAGGTGTGTAGCATCTCCCGTCGACCTCGAAGGTCGAGGGAACTGTGCCCAATAACTCGTCAAGTTTGTCATCGACAAGGCGCATCCAGTTGGCTTGTCGGTAGCATCCCTTGCTAACAATATGTTGCGCCAAGTTGTGCATCTCCTTTTGCAATCTCTGCGAATTTACATTTTTTGCTTGATAGCTCTCCTGTGGAACGATACCGTAGGTCGCTACAATATCTAGTACATCTTGAATCTCGCCACCTCCACTGAAATCGACTTGTGCTTGAGTGCGCACATATTTCTCAACCTTTTCACGGTAAGCATAGCGTACTACCCATAGTTCCGATAAATCTATCTCATTCGCCCCATGGCGCAACGCAACACTCTCTATGAGCGAGAGTGTTGCATAGGCCCAGCAGGTCGGCGAGTTGCCTTGACTCTTTACTGATGTCGATGCTGCTGAGCGCTCGGTGGCGGGTTGCAGAGCAAGGTCGCAGTCGAGGTGTTTCGGCTGAGGTGAGTGGCAACCAGAGACAAAGAGCAAAGTTGCGCAAACGATGAACATCAGATTTTGCTTCATGACAAACAATTCTTTATTGAATCGAAAGGTAACAATTTTTTTGGCAATAAGACCCGTTTTATCCATTTATGTGCCGAACAAACATCCATCGTTGGAGATAGAAAACGAGCGCTATATATTAAAATGTTTTATAAATTTGCACCGTTTTTTTGGTTAGTTGGTTAGGTAGTATGTCTAATGGTTTGATTCGGCGTTATACGCTATTGTTTATTTCTTTAATAATTAATGCTTTTGGTGTCGTTTTTATTACCAAAGCAGCATTGGGAACCTCTCCGATATCGAGTGTTCCCTATGTGCTGAGTCTTACAACACCTTTTTCGTTCGGGTTCTACACATTTCTGCTCAATGTACTGATGGTCGTGATGGAAATCGTGCTCATGGGACGTCGAGAGGTGCAATGCAAGCGCATGGAGTTGTTGGCTCAAATACCTGTAGTAATCATCTTCAGTAGTTCGGTCGATATGAGTATGTACTTATTGCGCGACTTTGTGCCGACATCCTATCCACAGATGCTGTTGAGCCTCTTTTTAGGGTGTTTGATTATTTCCATTGGTATCGGTTGGGCCATTAAAGCCAATGTGGCGATGAATCCGGGCGAATACATTGTGCGAGTCATCTGTGCTCGTACTCACAAACAGTTTGGTAACATCAAGTTCTGTTTAGATGTTACATTGGCCATCACCGCCATATTGCTCTCCTTTGCGCTATTACATAATATCACAGGGTTGCGCGAGGGTACCATCGTAGCTGCACTTTTTGTTGGTCCAATGGTTCGACTGTTGTTGCCTGCATGGCGCATCTTCGACCGTTGGTTATCTGTTGAGTGATATCTATCTCTTACCTGAAACGGCAAAGCCACTCGAAAAGAGTGGCTTTGCCGTTCTTTGGATAGACCGATTAATGCTGTTCGTACATCATGCGATAGTAGTTTTCATACTCTCCCGATGTAATGCTGTCAATCCATGGTTGGTGACTCAGGTACCATTGTGCTGTGCGCTCAAGTCCCTCTTCAAATTGTAACGACGGTTCCCATCCAAGTTCGGTCGTCAGCTTGTGCGAGTCGATGGCGTAGCGGAGATCGTGCCCCGACCGATCTGCAATATGGGTAATGAGCGATTCAGAACTTCCTTCGGCCCTACCCAATAATCGGTCGACGATACGAATGAGCAGATGAATTAAGTCGATATTGCGCCACTCATTGACACCTCCTATGTTGTAGGTTTCACCTACTTTCCCCCGATGGAAACAGAGATCTATGGCACGTGCATGATCTTCGACATAGAGCCAATCGCGTACATTTTCTCCTTTGCCATACACAGGCAGGGGTTTCTGTTGCCGAATGTTGTTGATGAATAATGGTATCAACTTTTCAGGAAATTGATAGGGACCATAATTGTTTGAACAGTTGGTTACCAATGTGGGCATACCATAGGTATCGTGATAAGCGCGTACAAAATGGTCCGATGAGGCTTTCGATGCTGAGTAAGGTGAGTGGGGCTCGTAGCGCGAATTCTCGCAAAAAAGGCTTCCATTGAGGCCGAGCGAACCATATACCTCGTCGGTGGAGATGTGATAGAAGAGTTTATCCGTCCAATCCCCATTCCAGTATTGGCGTGCACACTCCAGCAATGTCAGCGTACCTAACACATTGGTTCGTGCGAATATAAAAGGGTCCTTTATCGAACGGTCTACGTGCGATTCGGCAGCCAAGTGAATCACCCCATCAATGTGATAATGCCGCAGGATAGTTGCTACACGATCGTAATCTCCGATGTCGCACCGCTCAAAGTGATAGTTGGGTGCAGTGGCTACATCCTCCACATTGGCCAAATTTCCGGCATAGGTTAGCTTGTCGAGATTGACAATGCAGTAATCGGGGTGACATTGCACAAAGCGCCGCACCACGTGACTTCCAATAAAGCCGGCTCCTCCGGTGATTAGGATACTTCTCGACATCTCCTCTCTCTGTTTACGCGCTTCGATATCCTCTGCCCTTCTCTGTGTTGAATTATTTGTTCAACAGCATTTTCAACTCTACGGGATTGTTGGTCGTAATGAAATCAGCACCCAAGTCGAGCATAGCCTGCATATCCTGCTCATCGTTTACAGTCCAAATATTTACCTTCAGACCGAGGTCGTGCGCCTCCTTCACCCATTCGGGATGAGCGTTAATAGCCTTCAAACTGTAGTCCAATCCAGTCATACCAGCTTTTTTAAGTTCTGCGGGCGATTTGTCGCCTCCCAGGTAGTATACAGCAGCCTTCTTGTTCGCTTTGCGAATGGCCTTGCAAACATACCAACTGAATGAAATATACTCTACACGTTTTTGCAACTTTTGTGCCTTGACCATTGATAGTGTTTGGTCGACGATCTGCTGTTCGCGGTCAGGGGTGGCGTGTTTCTTGATTTCGAGAATATATTGGGTGGTCTTGTCACTCAGTCCGGCTTGCAGATACTCGCGCAACGTTGGCAACTCCTCTCCATTACCTAACAAGGTTTTGCGTACCTTGGCATAGGGAGTTTTCTGGATGGTTACCTCCTTCACAACAGGGTGCTTTGCTCCATGTACAACCACAATCGAATCGTCGGAGGTGAAGTTGATGTCAAATTCACTGCCATAGATGTCGAAGTTCATAGCATTCCGAATGGAACTGATAGAGTTTTCAAACGACCCAGGAGTGTTCCAAAAACCTCGGTGTGCAATGACGACGTTCTTTGAGGTACGAGCTGCCTGCTTGTACTTCTTCGCCTCGACGTGTGTGCCTACACACAAGAGTGCCAAACCTACAAGAAATACTCTCTTCATGATAGATACTTTTAGATTGATTTGATTATACGTGAATTTCTTCTGCTTGTAATCTGTTTATACACTGTTGTAACGACGTTTTCCAATGAGGTATCTCAATTCCAAATGTCTGTTTTATCTTGCCTTTGTCGAGTACTGAATAGGCAGGGCGTCGCGCCACCGATGGATACGCTGCTGTACAACAAGGTACAACACGACAATCGGTGCGATGAGCCTCTCGTGCAATGGCGCAAGCGAAATCATACCATGTGCAGATCCCTTCGTTGCTATAGTGGTAGAGTCCTTCGTGTCCGATATAACGTTCTTGCTCAATAAATCCAAATAGCAGACAAGCCAAATCTCTTGCATAGGTAGGTGTTCCCATTTGGTCGGATATTACTTGTACCTCATCTCGTTCGGCGGTGAGACGTAGCATCGTTTTCAGAAAATTATTCCCATACTCAGAATAGAGCCACGATGTGCGGATAATGAGAGACTTACATCTTTCTTGCTCAATCAAAATTTCCCCTTGCCGTTTGGTCGCTCCATAGACTGTCATGGGGTGAGGAGTGTCTGCTTCGGTGTAAGGTGTAGTCGTTTCGCCATCGAACACATAGTCCGTCGAAATGTGAAATAGGGTAACATCGGCTTCGGCTGCTACGCGTGCCAGCAATCCCACCGCGTCGCTGTTGATGCGTTGCGCCTCTTCGCGATGGCTCTCCGCACAATCGACTTGTGTGTAGGCCGCGCAATTGACCATGATGTCGATGTGATGATCGCTGACAAACTCCCGTACGGCACGTTCATCGGTGATGTCCAACTCGGCTCTGCCAGCATAGTGATAGCAATTGGTGAGCGAGGTTGCCCCCAGTAGACGCATCTCGCACCCTAACTGTCCGTTAGCACCTGTCACTAAGATATTATGCATGGTCGTGGAGAGTATAGTCAAACAATTCTTCACATTGGGCAAGCGTCGGATGATGTCGGTCTTTGTCGGAGAGTATGACCTCTTCGGGAAGCAATCTCCAATTGATAGCTAATTGTGGATCGTTCCATGCAATAGCACCTTCGGCCGATGGGGTGTAAAAGTTATCGCACTTATACTGAAAAATAGCCTCTTCGCTGAGTACGGCAAATCCGTGGGCAAAACCTCGTGGAATGAAGATCTGGTGCCGATTTTCTGCGGTGAGTTCTACGGCTACATATTGTCCGAAGGTGGGGGATCCGCGACGAATATCCACAGCCACATCCCACACAATCCCCTCTACTACGCGTACCAATTTGGCTTGCGCATACGCTCCCCGTTGAAAGTGCAATCCTCGCACTACTCCATAGGTGGAACGCGACTCATTGTCTTGTACAAAATGTACAGGACATACCATCTCGTCGAAACGTTTTTGGTTGTAGCTCTCAAAGAAGTGACCACGTGCATCCCCGAATACATCGGGTTCAACGATGACTACCCCCTCGATATGCGTTCTTGTCACCTTCATCCTCGGTGTGTGTTAGTTTAGCTTGTGGTCGGCAATTCGTAACAGATACTCTCCATAAGGGTTGTTGGCCATCACCATTGCTTCACTGATGAGAC
>CAYUJP010000097.1:0-5160 GCA_964445055.1 uncultured Alistipes sp.
GACCCATCACCCCTCGTTGCTTTTACCTCATTCGGCAAGGCTCGAAATCGGAATACTTTTAGCTATTTAGCCATATAGCTTACTCCCTCGGTATCCTTAACAGGCCATACGGTGAATCCTTGAGCCTGGTAGTTGAATTCGCGTACATTCACGTGCCCCGAGTAGTAGTAGAAGTAGCATCCTTGAACATCGGAGTATGGAATGGCTGTCCATACACGTCCATTTACAAAGATAGAATATACAGTACCACTTTCCATGCTACGGAAACCCGATTCAGGGAAGAAAATCGTACCCCCGGAGGGATCTTTGTCTAACTTACAATAGAAGTCCCAACCATTACCGGAGCTTCTCTCAGCGTTCAACTCGGCAACATTATATGTCGCATTACCGGTCGTAGAGAATCCCGTGAAGGTGTTTACCGGAGCTACATGGAAACCTACAGGACAAGGGTCGTACACAGTCTTGATAATTACATCGGTCGGCTGGGTTGAACTTGGGCTGGTTGCCGTGTTTTTAGCACTCCATAGGTTGCGGTAATTCGTCTTATACGGTCTGCCATCTTCGACCTTCAAGAATGAAGTCGGAGATGCAATACCCGTACCAATAGTATTGGAGTCATCTTTCTGATATGTCCACGCTTTATCAAGTGCACCGGAGGCGTTGTACGATGGCTTTTCCGAAGTTTTACGACTCTCCTCATCCAACAGGCCGGGCAGGAAGGCATCTTTTCGTCCCCATTGGTAGAAGGTGTTGTTTCCCACGTGGTCGTCGATGGCTGCTAATTGTTTGAGGATGAACTCCTCGGTCTTTCCGGTAGTACTCTGTGTGAAGACCACGCGTACGCTGCGAGCGGCATAGTCGTAGACCTCACCATCGCAGTAGCCGAGGCAGACGGGCGACAGGTCAAACGTCTCACCGATGTGGTTATAGACCGTCTTGGTCTCGCCAATCTTGTCGTTTGTTACCCAGATATGCCAACTCCAGAGGGCATTCCCCGATGCATCCTTCACGGCTACCACAGCATTTCCCTGTTTGATAGACGTTTTCGGAACGTAGAAAGTAAGATACTTCAACTCCTTTGTCGCACCGTCTACGGTGACACTTTTGGTCGAAAGTTCCGAGTCGACAGTGATAAATCCGGTGCATACATCGTTCCACAGAAGTTCGGCATGGTCGGGTACAACATTCGCATTATCTTGCAGACAAGGAGCCGTAATATCTGCATCGAGATGGTTGACAAAGGTGGCCAAATAGATGTCGGATGTTGTTCCTCCCGGATGATATGCCACCTCATTGGTCGCACCATTCTTCAGTGCATTGCCATAAACCAACGGCACCGCATAGTAACCCGAAGCAGCCACTACATAACAGTTGGCGGTTGTGAGTCCCGTTTGGGCTTTGCCATCAACGGTGTACATGGCCAAGTCGTAAGGAGCATCCTTCGTGCCACATGGGGTAGCATTCTTTAAATCATCGGCGTGCGACTTGTCGCAGATACCTGTCTGTGCTGCCAAAGTTGCCGTGTAGGTCTGTGTCGATGCCGCTCCATTGCCCGACGATGTGAAAGCGGTCAACCACGAGGGTTGTGAGATAGCGGTGTCGTACTCCTTGGTCGCTTCGTTATAGTCGTAGAATTGGGCGGTCCATGCCGCAGCGACTTTCCGTGTTTCCGAACCACTTTGTGCTACGTTGATGTAACTGGTTACACTGTAGTTGGTACTTCCTCCGTTAAAGTCCACCGAGTCGGAGGTACAGCTGACCTCGAAAATCGGCTCTACAGAGGCACTGCTCGACGAAATGCGATAGACAATACACTTGCCGGCTTGCCATGTGGCATTTGTCAATTCGTAGGTAATGGTGCGGGCTGTTTGCGACAACGAATCGGTGAACGTAACCTCAATCGAAGCATCCGAAGGCAGGGTCTGCGGAATCATCATAAAATATTGTGTCGATGAGGTAATCTCTGTGTCGGTTGTACCTCCTACAGCCACTGCCGGGCTAAATGTCTGAGTGTAGGTGGCCGGAGTGCTTAGGTCGCTCCAGGTATTGTCTGTGAAGTCGCAGGTACCTTTGCTATAAACCCCCTTGATGGAGATTTGCGAAATGGTGCCTGCCGGCATATCCTTGCTCGCTACGAAACTGATTGCAGTGAGGGCATGTCGGAAGTTTAGGGCTACAGACGAATAGGAGTCTCCCCGATATTCGTCAGAGGCTGCCGTAATCACATCAACTTGTGTCGAGCAGTCAGTTGGATCGGTGTAGGTAAATGTAGGAGCTCCTTCTGCATCACGACCCGAGAATGTGGCACCGCTAAGGCCGTAGGGCGCATAGGCGTAAAAACGCAACAGATAATTGTTGCCGGGCCAATAGTACGCTGTTGCAGGAGCCCACCCTCCCAATGTATTGGAGTAGCTCAAATCAATATTGTACATAAAGTTGGGCGTGCTCATCTTCTCTTTGGAAGTATACCTGTAGGCAAACATGCCGAGTACGTCATTCGTGGTGAGCGCCGTTACCTTCGATGCACGCGTTGCAACCTCATCGATTGTCCATGCACGCTCCTGTTGATGCAGATAGAGGGGTTGATCGCTCTCCTGTGAGGCGAAGATTTTGGTCACTACGCCATCGAGCGAGTGGTCGGCCGAGGCACGTGTTTCGTCCGATAGTGTGGCTCGAAAATGAATTGATTCCGACGAGGTAATCTCGGAGTCGATAGTCGAATCCTGGGAGCAGGCTACCAATGTAATCATGAGTAGCGGAAGGCTCCCTTTTACACGAGAAAAAATAGAACATTTCATATTGCTTCCCATTTGGTATTAATTATATATATGGTAATTCTTAGTCTGTTAGCTACAAATTTTCCATCGTCGCAAAGGTAGATAGCGTAAATGAGAAACTACGGCCAAAGTGTCCGAATCTTCGGACTATTTGTTCGGTGGTGGGTAAAAAGTCGTTAGATAGTTTCCACATGGATTGCACTTTTGTCCACTGTCTTCAAAACCCTTTCTGCAAAAAAACAAATCGCGTTTCGATGTCTCGAAGGCTTTAATTATAAACAAGCTCGAAAATAGTGCAAATGGTCTGTATCTCCCTTCGCAGGTAGTGTATCCATGTGTTTCGGTAAGAAAGTCGGGAGGAAAAGGCTCGAATCTGTAAAAACAAAAAACGGAGTCACAAACCTTTAGTCTGTAACTCCGTGAAGAGAAGTGTGTCGGGATACCGAGATTCGAACTCGGGACCTCCAACTCCCGAAGCTGGCGCGCTAACCGGGCTGCGCTACATCCCGAAAATAGAGTGAACAATTGCTTGTTGCACGTGATAAGAACTTCTCTCTGTCGGGGTAACAAGATTCGAACTTGTGACCCCCTGCTCCCAAAGCAGGTGCGCTAACCGGACTGCGCTACACCCCGAATGATTCGGCCGAAATCAAAGCGATTTCGGTGTGCAAAGGTATATACTTTTTTTGTTATTGCAAACTTTTCCGGAAAGTTTTTGCCCACCCTCAAAGGGGGTGTACGGCTTAGCGCTGGTAACGTTGTGCAATGCGAACCACACACCGTGTGAGCCAATCGGGCATAAACAGACAGAGAGGAACAAAAAGTCGATTCCACCAGTCCGGGACGATGCAACGCCGTCCGCGCCAGAGGGCATTGAGCCCGCGTCGTGCACAACTTTCAGGCGATATGAGTACGCCTAATCGTCGTCCGATGTGTTGCCATTTGGGCGTAAGCCCATAGAGGTCGGTGGCAACACCGGCCGGACATACCGCGGTGACATGCACTCCCGATGCGGCAACCTCCTTGGCAAAGGCCTTGGAAAAGCAACGGACATAAGCCTTGGTAGCAGTATAGAGTGCCATACCGGGGAAGGGCATCCACACCGAGTAGGAGGACATGTTCAGAATGTACCCTCGCCCTCGTTGTACCATCTCGGAGCCAAAGGCGCGACAGTTCTTTGTGAGGGTAAGGTCGTGCAACAACAACATCTGCTCAATGCGTTCTACCGGAGTTTGCAACAAATCGAGGTAGGAGAAGATACCGGCATTGTTAATCAGCACATCAATAGGGTAGCCCATTCGAGTCACCTCCGCATGAAGTTCTTCCGAGGCGGTCAGGGTTGCTAAGTTCATATCGATGGCGTACACTTCCACCGCAAATTGTTGGCGTAAGGCTTCGGCGGTGAGTTGCAACAACTCGCGATTGCAATCGACAACGATGAGCCGATAGCCCCACGCGGCAAGACGTTCGGCATAGCAACGTCCGATGCCACGTGCTGCACCCGTGATGAGGGCGGTCTGCGAGTTTGGTGCGATGTCGCGTTTCATGTTAGGGCAGGCGTTTGAGCTCCTCTTGAATTTTGCGTGGCAGGTCTGGACACTGCTTGCAACACTTCATATCGACGGAGTACATGCGAGCAATGCAATAGTTGCGGTGGTCGCACTCGCTACGTGTCGAAAGGTCCCCTTCACGCAACTTATTTACAAAAGCAGGGTCGTTGACCAAAGCTCGCGCCATCTGCACCAATTCGAATCCGCTGTCAAGAACCCGTTCAATTCCTTCGCGACTCACAAGTCCGCCAACATAGACCAACGGTAATTTGAGCGCTTCGCGGAAGCGACGAGCATTCTCCAAGAAGAAACACTCCTCAAAGGGATATTGCTTAATCATGAAGCGACCGAACAGGCGCACGAAGATGCGCAACCACCACTCCATGTAGTAGCTCATGGTATAGAGCGGAATGATGCCTCGCATCACCGCCATCGGAGCTTTGCTCACAAAGCCCGATGAGAGTACGATGCCATTGACACCATACGACTCTATGACCTTGGCTATTTCGATACTTTCGGGAATCTCAATGCCCCCTTTGAAGCCATCTTCCATGTTGTGTTTCACCAACACAGCCATGTTACACTGGGTAGCAGCCTCCATCACCTCTTCAAGGCACATACGCATGAACCGCATACGGTTCTCCAACGAACCGCCATATTCATCGTGACGATGGTTGGTGTAGGGCGAGAGGAACTGCGAGATGAGATAACCGTGTCCGGCATGTACCTCCACACAATCAAATCCGGCATCATGTGCCGTGCGGACAGCCTTGCCAAAGTCGGTAGCCACTTGTCGGATCTCATCCTTGCGCATGGCACGCACAGGAGTATAG
>CAYUJP010000098.1:0-3660 GCA_964445055.1 uncultured Alistipes sp.
TGGCAAAGAATCTGAAAGGATATCACAACCTGATAAAGATTGTTTCGAAGGCGTGGACCGAAGGGTTCTACATGCGTCCTCGTACCGACCGCACCGAGTTGGAACGCTATCACGAGGGGCTCATCTGTTGTTCGGCTTGTTTGGCGGGCGAAGTGCCGCGTGCCATCACTGCTGACGACATGGCCCGTGCCGAGGAGGCGCTATTATGGTACAAGCAGCTCTTCGGTGAGGACTACTACTTGGAGCTACAGCTACACAAAGCCACCGTCGAACGCGCCAATCACGAGGCATATCCCATGCAGCTGAAAGTCAACGAACAGTTGCGCAAGTTGGCTGCGAAGCATGGGGTGCGCATGGTTTGTACCAACGATGTTCACTTCGTCGATGAGGAGAATGCCGAGGCACACGACCGGCTCATCTGTCTCTCAACGGGCAAAGATTTGGACGACCCCAAGCGCATGCTCTACAGCAAGCAAGAGTGGATGAAGACGCGCGAGGAGATGGCGGCGATATTCGGAGCAAGCGACCCTGAGGCGATGGCTACTACGGTAGATATCTGCAATCAAGTGGAGAACTACTCTATCGACCACGCTCCCATCATGCCCAACTTCGAGATTCCGGCATCATTTGGCACGGAGGAGGAGTATCGGCAACGTTACAGCGAGCAAGACCTCTTCGATGAGTTCACACGCGATGAGAACGGAAAAGTGATACTCTCGGAGGAGGATGCTCGCAAGAAGATTGAAAAGTTGGGAGGCTACGACAAGCTCTATCGCATAAAACTCGAAGCAGACTATCTGCGCAAGTTGGCACTCGAAGGGGCTAAACGTCGCTATGGCGAGGTGCTCACCGACGAGCAGCGCGAACGTATCAACTTCGAGTTGCACATCATGAAGACGATGGGTTTCCCCGGATACTTCCTCATTGTGCAAGACTTCATACAGGCGGCACGCATGCAACTCAACGTCTCTGTCGGCCCGGGTCGTGGCTCGGCCGCAGGTTCGGCGGTAGCCTACTGCTTGGGCATCACACAGATTGACCCTATTGCCTACGACTTGCTGTTTGAGCGTTTTTTGAATCCCGACCGCATCTCATTGCCCGATATTGATGTCGACTTCGATGACGATGGACGAGGGCGCGTGCTCAACTGGGTGACTCAAAAATATGGCAAGGAGAAGGTGGCACACATCATCACCTACGGCACCATGGCAACCAAGATGGTTATCAAGGATGTGGCGCGTGTGCAGAAATTGCCCCTGGCAGAGTCGGACCGGCTCTGCAAGCTGGTTCCCGACAAGATACCTGACCAAAAGTTAAACCTACCCAATGCTATTGCCTACGTGCCTGAACTAAAGGCTGCTGCGGAGTCGGACGACCCCGTTCTGCGCGACACGATGCGCTACGCGCAGATGCTTGAAGGCAATGTACGCGGTACGGGTGTACACGCTTGTGGCACCATCATCTGTCGCGACGACATCACCGATTGGGTACCCGTGTCGACTGCCGATGACAAGGAGAGTGGCGAAAAGATGTTGGTCACACAGTATGAAGGGTCGGTCATCGAAGATACGGGACTTATCAAGATGGACTTCTTGGGGTTGAAGACCCTCTCCATCATCAAAGATGCTGTTGAGAACATTCAGCAAACCAAGGGTAAGTCCGTCGATATCGACGATTTCAGTATCATCAACGATAAACCTACTTATCGTCTCTTCTGCGAAGGTCGCACCGTCGGTACGTTCCAGTTTGAGTCAGCGGGTATGCAGAAATATCTACGTGAGTTACAACCCTCAACCTTTGAGGACCTCATCGCCATGAATGCGCTCTATCGGCCCGGACCTATGGACTACATACCCGATTTCATTGCGCGTAAGCATGGCCGTAGCCCGATAGTCTACGACATTCCGGTGATGGAGACCTATCTAAAGGATACCTACGGCATCACCGTCTACCAAGAGCAGGTCATGTTGCTCTCGCGTCTGTTGGCTGACTTCACCCGAGGTGAGTCAGATACGTTGCGTAAGGCGATGGGTAAAAAGCTCAAAGATAAGTTGGCGGCACTCAAGCCGAAATTTATCAAGGGAGGTCAAGCCAAAGGACACGATGCAAAGGTGCTCGAGAAGATTTGGGCCGATTGGGAGAAATTTGCCTCCTATGCCTTCAACAAATCGCACGCAACCTGTTACTCGTGGGTAGCCTTCCAAACAGCCTATCTGAAGGCCAACTATCCGTCGGAGTACATGGCGGCTGTGCTGAGTCGCAACCTCAACAACGTCGATACCTTGACCATCTACATGAGCGAGTGTCGACGCATGGGCATTCGGGTGTTGGGACCCGACATCAACGAATCGATGCGACAATTCTCAGCCAATGTCACAGGCGATGTACGTTTCGGCCTGGCTGCCATCAAGGGGGTAGGCGAAGCGGCGGTTGACAGCATCATTGCCGAACGAAAGCGGGGCGGTATGTACAAAGACATCTACGACTTTGTGGAGCGTGTCAACTACTCGGTGGTGAACCGCAAATGTATGGAGAGCATCGCCTATGCCGGAGGATTTGACTCGATAGCCGGATTCGACCGTAGCAAGTTCTTCTATACGGAGGGCAACAACGGCGCTTCGTTTCTGGACCAACTCGTTCGCTACGGACAGCGCATACAGAGCGAACGCAACAATGCGCAGCAGAGTTTGTTCGGAGGAGATAGCGGCATTGTAGACATCGCCAAGCCTGCTGTTCCGACGTGTGAAAATTGGACACAACTCGAAAAACTCAACCGCGAGCGCGATGTCATTGGACTCTATCTATCGGCACACCCTCTCGACGACTACAAAGTAATCATCGAGCACATGTGCAAAAATTCGGTGGGTGACTTAGACCATTTGGATGAGCTCAAAGGACAGGAGGTGTCGGTGGCCGGCATGGTTGTCGCAGTACAGAATTTGGTATCGAAGAGTGGAAAACCTTGGGGAAAATTCAAAGTGGAGGGCTACAACGGCTCACACGAATTTGCCCTCTTCGGCAGGGATTATGAGAACTTCCGCAAATATCTTTTTGAGAATTACTTTCTCAACATCCGTGGCAAGGTGCAACCTCGCCCCTACAATGAGGCAGAGTTGGAGTTCCGGATTACACAGATGATGCAACTCTCGGAACTACAAGAGATGATAAAGGAGATTCATGTGCAGGTACCGATTGCCGACATCACCCACTCATTCATCGAAGAGATGAACCAAGCGGTGCGCAAGTCGAAGGGGAAGACCCGCTTGTGGGTGAAGGTCTACGATCCGCAAGAGAAGGTGTCGCTCACCTGCTACTCGAAGACGCTGAAGGTGAACCTCACCCAAGAGTTAGCGGACTTCTTCGACAGGAATGAGATAGCTTATGTATTAATGTAGATAAACAGTAATATTAACCTGAAAATCAAAACAAGATCATGGCAAAAATTTTGACAAGTGGAAATTACGACGAAGTGATTGCAACAACACAACCCGTCATCATTGATTTCTGGGCAGAGTGGTGTGGACCTTGCCGTATGGTAGCTCCCATCGTCGAGGAGTTGGCTAAGGAATACGAAGGTCGTGCCGTAATCTGCAAGTGCAATGTCGAGGAGGACAGCGACGACATCGTTGCCAAATATATGATTCGTAGCATCCCGACCCT
>CAYUJP010000098.1:3760-5152 GCA_964445055.1 uncultured Alistipes sp.
TAGATTGCACACTGTGCGAGGTGGAGCCTATTTCTTCATCAGGGCAACCGTGCGCTGGATGAACTCGGTGAGCTTCTTTCCCTTCAACATGCCGTTGGTCAGCAACGCAAGGTCGATAATCTGACGTGCGGTGAGATTGTCACCCCCAATCTCGCGCAAGCGCTCGCTACGACGGTCGCGCAACGTGACTACCTGCTTCGACAGTGTCTCGCGTTGCGACTTCTCGTCGGCAGTCAACTCCTCCTCCTTCTTCGATGCGATGCTCTCCTCGAAGTGCTTCTCATCGGCAAGTGCAGCATCGATTTGGTCATTGACCTGTTTCAACTCATCGCCATAGGCCTTCTCCACCGACTGAAGAATGTCGATAACCAAGGGGTGATTGCCATTGATGACCAGATTGAAACTATCGGGCATCTGGCCATAGAACTGGCTCATGCCTCCTCCGCTCATGGCCGACATCTCCTTCATACGGCGCATGAACTCGTCCTGCGTAATGACTACCGGGGCTTCGTCGGCAGACATCGGAGCAAAAGTAACATGGTAGCGCACCTTCTCGTCATCCGTAGGCAGTTGCACCTCAAACACCGGTTGCAGTACTGCCTGCTGTGTCTCCGAGAGCGACATCTTCAGCGGTTCGTCCTTCTCGATAAGTTTCTCTACAATGTCGCTATCGACACGTACGAAACGTTGCTCTGCATGTTTCGACTCATACCACTGAATGTAGTGGCCGTCGAGATAGCCATTCATCTCCAACACATCGTAGCCCTTGGCATGAGCCGCTTCCAGTGCAGTGGTTTTGGCAACGGGGTCATCGACATAGAGGAAGATGAGCTTCTGATTCTTGTCGGTTTGGTTGGTTTTAACCAACTCCTCGTACTCTTGGGCCGTGAAATACTTGCCTTCGGTATTCTTCCACAGGGTGAAGTTCTGTGCTTTCTCGGCAAACTTCTCGTCGGTGAGGATACCGTATTGGATGAAAATCTTCAGGTCGTCCCACTTGGTTTCGTACTCCTGTCGCATATTGTTGAACAACTCTTGCAGACGGTCGGCCACCTTACGCGTGATGTAGTTGGAGATCTTCTTTACATTGGAATCGCTCTGTAGGTAACTACGCGACACGTTGAGCGGAATGTCGGGCGAATCGATGACACCATGCAACAGCGTGAGGTACTCCGGCACAATGCCCTCCACTTGGTCAGTGACATAGACCTGATTTGAGTAGAGCTGGATATGGTTCTTCTGTATCTCGAAGTTGTTGCGAATCTTCGGGAAATAGAGGATACCCGTCAGGTGGAACGGATAGTCGATGTTCAGATGGATGTAGAAGAGAGGCTCCTCGCTCATGGGATAGAGTTGGCGATAGAACTCCTTATACTGCTCTTCGGTAATATC
>CAYUJP010000099.1:0-5149 GCA_964445055.1 uncultured Alistipes sp.
CGTTGCAACCCTGTAGGTTTGTAGACACCGTGGAAATCGACAACGAGGTGATAGCGTGCCGACACATCGGCAATACGGTAGAGCCGTTCGACAGCCTCCTGGTCCTGACGATTGATGAAGTCGACTTTCCATCCGGAGATACCCAGTTGGGCATAGTAACGACAAGCCTCTTCGAGTTTGTCGTCGAGCACCTTAGAGACCACCCACAGAATGATGCGCACGTGCTTCTGTTGTGCGTAGGAGATGATTTGCGGCAGGTCGATTTCGGGAATAACATGCATGACATCTCCGTCGCGTACGCCCCACCCCTCATCGAGGGCAACATATTCGATACCGTGCGCAGCTGCAAAATCGATGAAATATTTGTAGGTGGCCGTATTGATACCCACCGGGAAATCGACACCACGAACGCCCCAATTGTTCCACCAATCCCAGGCAATCTTACCATCGTGAATCCAGCTGACATCGTCTATACGACAAGCCGAAGCGGTTTGGTAGACCATGTTGTTGGTAGGCAGTTCGGTAACTTGGGAAGCATAGGCCACAATACGCCACGGGAACTGTCGACGACCCGAAGTGCGTGCTATGTAGTCGGCACGCTCGGTCACTTGATCTTCGTAACGTTTGGTCGGCTTGGTCTGCACGGGCACCGCGGGGAAGATGGCTTGCAAACCTCGTTGCTCGGCATCGTAAGTGAGATAGATACCCGGATAGGACTCCACATCGGATTCGGTGTAAAGCAGGTAGCCTCGTCCCTTGCTCAACTCAAAGAGTGCAGGCATGAAGGAGAGCACATCTTTGTCGGTTCTGAACTCACTCAGTGGAGCACGAGTGTAGGTACCCTCAAACGAAGAGTCGAAGGGACGTTTTGTGTGGGTGTAGGTGAGGTAGGAGATTGGATCATCGGCAAAATTGAGTCGTGCCGACTCATTGAGAATCGTAAGTTGCGCATCGCGCTCTGTGTAGAGACGATAACAAACACCATCGTCGTATGCTCGGAGCAACACACCATAGTCGCCCTTCAGTCGCACATTCAGTTCGTTGTAGGAGGTATCGAATGAACTTTGACGGTAGAGTGGCGACACAATGTGCGATGTCTGCTCGTTGCGGCGCACGTTACGCACAACCGGATTTTGGCCAAGCACCTCGCCCGAAGCAAGTGTCATGGAGATGGGCGATGCGGCAACTACCTCCTCGCCATCCAGAGCCACCGAGAAACTGAGCTCACGATCGAGATGCAAGGTAATGGAGAGTTGTCCGTTAGGACTTAAAACCGTCTGCTCACGAGTAGCCGCCGATGTAGCGACAAGCGATGAGAAGACAAACAAAAGTGACAAAAGTCGTTTCATGGTTGACTTAATTAAGTTAGTAGGCGTGGTGCTATTGTACACATAGCACCGATTCGAGGGACAAGATACTCTTTTTTTGCGATATTCAAACGCTGTATCACAGAAAAAAATAACACAAGAGATGCAAAGACTCCGCAAAAATATATTACCTTTGCAACCATCGGGGTTGTCGAGATGTCTTTGCACATCCGGCACTAAGAGGGAATTCGGTGTGAATCCGAAACAGTACCTGCTGCTGTATGCCTCACTTGAGAAGAGTTCATTGCAACGAAGTCACTGATTCAGCAATTGGGAAGGCGCGATGAACGAGGCAAGTCAGAAAACCTACTCGATAAAGACGACGGAGACGTAACCGCAGGTGTCGGATTCGAATTCCACGATAACGATTGTCTGTGTGCCCAAAGCACATGTGCCACCACGCCAGCCACTCGCAAAAGAAGGGTGTGGAGTCGAGAGGCGAAGAGACAAAGCGCATTGAGGAGATTCAACGAGAGGCCGTACCTGACACATATTAGGTACGGCTTCTCGTTTTTGTTAGGCGTGCGTATAACTTTTTAATTAATTGATAACCTATGAGACGAATATTTATGTTTCTATCCGTAGCTTTACTGAGCGTATCGCTGAGTGGCTGCGAGTACGATGACGGCGACCTGTGGAACGCCGTAGGAGATGTGGAGAACCGTGTCACCACCCTCGAAGAGCAGGTAAATCAGGCAAACAGCGATATCAAGACGCTGAATTTGCTCGTCGAAGCTCTTCAAAAGCAGGTGACTGTGACCTCCGTAACCGAGAATAGCGATGGCTATGTCATTGCCTTTTCCGATGGAAAAACAGCGACCATCGCCAATGGACAGAATGGTACAAATGCTCCGGTTGTGTCGGTAAAGCAGGATACCGATGGCGTCTACTACTGGACGCTCGATGGAGAGTGGCTGCTCGACAACGGAGAGAAGGTGCGCGCCTCGGCAAAGGATGGTGCCGATGGAGCAAATGCGGTGTCACCTCAGGTGCGCATCAACGAGAGTAGCAAGGAGTGGGAAATCTCCACAGACGGAGGGCAGTCGTGGAGCTCGACCGGTGTGGTTGCTCAAGGTCAAGATGGACAAAACGGAACCAACGGTAGCAATGGCTCGGACGGCGATTCGTTCTTCAAGCGTGTCGACACCTCAAACGAGGAGTATGTGATTTTCGTATTGAGCAACGACACCGAAATCAAATTGGCACGCTACGATGCATCGGCACCTACTTTTGTTATCGAAGGAGGCGATGAGGTGCAGTGCATCAAACAGGGAACAAGCAAGTCGTTTGCGGTGACAGCGACCAATGTGGCCGACTATGCGATTGCCAAGCCCGATGGATGGCGTGTAAGCTACACCAACGATGCCCTGCAGGTTACTGCGCCTGCGGCGGCAAACACCTATGCCGAGCAGGAGGGAGTGATTGCCATCAGCCTCGTATCGAAGAGCGGCAAGAGCCTCATCGCGAAGTTGTCGGTCAAGGCGGTAGACTATGAGTTGCGTGTACTGAGTTTTGAAGATGCCGATTTCAAGGCAACTCCATGGGCCTTGGAGTACTGTGGCGTAACCATCAACACCTGGTCGGACCTCATCGACTCGGAGCAATATGGAGGTTCCCTGCTCTATAGCGACAGCTCTTCGGCTCAATACAACTGGAACGATGCAAACAACACTTTTCTTGCAACCGAAGCACCGGAGAACTATGGAGGCTATGCCTATTGGGGTGGCGGTCATGCCATCTCGAACTATTGCAGCACAGACCTTGAGGGTGCCGATTACACCCGTCAACTCGAAGTCTACTATCAGGATGCCAAGACGGGCTATGGCGGACACAACGGTTCGAAGAACTTCTGTATGCACTACGGCTATCGCGACAACGGTTATGCCAGTCAGAACAACCTGCCCTATCTCTACTTCTACGATGGCGAAGCACGTGTGATTGACCACATGTGGGTCATGAACTCGACCTATGCCGTCAGCACCTATCTCGATGGCAACGGACTAACCGCCTCGATTAGCAATGGCGATTGGGTGAAGGTGGTTGCCACGGGCTACAACGAAGAGAGCGAAGTGAGTGGCACCTGCGAATTTTACCTCTGCAACGGCCCCGATAACATCGTACTCAACTGGACGAAGTGGGATTTGTCGTCGTTAGGCGCTGTTACCATGGTAGAGTTCAACATCACCGGTTCGAGCGACAACGGCTACGGATTCAGCCAACCCGCCTACTTTGCATACGACGATGTAGCGGTACGATTCTAAACCGAACACGATAGACTCAATGCATCTCCCACGCCCCAAACGGTGTGGGAGATGTTGTTTAGGTAAGTGGGTGCATAGGGGGGGGTGTGGTCATACGATTTGGCACACATCTTGTTTGAGAAGGTGACGAAACGTAAAACTCACAAGCACCTATGAAGAGGAAAATTTTACTCTCTTTTTTGCCCCTAACTGCATGCGCAGTGGCAACGGCACAACCTCATGCACACAAGCCGAAACGACCGATGGGCAACGCTACACCTACCGTATATATGATTTCGGTCAGCGAGACCGACTCCCTGCTACCCATGCAGTGGCAGACACAGGTGGAGCAGCAACGTGGAATCCGGCAAACTGCCATTGAAGAGAATCGTCAAGCACAGCGAAGCGGTTTTCGGCAGGACAGTCAGCCCTTATTTCTGTTTGCACAGAAGCAAAACCGCTACTCGCTTGCCATAGGGGGCTATGTAGCCCTACGTACCAGCTACGACTTCGATGGTTCGCCTACCTCCATCGATTTTCGGCCCTCGGATATTCCGGTTCCGGGCAACTATGCTTCACGACAACGGCTGTCGATGGATGCCACCACCTCGCGCATCTATCTGCGAAGCATTGCCAATACCCGCGCATTGGGGCAGGTGATCGTCTATGTGTCGTCAGATTTTCGCGGTGGTTCGCAGGGAAGTTATGTACCCCGATTGCGCGAAGCCTATCTGTCATTCATGGGATTCACTTTCGGTCGCGACATCACCACCTTCTGTGACCTAAATGCGGCACCCGACATGATTGATGCGCAAGGGCCCAATGCCTATAATTTTGTCTTCTCGACTCAGATACGCTACGAGACGGCACTTGCCAACAATCGATTGAAAGTGGGCGTCGCTGCCGAATTGCCACAAGTCAGCGGAAGCTACGGCACCACCTTTGCGTCGATTCCCCAACGCATGCCCGATTTTCCGATGTATGTCGAGGTGAATTGGGGTGAACAGCGACAAAGTCACTTCCGTGCAACCGGAATCGTGCGCAACCTCTATCTTCACAACAGCACACTCGACAGCAACACTTCGCTCTTAGGCTGGGGTGTACAAGCCAGCACACAGATTCAACTGGCTCAGATGGTGACGCTCTACGGCAATGGCGTCTATGGCGAAGGAATCTCAAAGTATATCCAAGACCTTGCCTCTCAGGGCTATGACTTCACCCCCGACCCCGAAGAGACGAGCCATGCACAGACTATGCCGATGTGGGGATGGTATGCCGCAGCACGCATTGCACTGCTACCCCATCGGCTCGCATTGGCAGGAGGCTACTCGGAGGCACACATCGAGCGACGACACGGTGCCTACAGCGATGACGAGTATCACTCCGGACGTTTCATCTTCGGGAATCTCTTCTACAACCTCACCCCACGTTGCAGTGTAGGTGCCGAATATCTCTATGGGCGACGCGAGAACATGGATGGCCAGAAGAATCACGCCAATCGGGTGAGCGTACAAATCAAGTATAACTTCTAAGTGTAGCCCC
>CAYUJP010000100.1:0-2695 GCA_964445055.1 uncultured Alistipes sp.
GCAAACACGTGCAAGAGGAGTCAAAAAGAATTGCTGTGGCTTTCACAGGACATCGCCACTACAATGGAGAGGCGGATGCATTGTTGGAGAAGACCATTCGCGACCTCTATGCCCAAGGAAAACGGATTTTTTGGAGTGGTATGGCTTGCGGATTCGACCTTGCAGCTGCAGCATGCGTTGTGGCATTGCGTGATGAGTTACCCGGTCTCCAGTTGGGGTGTGCTATTCCTTGTCCCAATCAAGCGGCACACTACAGTGCCCCTGATCGTGCTCGGTACGAACAACTGTTGGCTACGGCCGATCGTGTGGAGCTGATTTGCGAACGCAAGGAGACCCACTGCTACTTGATACGTGATCGGTGGATGGTCGATCGGTCGACTGTTTTGATAGCATGGTATCGAGGTGTACGCGGTGGCACACGTTATACGTGGAGTTACGCCTCTCGACGTCTGTTGCAACGCATTAACCTCTGGGCACTCACCAATGAGGCCACGCTCCTCAACGGCTGAGACGGCACATCGCACGAGGTTGCAACGAAAACGATAACAGCAATGCAGAGTTTTTTACAGGAGATAGCCTCCGACTTGTACCAACGTTACGGCGATCAATTGTCGTCGCTTTATATTCTTTTCCCTACACGACGTGCACGTCATTTCTTCATGGATGCGCTGTCGCAACTTGTGGAGCGACCGATGTGGCAACCTCACTGGCTGACGATCGAAGAGCTGATGCAGGAGGTGTCGGGATTGCACAGTGGTGAGCGCATTCGCATGCTGACCGAGCTCTATAAAATCTATACGCGCTATCATGCTGGCGAGACATTCGACAAATTCTATTTCTGGGGCGAGATGCTACTCACCGATTTCGACACGGTGGATAAATATCTGGTCGATGCCGATGCGCTGTTTCACAACATCTCCGATTTGAAGGAGATTGAGAGCGATTTGTCGTATCTCACCGAAGAGCAGTTGGCTGTGATTCGGCAATTCTGGTCGAATTTTTTAGGGACAACCACCACTTCGGATGAGAAGCAGAGCTTTCTGAAGATATGGCGCACGTTAAGCCCCATCTATCACGATTTCAGAGCGCGTCTACAAGAGTTAGGCATCGCCTATGGGGGCATGATACAGCGTGTAGCGGCTGAAAAGTTGCGAAGCGGAGCCTACACCTTCGATTTGAAGCGTCACTTTGTGGTGGCAGGCTTCAATGCTTTGTCAGCCTGCGAACGTGTACTCTTCGACCACCTGCAACGCAATACGCCCAGCGACTTCTATTGGGATTACGATGACTACTATGTAAAGAACGCCGAACAGGAGGCGGGTATGTTTGTGCGTGAGAACATCGTGCGCTACCCTGCTGTCGCAGAACTTTCGCATGACAACTTCTCGCACATCGAGGAGATGGAGGTGATATCAACACTATCGAATGTGGCACAATGCAAATATGTGTCGCAAATTCTCAACACGTTGCGGCAACAGCACATTCCGCTGGACAAACAGACGGCCATTGTGCTCACCGATGAGAATCTACTGATGCCACTACTCTATGCATTGCCTGAAGATGTAGGCAAGGTAAATGTCACGATGGGCTATCCGTTGCGGTCGACGCTCAGCTATGTATTTTTGGAACGACTCATCGAGTTACAAAGCCATTGTCGTGGAGAGGGTGAGCAGGCACTTTTCTACCACACAGATGTTGAAGGGTTGCTCTCGCACCCCTACCTACAACAGGAGGCACCACAAGCAAACGATGAGTTGAAGCAACGCATCCGCAAGGAGCGACGCATCTATGTCGCTGCAAACGAGTTTGCCGAGAGTCCGTTACTTGCACAGGTATTTCGACCTGCCAAAGGGTGGCAAGCATTGTCGGACTACCTGATGCAGGTAATCGAATTAGTGGCACGCACTCCCTACGAGGGTGCGAAACAGCGAGAACGTGTGGAGTTCTTGGCCGTAATTGCCGAGCAGTTGCGCAAATTGCGTAATTCGCTCGATGCCTGCGATGTGGAGCTTACCCCCACCATTTATACCACCCTGTTACGTCACCACATACAGACGGTGAGTGTTCCCTTTGAGGGAGAGCCCTTGGAGGGATTACAGGTGATGGGTATTTTGGAGACACGCAACCTCGACTTCCGCAATGTGATTTTGCTCTCAATGAACGATGACAACTTCCCCGGGAATCGAATCTCACAGGCCTCATTCATTCCACTCAACCTTCGTGCAGCGTTCAATCTACCCACCCCCACACACCACGAAGGAGTCTATGCCTACTATTTCTACAGATTGGTGCAACGGGCCGAACAGGTATTCATGCTCTATAGCGCACACACCGACGACAAAAGCACCGGTGAGCAGAGCCACTACATCTATCAACTCGACTTTGAGACGCCTATCCGGCTACACCGCACCTATGTGACGGTCGATGTCAATCAAGATGAGCAACAACCTATCGTAATTGCCAAGGAGGGGAAAGTGTGGGAACAGTTGCAACGCTACCTCGACCCTAAGCAACCGGAGTATCGATTCTCCCCCAGTAGTTTTTCGGCCTACATTGCTTGTCCGTTGCGGTTCTATTTCAAGTCTATTGCCAAACTTGATGAAGAGCGCGAGCTGGTTGACGAGGTGGATAGTCCTATGTTTGGAACCATTCTGCACGCTGCAGCACGCGACCTCTACGAGCGTGTGTTGACCAC
>CAYUJP010000100.1:2795-5111 GCA_964445055.1 uncultured Alistipes sp.
CGCATGGCATTGTCGATATTTTCGCGACTGCCTGTCGATACAATCCACACCAGACCTCCCTGCCGACGCAACTGTTGACACAATCCCCACAGGGGTTCGTTCAGTCGCAACGTATCGAAGAAGGAGGGATAGATGGCAATCTTGCGTTGTCGGATGCGCTCTTGCTCCGTAGCATCGGTAATCCCGAAATGCGTCAAGAACTCGTTGCTACGCATGCCGTAGTAGTGGCGCATATACTCCTCAGCCGTGATGTGATAGCCAAACTCTTGCAACGCTGTGCAGTAGGCCAGGGAGTTTGCCTGTCGCGTATCGACAAGCGTACCGTCGAAATCAGATAGAATGAGTCGTATTTGCATAGGGATATCGTTAGTCGAACGACTGCATGCCCGCTTGTGCGATGCGCATCATTCGATAGTAGTCTTCGGGCGACAGCTCCATGAAGAAGTAGTGAATGGGGTCGACTCGCATGCCGTTGCAACGCACTTCGTAGTGCAGATGCGGAGCAAGCGAGAGTCCGGTGTTCCCCGAGCGAGCGATGATGTCACCACGACGCACCTGTTGTCCATACGAAACCTTCACATCATTCAAGTGTGCATAGAGCGTTTCGTAGCCCCGACCGTGGTCGATGACAACCGTCTTGCCCAACGTGCTGTTGCGCAACGACACCTCCTTGACGACACCATCGGCTGTGGCGAAGACACTGGTTCCAATCGGAATTGCATAGTCGACTCCTTGGTGCGAACGCATCACCTTCTGGAAAGGATTGATACGCATGCCATAGGATGTTGTGAGCAACGTGAGTTGCTTGTTGATAATCGGCTGTATTGCCGGCAGGTGGTTGCGGTAGGCGCAACTATCGACCGATGCGAGCATCTTGTCGTAAGAGCGTTGCAACTCCTGCGTAGCATCGCTGAGTTGCTGTAACTGATCTTCGAAACGGTGTTGCAGTTGTGATGTAGAGTACTCAAGCAACTCCTCGTAGTGGTTCCAGCGGTCGGAGTTGTACTCATCTTCGAAGTTGTAGGGGTCGGATTCGAAGAGGATATGAAAGACGTTGCGATCGCGCTCGGTGATATTGTCGAGCACACGGCTCAGCGAGTCGTACCGTGCAGAGAGGATTTTGTACTCTGCCCGCAACTCATCGGTCGAGTGTTTGAGCCGATACTCCAATGGGGTGTCGGCAAAGAGAGAGAAGATGAGATAGTAGAGCACAGCTGCACCTACCCACACCAACACTTGAATGAAGAGGCGGGTGAGGTTGTTACGCAAGGCTTTGCGCCGACGGAGGTGCGAGAAATCAGATGTATCGGCCATAATCAATCTGTTTCGAGTGTCGTTTCATGAACGACCTCCATAATCTTATTGTACTCTTCGGACGTCATGTCCTTGTTGAAGTAGTTGATGGGGTTGACCACCTGACCCATGTACATCACTTCGTAGTGAAGGTGAGGCCCTGTGACACCGCCCGTACGTCCGGCATCGGCAATGAGTTGTCCGCGCACTACATGGTCGCCCTTCTTGACATGAACCTTATCCAGATGAGCATAGCGTGTTTTGTAGCCGAACTTGTGGTTTATGACGATGAATGTGCCATAGCCGTGGTGGGCACGACTTAGGTCGACACTTTCGACAATACCATCACCGGTGGCATAGACATCGTCACCCACATTGCACGCCAAGTCGATTCCTTTGTGCATGATGTAACGGCCATAGATTGGATGACGGCGCATGCCAAAGGCACCGATACCATTGCGCAACTTGTTGCGGTCGATGGGCCAGATGGCCGGTATTGCCGACGAAAGTTTCTCTTTGTTTTTTGCCAACACCTGCAACTGATCAAACGAGACCGATTCGAGATAGAGTTGCCGAGCAAAGGCATCAAGCTGCTTCCATGTGTCAATCATGAGCGACGAATAGTTGTCATCGGCCATCGATTGATACTTCTCGCTGGGATATTCGGTGTAGATACCGTCAATATGAAGGGTATCTGTCGAGAAGAGGGCACGATAGACCGATTGGTCGCGATGACGAATCTCCGCTATCTTGCGCTCGGAGGCACTGAGACGGTCTTGCAAGATTTGATACTTGAACGCTAACTTCTGATTTGCACGATGGATGTGATAGATTTTGGGGGTATAGAAGAAGTAGGAGAACAGTGCGTTAAGTATCGATATAGCAATAAATCCAACGATGATTTTTCGCAACAGACGATAGGTGCGAAGCCGAAACGGAGCGGTAATCACCTCGTAGGTTAATGTCTGTGGATTGAAGCGGTGCTCTTTTCTTACCATGCCTGAAAAAACTCTGCTACGGTTG
>CAYUJP010000101.1:0-5065 GCA_964445055.1 uncultured Alistipes sp.
AGTTTCGTTTGTCGTGTTACAATGCGACGGAAGTCAGTTCGCAGTATGCCTTCTGGAAGTCACGTTCTGCAGCCAACGTCTGGTTTACTGCATCGTAGTAGAGCCCCATCTGTACCAGATACTCCAGCACCGAGATAGCACCTTCGTCATAGGCTCGCTTGAGCAAAGCACAGTTGTTGGCCTGCGCAAGCGACCGTTCAAGCGTATTGGCAACGCGTTGCAAATCGACGGTCTTGTTGTACTGAATCTCCAACTGATTGTAGAACTGCAACTTTGTGTCGGCCACCTTCAGCTCGGCAGCATGTTGTGCCGTCTTGGCTTGTCGTACTCGGTTTTTGTTTGCCCACAGGGGAACTGACAGACCGAGCGTCACCCCTCGAAAGTTTTGATCGGTGGTCTTCTCACTCATGTAGCCTACCGTGAGTGCCGGCCATCGCAACGACCGACTGAGTGACACCTGCTTCTCTGAGAGGGTAACTTCTTGTTTGACGTATGCCAATAGCGGACTTTTTGCCTCAGCCTCTTCGTACCATGCCTCGAAACTTAGCGGAACATTGACCTCAGGAAATGTATTCTGTAACATCTCCACGGCCTCGCCTCCATTTAATCGACCAAGGGTCGATAGCACGGCGTTGCGTTCTGCCGCAATGCGGGTCATCTCGCCCTCAATGGTTGCTAACGACAGGGTTACGTTGTTCAACTCCAGTTGATTGCTATCCCCACTCTCCACACGTTTCTGTTGTGCTGCGGCAATCTGCTGTGCATATTCTTGCCGAATCTGCAATGCCTCCATCAAGGCATTGTAGTAGATCAGGTCCAAGCAGAGTTGTTTGGCTTGACAAAGCACGTCGATACGCTCTGCTTTGTATTGCAGGTCAACGAGTACATTCTGCTGATTGGCAACGTTTCTCTTTCGGCCTGAAACCGTGGCGAAGTCAAACTGTTGTGTGGCGCGTATGTCGGTACGATGGCCGATGATAGAGGGGTCGCCCCACAAATAGTTGAATTCAACTTCAGGTCCGGGAAGGTAGATGTCTGTCTTGTTACTCAGTTTCTCAGCCTCCAACCCCTCTTTCAATGCTTTTAGCGAGGTGTTGTTCTGCTCGATGCTCTGAAGTACATCTGTAATGCTATTCTGTGCTTGTAGCGTTCCGATACATAGCCCGAGCGACGCTACGATTAATCCGATTCTTTTCATAATCAGTCATCAATTTTAGTCAGTTCCGGAGTGGATATCGAGGTGTTACGATTCATCAGCAGATACATGATTGGAATTAAAAATCCATTCAGTAAGGTCGATGTCAACAATCCACCCAAAATAACTTTTGCCATCGGGCTCTGAATCTCATTGCCGGGCAGGTCTCCACTGACAGCCAATGGAATGAGCGATAGGGCAGTGGTCAATGCAGTCATCAAAATCGGGTTCAAACGGTCAATCGACCCCTTCATCACACTCTCCGAAACCGAAAGGCCCTCCGTGCGAAGGTCGTTGTAGCGTGCAATGAGCAACATGCCGTTGCGTGTAGCAATACCAAAGAGCGAGATGAAACCGATGGTGGCAGGGATGCTCACTACACCTCCCGTTACCCAAATGACGAAGACTCCACCAATGATAGCCAAAGGCAGATTCAGTAGGATAACGGCCGACTGCTTGGCACTCTTGAACTGATTGAACAGCAACAAGAAGATGACAAGGATAGAGAATAGTGAGGTGACGAGCAACGTGCGCGAAGCTGCCTGCTCACTCTCAAACTGTCCTCCATACTCAACATGGTATCCTTCGGGAAGTTTTATACGTTCGTCAATGCGCTGTTTGATGTCGTTGACTACACTCAGCAGGTCACGTCCCGACACGTTGGCAGAGATGACAATCTTACGTGCCACATTTTCGCGGTTGATGGTGTTGGGACCCATCGATGAGGTGATGTCAGCCAAATTACTTAGCGGTATTTTCTGCCCATCTGCATCGACCGTAAGGTTACGAATGCTCTCTATGTCGGCACGGCTGGCATCGTTTACCTTTAGCGTGAGGTCAAACGACTTCTCTCCTTCGTATACTTGCGACACCACTTCACCGGCAAGGAGTACGTGCACCATCTCGGCAAATTCAGGAAGCGACACCTTGTACTTTGCCAACATGTCGCGCTTGGGGGTGATGCGCAACTGAGGACGCTCCACTTGTTGCTCGACATTTAAGTCGGCCAATCCCTCAATATCTTGAATATTCGATTTGATTTGATTGCCAAGGCTGTACATGGTGTTCAAGTTCGTACCGAAGAGTTTGATGGCGATGTTGGCACGCGTACCCGACAACATCGCGTCAATACGGTGTGTGATAGGTGCTCCCACTTCGATGGAGGTACCCGGTATGACTTTTAGCTTGTTACGTACCTCGGCCATGACCTCCTCTTTGCTTCGCTTGTCCAATGTGAAGGGCGCCTCAATCTCCGAGTTGTTTACGCCAAGTGCATGTTCGTCCAACTCGGCACGTCCCGTCTTGCGTCCGACAGTCTGAATCTCCGGTACCGAGAGCAGCAACTCCTCCACTTTGCGCCCGATTTGGTCCGACTCCTCCAACGAGATACCCGGCAGGGTGTTCACACCAATCGTGAAAGAGCCCTCGTTGAAGGGAGGTAGGAAGCTACGTCCCAAATTGAAGAAGACAACAAGCGATGCAACCAACAACGCACCAGTGATGTAGAATACCACGCGTTTGTGCGCGATAGCTCCGCGCAACAACTTGGCATACCCCTCTTTGAGCGTGCGCGATACATAGGGTTCTTTGCTCACCTTCTCGTCTTGCTTCTCCTTGCCCAACAGATAGCTACACAGTACGGGTGTAAGTGTCAATGCTACCAAGGTCGAGGCGCACAGCGCAGTGATGAAGGCAATACCCAGCGGAATCAGCATACGACCCTCCATGCCTGAGAGGAAGAAGAGCGGTACAAAGCTTGCCACGATGATGAGTGTCGAGTTCAGAATCGGCATACGCACTTCCCGCGAAGCATTGTAGATGATGGTCAGGGTAGGCAGTTGCTCCGCTTTGGGTCGGTTGCGATTCTCGCGCAGATGTCGAAAAACATTCTCCACATCCACAATCGCATCGTCGACCAACGAGCCGATGGCAATAGCCATACCACCCAAACTCATGGTATTGATGGTTAGCCCCATGGCGTGTAGCGCCAAGATAGAGACGACCAACGACAGCGGAATGGTTACCAACGAGATGATGGTAGTGCGTACGTTCATCAGGAAGAGGAACAACACAATCACCACAAATAGACCGCCCTCGTAGAGCGACTCCTTGACATTGTCGATAGAACTGTTGATGAAACGCTCCTGACGATAGATATCTGTCGAGAGTTGCACATCCTCGGGCAGGGTCTTCTTCAAATCCGATAGCGCATTGTCAATCTTCTCTGTCAGCTCGATGGTGCTGGTGTTCGGTTGTTTGGTGATGGTGACGATAACCGCAGGTTTGGTATCGTGCGAGGCAACACCCATCTTGGGCGATTTGTTGCCCACTTTCACCTCGGCAACTTGGTTGAGCAACACGGTCTTACCCGATGTGGCTTTCACCGCAGTGTTTCCCAATGCACTTGTTTGGTCAGAAGAGATGATGCCACGAATGATAAATTCGTTGCCATATTCGTAGAGGATGCCTCCCGCCACGTTTCGATTCATGTCTTGTACCGTAGTGTAGACCTCATCGAGTGTGACCCCATAATGGCGCATCTTGTCAGGATTCAGCAGTATTTGATACTCCTTGATTTCGCCACCCATCACGGCCACCTGTGCTACACCTCCTGTAGCCAAAAGTCGAGGACGAATGGTCCAATCGGCAATGGTCCGCAACTCTTGTAGGGAGGTGCTATCTGCGGTTAGCGAGACAAACATCAACTCACCTAAGATAGACGATTGCGGTCCCAATGTGGGGTTTCCAACATTGGCGGGGAGTGACTCCTTCACCACGGCAATCTTCTCGGAGACGATTTGCCGTGCACGATAGATGTCTGTGCCCCAATCAAACTCTACCCACACAATAGAGAAACCTGTTGTGGAGGAGGAGCGTACACGACGTACATCCGTAGCACCATTTACGGCTGTCTCTACGGGGAAGGTGACGAGTCGTTCCACCTCTTCGGGTGCCATACCATTGGCCTCGGTCATCACAACGACGGTGGGGGCATTCAAATCGGGAAAGACATCCACATCCATGGTGTTGGCGGTGTGTAGTCCTGCCAACATCAACAACACTGCAGCAATCAGAATAATCAACCGATTGTTGAGTGAGAATTTTATGATTTTGTTCAGCATAGATTCATCGCATATTAGTGGGTGTGACCATGAGGAATGGCGGTTGAGGTCGATGCCAGTTTGATGTTGTAAGCACCGTGTGTAACAACCTGTTCACCCTCAGCGACACCCTGCAAAATCTCTACGCGCTCGCCATCGTTTGCTCCCAAGGTGACTTGCCGTTTCAGGAAGGCCTCATCTTCGACTTGAATATAGACAAAATAGAGGCCTTGTTCCTCGGTAATTGCAGTCAAAGGTACGGTGAGTGCCTCTGTGGAGTTGTTGCTTAGCAGGTAAACTTCCACAAAACTGCCGGGAATCAAGTCCCCAACATTGTCGAACTCAAAGACCACAGGAATGAAACCTCCATTCTCCGTGGCACTGCGGCCGTAGGATACCAACCGTCCATTCAATGCTGAAAGTTTGTAGAGAGCTTCGTTGTCGTAGGCAGGTTTGAAGTTGGCATCATTCACCGTACGAAGGTTTTTGTATTCTCGTTCCGGAACATACGCCTTCAACTGTATTTTTCGGTTCTGGGCAATGGTGGCTATCGGCTGACCGACGGTGACATACTCTCCTTGTGACACGAGTAGTTGCTTGATGAATCCGCCCATGGCAGCCGGAACACTCACCCCCGATGCTGTTACATGAGCTGCTTGTGCCAGATAGGCACTCTTGGCCGTCTCGTAGTTCAGCGTAGCTTGCTCAAATTCCTTGGCCGAGATGATTTTGTCGGCGACAAGTCGCTCAGCACGCTGATACTCTTTTT